>JBBDYK010000382.1:0-10111 GCA_040901665.1 Pirellulales bacterium | reverse complement strand
TGTTTCCGGCGGTGACCGCGCAGGGAAGCTTTGCGTTTCCCAATCGCTATCGCGGCCTGGGCACGACCGTGATGCTGGCGATGCTCGACCTGGGGGCCTTCGTCGGCGCTCCGCTCATCGGCGGCGTCGTGGAAGCCAGCAAATCGACCCGCTTGGCGCCCTATCCCACGACGTTCGTGGTGCTGGCGATTGGAGTTACCCTGACTGGCGTCGCGTATGCCCTGACCGGGCGCCGTACATCGAGGAGAATAGGCTGATGCCGCCCCGCGCAAGATCAACCACTGTGTCGCCTGCCAAGGCCAAGTCGGCGGCATATCGAGAGGACCTGGCGTATATTCACGACGTGGGCTTTGGTGGATTTGCGGCAGGCGCTGCGCCGTGGTTATTGGCGCTACTCAAGTCGCACGCGCTGACCGACGGCCTGGTGATCGACCTGGGCTGCGGCAGCGGCATTTGGGCGCGCGAGTTGTCGATGGCTGGCTTCGGCGTACTCGGCTACGACATTTCAGAGGCCATGATTGCTATTGCCGCGAAGCGCGTGCCGCGCGGCGAGTTTCACGCGCGGCCGTTTCTTGGCGCTCGCTTGCGTCCCTGCGTTGCCGTGACGGCGCTGGGCGAAGTGTTCAACTACTTGTTCGATCGGCGGAATACGCAGGAGCGGTTGGCGGCCTTCTTTTCGCAGGTGCACGCGGCGTTGCGGCCGGGGGGATTGTTCGTGTTCGACGTCGCCACTCCCGGCCGCGAGCCCACGGGCCAGCGGCAAGCGTATCGCGAGGGTAGCGACTGGGCCTGCCTGTTCGAAGCCCGCGAAGACTCCCAAGCGCGCTCGCTGACGCGCCGGATCTCGACGTTTCGTCGCGTGGGCACGCTGTATCGCCGGGACGACGAAGTGCATCGCCTGAGGCTGTACGACCGTCAGGAGATGACCGCCGCTCTGCGCGAGGCCGGTTTTCGTGTGCGGACCGTGCGCGACTACGGGAAGACCGTCTTTCCACCCGGCTACGTAGGCTTTGTCGCACAGAAGGCATAGCAGCCTGTTGAAGAATTCAACAGGCTGCGACATCGCATGGATGCGCTTTACAGAATAGCGACGCAAGTCGTTATTCTGCGAGCCGTGCGAAGCTTTGCTTCGCACTTGGCGAGGTTGAAAAATGCCACGACGGCATTTTTCAACAGGCTGCTGAGAGCCTTGCAGTGGCACGCCGTGGGCAGCCGCGGTCGAACCATTCAACGGCTTGCGGTTCGTCCGGCCATTTGCCGATAGTATTCGATCGAGCGTCGCAGACCTTCCTCAAACTCGATCTGCGGCTCGTAGCCCAATCGCTCGCGGGCCTGCGAGATGTCGGCCAGGCTCTCGCGCACGTCGCCGGCGCGCGCCGGCTCGTGGACCGGTTGGATCGAGGTGCCTAACAAGTCATTGAGCTGGGCGATCAATTGCAGCAGATCCGTGCTGCGCCCGTTGGCCACGTTGAACGTGCGACCGGCCACCAACGCCGCATCGGCGTCGGCCGCCAGCAAGTTGCCGTGCACCACGTTGGCGATGAACGTGAAGTCGCGCGATTGCTTTCCGTCGCCGTAGATGACCGGTTGATTGCCGGCGAGCATGGCCGTGATGAACCGCGGGATGACGGCCGAGTATTGACTGTTCGGATCCTGCCGCGGGCCGAATACGTTGAAGTAGCGGATGCTGACCGTCTCAAAACCGTAAGTCGCCCAGAACGCGTGGCAATAGGCCTCGCCGGCCAGCTTGGCCGTGCCGTAGGGAGAAATCGGCGCCGGCAAATCGGTCTCGCGCTTGGGCGAGCTGACTTGATTGCCGTAGGCGCTACTCGAACCGGCGTAGACCAGCCGGCGCACGCCGGCCTGGCGAGCTTCGTTCAGCACGTTGAGGGTGCCCGTGACACAGGCCGCGTTGGTATCCAAGGGGCGTTCGACGCTCCGCGGCACGGAGGCCAGCGCCGCCTCGTGAAACACGCAATCGACCCCGCGCACGGCCGCGGCGACAATCTCCGGATCGATGATGTCCCCCTGCACGATCTCGATTTTGTCGCGCAGGTGATCGAGATTCGCCAGGTGGCCCGTCGAGAGATTGTCGAGCACGCGCACGCGATCGCCGCGTGCCACGAGCGCTTCGGCAATATGAGAGCCGATGAAGCCGGCTCCACCGGTGACAAGAAAGGTGCGCATCAAGAAGTCCTGCGGGGAGAAACCGCTAGTTTGCGTGGTCGAGCGCTGGGTTTCAAGGTCCATCGAGCGCAACTGGCCGCCGAATCGGCCGCGCGACGAGCCCGCACGCTCCTTCTCGATCAGTCGTTCACGACCACGCACCCCATCA
Source organism: Pirellulales bacterium (assembly GCA_040901665.1). GTDB lineage: Bacteria > Planctomycetota > Planctomycetia > Pirellulales > PALSA-1355 > JTS-RE94. The sequence goes on along the minus strand of JBBDYK010000382.1, from coordinate 7,776 downwards.
GGTGGGCGCCGTTAGCCCGCAGGGCTTCGACGGCGTCCGCGGCGGCCTGGCGCTTGGTGTGGGGCCGCGAAATGAGCACATACACGGCGTCGCAGTGCGCGGCCAACGCCGCGGTTTCGGGCAGCCGTTGATCCGCGATGCCGATCAACACGGCCCGGTACTTTGGCCGCAGTGCGCCCCAGCCGAACTTGGCCGGCTCGCGCGAGGAAATCTCGCCCTCTCCGCGACTGACGAAATCGATGCGCGGAGTCGTCGTCGAGTGAATGATCTGGGGCCAGTGTGCCGCGCCCGCCATGGCCTCGATCATGCCAGGGCCCGTGGGGCAAACGGTCTTCGACAGTCGCCCGTTTCTCAAGTCGCCGTCAACCAACAGCACGTCTCCGGTCGATTGCAGCGAAAAAGCCTGGGCCAAATGGGTCATCGAGAAGCCCGGCTCCGCCATGGCGTCGGGGCTGACAAACAGCATCACGTTGCAATAGTTGGTCGACAACTGTTCGCTGATCCGCTCGGCCAACTCATGGTATGGCTCGGCGACGACCGGCACGGTAGGCAGCAAACACATGTTGGCCACCGCGTGCTCCTTGGCCGCGCGACGCACGGACTCGGTGGCCGGATGCACGCGCTCGGGCCGGAGGGGCGGCGGCGACGGAGCCGTTTCTTGCTGGGTTGGTTTTGGCTCGCTGGAACGAGGCTGAGGCGCCGCGTGGGCGTGGGCCGCAGTCTCGACGGCGCGCGGCGCCGCAGCCGACTCGGCGGCGCGCCGTTCCTCCAACGCCTTCAACGCATCCAATACTCGTGTCATGGAAGGACGATCCTAAGACTTGCGGCGGGCGGCACGTGCTAGCCGCGACGCAGCTTGGCAAACAATTGGCGATACGGTCGGCGGCGCGGCGGCTGGCGGTCGGAGTGAGGGACTTCGTCTTCGATCACGATCAACTGCGGCTCGTCGCCCGCGGCTTTGGCGCCGGCCCAGAACGACGATTCTCGCTGGGTGGCCGACTCCAGGAGGTTTTCCGCTAGCGGAAAACTGGCGACTACGGCCTCGCGTGACTCTGCTGGAATCGCGAAATTGGGCGGCATGGTCAACAGGACGTCGGTCGCGGCAAACGACGAAACAGGCTGGCACCCGATGGTCGATTCGTCGTCGTGCTCGACCTGCATCGGGGCGATGCCGAAATTCAGCGTGATCGCGTTGTCATTTTGCTCGGTTGCTAACGTTCCAACTCCACACTCCGCCAGGATGGACGCCAGTTGCCGACTTTCCCAACTGCTGACACGCGGGGCATCGGCAAACAGCTCGACTTCGAGCGGATAGCGGTCGAGCACGACCTCCTCTTCCTCGAACTGTTCCGTGTGCGGGTCGCCAAACTCCGGAAAATCGAGCTCCACTTCAGTGAAACGCGTGCTGCGAGTTCCGCCGGCAAGCATCGAGTTGCCCCGACATGCGGACGCCCGTTCGTCATCCTCGCCGGATTCCGCGCCCGCCAGGTCCTCGGTCGGCGCCAGGTGAAGCGGCTTCGTGCTCTGCGAGCGAAACGGAATCGCCTCGGGCACGTCGTCGGCCGCGTCGTCCAGTTGCCCGAACTCGATGACACCGCCCTCGGTCGTCGCGCGCGCTCCGGCACTCCAGGGAGTGGGCAGTTGCTGCAAGTCGGCCCAGGCTTCTTCGATGGCTTCGCTCGACAGAACTCGGCTGCCGCCCAGGCTGGCCAGCACGAGCGCGTGGTCGCACACCTGGTTGATCAAGCGTGGAATGCCATCGCTTGCGCGGTAGACGCTGCGCAGCGTGTCGTCGTTGGCCAGTTGAATTGGGTCGCCGCCCACGGCCTTGATTTCGGCCCGCACGTAGGCCGCCGTTTCTTGTGAATCCAGAGCGTCCAGATAACAGCGGGCAGCCAATCGCTGGGCGAACGCGCTTAGTTTTGGGCTGGCGAATCGTTCTTCCAATTGCGGACTGCCGGCCAGCACCACGCGCACGCGCGGTTGACCGTCGCGCACCAGGTTGGTGATCAAGCGAATTTCTTCCAGCAGCCGCAGCGGCAGGGTTTGGGCTTCGTCCACGAGCAACAGCAAGCCGGACTCGCCGCCCTCGCGAGGCTCGAGGAAATCGACCAGCGCCAGCCGCAGCTCTCCCTCGTCCATCCCGCGATACGGAAGCCCCAGCTCATATAAGACCGCTTGCAGCAAGGCCGCGCGCGTCGCGAGACGGCCACTGGTGAGCTGCACGACGGCGAACCGGTCGGCAAACTCCTGGGCCAGCAGTTGGCACAACAGCGTCTTGCCGGTGCCGGACGGGCCGATCAACAGACCGGGCCCTTCACCGCGCTCGATCGAGCGCACCAGCGTTTGCCGCGCGCATTCCATCAACTGGGTCGAGTGGCAACGGTCGGCCCGTGGCGCCGGCAGAAACGGTCGTGCCGTGAATCCGAAAAACTTCTCGTACATTTCGCACGCTCCCCAGCTTCCGCAAACGCTAATCTTTCACGAGTGTTCTGCCGACAGGCCGCTCCTTTCTAGGGTCGGCACCGGCGCTGGCGCCGCTCCACTGCGTCCGCGCGAAACGGGGCGCAGCGAAATCGTGCGATTGGCGAACGACGCTGCTCACGCAGACTGGGAAGCCGTTAGAAGCGGCGTATCGCGCTATCGCAGGGCTGCCCACGGTTCGGTCACCAGCCGCCAGATAAAGCTGGGATTCTGCACGCAAAAGGCCACGAGCGCGAACACGACCACGGCCACGAGAACCTGGCCCATGAATGTCAGCGTACGATGCCGCTGAAATAGCGTGCCATGGGCCAGGGCAGCCGCCGTCGCCGGTATGACCCCGACGACCGGCAGCGACAGCGCCGCTGCGGCATCGTCGGCGCCGGCAAATACCGACTCGTCATTGGCGCGGGCCAATTTGACCGAGGCAAAGGCCGCGATCACCAGTGCTACCATCAGGGCCGCTAGCACGATCGGCTGCGAGCTGCGCGCTGCGCGTTGGGGCGATACTCCATGCGGTTCGGCGGACACCTGAGGAATATCGGCGGGCTGAGTCGCAGGCGCATGGGGAGCGACAGGGGGAACGCGCGCCGCAGTCTGACGCGATGTCAGGGCCACGATCCGTTCGGCGGTCGCCGATTCGGCGTCCATGGCGGCTTCGAGCGACTCTTGGGCTGAGTCCCAATTTGCCAACGCTTGTTCCAAACGGAGGGACTCGTCGCTGGGACTCTGACGGGACTGACCGTCGAGCATTTCCAGCGGCGGCGCCGGCATCGATTCGGCGGTGCGCACTTCGATGCCGTCGGTGTCGCCAATGCCATCAGCCGGCACGGTAGCTTGGTGGGTGGCAGGAGCGCTGGTAAGCACGACGAGTTGCCGCTGGTATTCGTCGAGACGCATGTCCGCGTCGAGGATCAACGGATGCTCGGTCGTGAGATGAGCCAACAGTTGGATTCGTTCGGATTTGAGCTCGGCGATCAGCCGCTTCAGCGTTTCGATTTCCGTTGCGGCGGCGTTTGCGATGGACGCGATTGCCGAACGGTTGTTGCTCGCCGGTTGGCCGGCGGGTTGTGCGGCAGCCGGTCGCCAGCGATCGTTTTCGGCGGAGCGGGAGGTAACGGCAGCTTCGAGTTCGGCTTTCGCGGCGATGGCGGCGCTGCGCGCTTCGGCCACCGCGGCGCGGGCACGCGCAAGCTCGCGCTGGAGGCCCCCGTCGATCTGAGTTGCGTGCAAGTCGCTGGGATCGGGATGGATGCCTGGCAACTGGGCGGTGGCGCGCGCGACCAGCGCACAACTCAACACCGCAAGCGCCAAGCCCAACCATGGCGCGCGGGGCCCGGTGGCCAGCGGTTTCAAGCGAACTCTCATGCAGCGGCAAGGCCAGGTCGGATGGCGGGTTAAACGTCGGCGGAGCGACGCGGACAGGCAATGGCCCTTGGTCGTCATCGACCGCCGGGCCGCCCAAGCTTGAACCAGGCCGACAACGATTGCGTCAGGAGATATACTTACCCTGCTACCGGTTGAGAGAAATTTTGGCGTGGGCCAAGTTGCTCGGATCGATGGCAGGTCGCAGCGGGAGGTCGCAGAGGTCGCCGATGTTTCGCGTGAAAATTTGCGGGATTACGAACATCGCCGATGCTTTGGAGGCGGCCGAGGCGGGCGCTGACGCGATCGGCCTGAATTGCTATCCCGCCAGCCGCCGCTATTGTCCGACCGATCGAGCGGCCGAGATTGCCGCCGCTGTGCCGCCGCGCATCCGCAAGGTGGGGGTGTTCGTCAACGCCACGAGCGAGCAGATTCGCGGCGCCGTCGAGTCGTTGCGGCTCGATCTGGTGCAATTGCACGGCGACGAATCGCCCGAGTTCTTGCAATCGCTGCGCCCCGTCCCCGTGATCAAAGCATTTCGGCTGGCTGAAGACTATTCGCACGTGGGCGAGTATTTGCGGCAATGCCACCGGCTGGCCTGCACGCCGCGGATGGTGCTCGTCGACGCGCTGAGCGCATCGGAATATGGCGGCACAGGCGCGACGGTCAACTGGCGGACGTTGGCCCAGCACCGCCGCGAATTCGCCGGCGTGCCGCTGGTGCTGGCCGGTGGGCTCACGCCCGACAACGTGGCGGCGGCGATCGCGGCAGCGCGGCCCTGGGCCGTCGATACGGCCAGCGGAGTGGAGCTGAGCCCTGGCCAAAAGTCGACCGACAAGGTGCGGGCCTTCGTGGCGGCTGCGGTCGAGTCGTTCGGGCGCGTGCGGCGGTAGCAACGCCAGTGTCGCGCTCCGCTGCGGAATTTCCCGGCATGATGTTAACTTTCGCTTAGAGCCTGGGAACAAAACGCTGGAAGAGAGGGGGACAGTCCCATTTTTCTCCCAGGGCATCGAAAAATCGGGACAGTCCCCTGCGTTTTGTCCCCAGGCACTTAGTTTCGCGGTAGCGGGTAGAACGAGTGCCGGGCCCGGGTTGCCAGCCGCGGGATCGGGTCTTTATCATAGGAGGTTCAAGCCCCCGGGCGTGCTGCGCGGGCGAGCCATCAGTACCCCAGGGCGGAAAACCGCACAAAGGAGAGCGATCGTGACGCAGGTTGAATCGCGTTTGCCGTACAAGGTCAAGGACATCTCGTTGGCCGAATGGGGCCGCAAGGAAATCATGCTGGCCGAGAACGAGATGCCCGGCCTGATGGCGCTGCGCGAGAAGTACGGCAAGAGCCAGCCGCTCAAGGGCGCGCGGGTTGCCGGCTGCCTGCACATGACGATCCAGACGGCCGTTCTGATTGAAACGCTTCAGGCCCTGGGCGCCGACGTGACTTGGAGCAGTTGCAACATCTTCTCCACGCAAGACCATGCCGCGGCTGCAATCGCCAAGGTCGGCGTGCCCGTCTATGCCTGGAAGGGCGAGACCAACGAAGAGTTTGACTGGTGCATCGAGCAGTCGCTGTTCTTCCCGGACGGTCAGCCGCTCAACATGATCCTGGATGACGGCGGCGACCTGACCGCCATCGATCACGACAAATACCCCGAGCTGCTCGAAGGCATTCGCGGATTGACCGAAGAGACGACGACGGGCGTGCATCGCCTGTATCGCATGCACGCGGCCGGCATGCTGAAGATGCCGGCGATCAACGTCAACGATTCGGTCACCAAGAGCAAGTTCGACAATCTGTATGGTTGTCGCGAATCGCTGGCCGATGGCATCAAGCGCGCAACGGACATCATGGTGGCCGGCAAGGTCGTGGTGGTGGCCGGCTATGGCGACGTCGGCAAGGGCTGCGCTCACTCGATGCGGTCGCTGGGCGCCCGCGTGATCATCACCGAGATCGATCCGATCATCGCGCTGCAAGCGGCCATGGAAGGATACGAAGTCACGACCATGGAAGAGGCCGCCCCGCAGGGCAATATCTTCGTCACTGCCACGGGCAACCGCGACATCATCCTGGGCCAGCACCTGCAAGTCATGCCCAACGACGCCATCGTCTGCAACATTGGCCATTTCGATCTGGAGATCGACATGGCCTGGCTCAATGGCCAAAAGGACGTGAAGAAGGTTGAAATCAAGCCGCAGGTCGACCGCTACACGTTCCCGGACGGTCATTCGATCCTTGTGCTGGCCGAGGGCCGGCTGGTGAACCTCGGCTGCGCAACGGGCCATCCGTCGTTCGTCATGTCCAACTCGTTCACCAACCAGGTGTTGGCTCAGATCGCCCTGTGGACCGAAGCCGACAAGTACCCCATTGGCGTTCACGTGCTGCCCAAGAAGCTGGACGAAGAAGTGGCCCGCTTGCACCTGGGCAAGCTCGGCGTGAAGCTCACGAAGCTCACCAAGAAGCAGTCCGACTACTTTGGCGTGCCGGTCGATGGCCCGTACAAGCCGGATCACTATCGCTACTAAGCGATGAATAGAGTTCGTTCGGCGGTCACGCGAAACACACAACGACCCTTCCTAGCCCCGGGTGAACTCACCCGGGGCTAGTTGTTTTTCGCGAGCAGCCGCGGCCCGTTATCAGCAGGGTTTGACAATCGCCGCTACCCGCGAGATAACCAAGCGCGGCGCTCATTTCTGGCCCGCGCCGGCATTTTTCTCGCCAATTGCCACAGACCCCTAGCCAATGACCACCACCCATGCCTGAGATTCAAGCGTTTCGCGGACTTCGTTACGATTTGGGACAGGTCGGCAATCTCTCCGACGTGATCGCGCCGCCCTATGACGTGATTGGCCCGCACCTTCAAGACGAGCTATACAAGAAGCATCCCGCCAACGTGGTGCGGTTGATCCTCAACCGAGACGAGCCGGGCGATGATGATGCGAACAATCGCTATTCGCGGGCGGCCCAGTTCCTGAAAAACTGGCGTGGCGAGGGCGTGTTGTTCCTGGAGCCGCAAGCTTCGGTCTACGTCTATCACCAGGTGTTTGCTAGCGGCGGCCAGAAATTGACGCGGCGTGGCTTCATGGCCCGCGTCCGCTTAGAGCGGTTTGGCGAGGGCAAGATCTTCCCGCACGAAGAGACCATGTCCGGGCCTAAGCAGGATCGCCTGTTGCTGACTCGGGCGTGCCGCGCCAACCTGAGCCAGATTTTTGGACTTTATCCGGATCCCCAGAGCGAAGCGCAAGACCGCCTGGAGAAGGCGATCGTCGGAGTCACGCCGCTGGAGGCCGTCGACCACTTGGGCGTAACGCACCGTCTGTGGCCGGTGAGCGATCTGGCGACGGTCGCCGCCGTGGCGGGGATGATGGGACCGAAGCCGACCTTCATCGCCGATGGCCATCACCGTTACGAGACGGCCTGCAACTATCGAGACGAACTGATCGCCGCCAAGGGGGAACTGTCGTCCCAGCATCCAGCCAATTTCGTGCTGATGATGTGCGTGGGTATGAGCGATCCGGGCATGATCGTGCTACCAACCCACCGGCTTTTCCGTGGCGCGGCGGATTGGACCGCATCACAATTGGCAGAGCGTTTGGGCGATTGCTTCTCTACCAGGCCTGCCGGCGAAGGGCCGGCCCAAGCCCAAGAAGTCTGGGAGGAGATCGAAATGGCCGGCGACCAGGGCACGCTGGGACTGTTCACCAAAGCCGATCAGCGCTGGACGTTGGCCACGATCACTCCCGCCGGACGGCAACGGATGGCGCAGGTCGCCGCCGAGCACAGCAGCGACTGGCAAGGGCTGGGCGTGTCGATCCTGCATCGGTTGCTCGTCGAGACGCTGCTGGATGGCGCCTCCTGGCCGAAGCCCCGCTATGTGCACCTGGTGGAGGAAGTAGTCGACGGCCTGGCGACGGGCGAATTACCGCTAGCTGCGCTAG
>JBBDYK010000381.1:0-10117 GCA_040901665.1 Pirellulales bacterium | reverse complement strand
CGGACGACAACATCAGTTGGAACTGCGGCGCGGAGGGTCCGACCGACGAGCCCAAGGTTCGAGAGCTGCGCGAGCGCAAGAAGCGCAACTTCCTGGCCACGCTGCTGCTGTCGCAAGGCGCACCCATGCTGCTGGCCGGCGACGAGTTGGGCAAGACCCAGTTCGGCAACAACAACGCCTATTGCCAGGACAATGAAATCTCCTGGATCGATTGGAAGCTCGAGCCGGACCAGGAGTCGCTCTTGCGCTTCGTGCGCCGCGTGATCGCGCTGTTTCGCGAGCAACCGGTGTTCCATCGCCGCCGCTTCTTTCACGGCCAGGCCATTCAAGGCGCCGAAGCCCCCGAAATCGCCTGGCTCGATCCGACGGGCAAGGAGATGTCGGCCGAATCATGGAACACCGGCTACGTCCGTTGCCTGGGCGTGCGCTTGGCCGGCGGCGATATCGACGTCGACGAGCACGGCGAATCGATTCGCGGCGACACCATGCTGTTGCTGTTCAATGCCGATCACGTCAACACGATACCCTTTGCCTTGCCCGACCCTGGCGAAGGCGCGCCCTGGGAGCTGGTGTTCGACACGGTCGATGCCACGAGCGACAGTGGCGTTAAAGTAGGCGACCACTACCCCCTGCAACCCTGTTCCGTGGTCGTGCTCGCCTCCCCCGTCCCGCGCAACGAGGAAGTGCTCGGGTAGTGGTGTCGGCTCCGCGCTTGTCTTGATCCCGGATGCGGAAGTACACAGCCGCTTCGGCAGTCACGCTTCCAACAGCTCCAAGATTCGTGCCAACAGCGCTGCCACACACTCGGCGTCGCTGGCTAGCGACAGCTCCAGCTCGTCGATCGCTTCGGCCATCAGGTGGAAGTCGAGCAAGGTGGTGCGCTGCTCGGGCGCCGAGGGCAACAGCGCCGCCGCCTTCGGCACTGCCAGGTACGATCGCAAGAAGGACGAGCCACACCAGAGGTGCCAGAATGTGGCCGCCTGCTGGGTCGCGGCAATCGTCTCGGGTGTGCCCACTGAAATCGTGGGCCAGAGCTTCGCGGCGCTTGTGGCGGCCGAATGCAGTGAATGCAGAATTGCGGCCACGTCGCATAGGGGCGAGCGCTTGGTGCGCCGCGCTACAATCGAGCGGTGCAGCTTGCCCTCGAAATCGACGATCAAGAAATCCTTGCCGGTGTATAGCACGTGGTGCAAGCTCAGATCGCCGTGGCAACGAATGCGGGAGCCGCCCAACGTCTGTCCGACCACGCTGCGAAACACCTCGAGCACTTGCGATTCGTGCTCGAATACTCGTTGCGCTAGTGATTGCGCGTCGTCCGGCAGCGACTTGAGTTGGCGACGCGCACGTTGCAGCACTTGCAGCGTCAGCTTGCGCCAGGACTGGTAGAGCGAGCGCTGGTACAACTGCGTCGACGGCTCGGGCGCAAACGACGGTTGGGCGTGATCGGCGGCCAACGCGACGTGCAACTCCGCCACTCGTCGGCCCAGCAGCCCCGACCATTCCAACGTAGCGCCTAGCAGGTCCAGCGCTTCCTGGGACGCGCTGCCGGCGGCCAACTGCCAGAGGGAGACTCCCGGCGCGACCTTCAGCGCCGTTGCCGGCTGGGCCATCACGCTCTCGAAGAATCGCGACAGCGAGTCTTGCGCGAACTGCCAGCCGTTGACATGGTTGGGCGGGCAACCTTGCAACACGGCCACGGTCTGGCGCTCGCCGTCATGGGGTCGATAGTCAATCGCCCCGTACAGCGGCAGCGTATGCTCGAAGCGGACGTCGTTGCGGTTCAGGAAGCGGCCGATTTCGAAATCGGGATTCACACCCGGCTCCAGGCGACGAAAAACCTTCAGTGCCGCTCGATCGCCAAATGTCGTGGAGCTCGTGCCGCGCGCATCGGCACGTGCAAAGTTGGTGGTGGCGGCATCGTGTTCGAGCGTGCTGACGTCCATGCTTGGCGGCGATCGCAACCAACCGACCAACTCGCCCTCGGCTCCCTTCAAGCGGCGGCGACCGGCAATCAGGCCCACTAGCGCCGACGCCACGGCCGGATCGGACGCCGCATCGTAAACGATGCCCGTCGCGCGAGTTTGCGGATGGATCAGGCTGGCGATGATGGTCGGCTGCTTTGACGTTTCGGCCAGTCGCTCGGCGTCGCTTCCCCAAGCCGCACCCAGGGGCAGCAGGTAGGTTTCCCCCTCACCTTCGAGATACTCGATGCGCAACACCAGCGCATAGGGGACGCTGCCGGCGGTCGGCTTTGCCAGCGGAATGGAGTCGAAGATGTGCAGCGTGTGAATGCGACGCGGCGGTCTGACCAACCAATGCAGCCGCGACAGCTCGCGCAGCAGCAAGGCCTCCAGGCCCTTGCGCATGCGACCGCGTTTGGCTGGCAATGCTCCGTCGGCCTCGCTCAATTCCGCCAGGTCCATGTTCACGGTGGCGGGCGTCGCGGCCTCGGCCGTCTCTTGCACCAGCGCAAACCAATTGAACGCGTGCGGCGCTAGCGTCAGAAAGTATGGCGACTTGGTGATCGGCGGGAACCGCGTCTGCCCGAACATCTCTACCGGCACCCGCCCGGCGAATCGCGACAGGTCCAACTCCACGTACTGTGTGAACCGCGACAGATTGGCCACCATCAGCACGCTTTGCTCTTCGTAATCGCGCGTGAACGCCAGGATCTTCGAATTGTCGGGCGCCAACAGTTCGATCGTGCCCCGCCGCAGCGCCGTGTAGTGCTGTCGTAGCGCGATCAGCCGTTTCATCCACCACAACAGCGACGTGGGATTTTTTTGCTGCGTCTCGACGTTAACGGTCTCGAACAAGTATTCGGAGTCGATGATGACCGGCGAATACAACTGCTGGGGATTGGCGGCCGAGAAACCCGCATTGCGGTCGGGGCTCCACTGCATGGGCGTGCGCACTCCGTGGCGATCGCCCAGGTAGATGTTGTCGCCCATGCCGATTTCGTCGCCGTAGTAGATCACCGGCGTGCCTGGCAGCGCGCACAGCAGCCCGTTCATCAATTCGATCTTACGGCGGTTGTTGCCCAGCAAGGGCGCCAGCCGCCGTCGAATTCCCAGATTGATGCGTGCCTGGTGATCGCGCGCGTAAATGCGGTACATGTAGTCGCGCTCTTCGTCGGTCACCATCTCCAGCGTCAACTCGTCGTGATTGCGCAAGAAGATGAGCCACTGGCATTCGGCGGGAATCGCCGGCGTTTGCTGCAGGATGTCGACGATCGGAAAGCGATCTTCCATGTGAATTGACATGAACAGCCGCGGCATCACCGGAAAGTGAAACGCCGTGTGGCACTCGTCTCCGTCGCCAAAATAGGCGATCGCATCTTCGGGCCATTGATTGGCTTCGGCCAGCAGCATCCGGCCCGGATACTTCGCGTCGACGTGCTTGCGAAACTTTTTGAGAAACGCGTGCGTCTCGGGCAGGTTCTCGCAGTTGGTGCCTTCGCGCTCGTACAGATATGGCACGGCGTCCAGCCGCAAGCCGTCCACGCCCAGCTTCAACCAGTAGTCCAGAATCTCGAACAGCGCCGCCTGCATGCGCGGATTGTCGAAGTTCAAGTCGGGCTGATGCGAATAAAAGCGATGCCAGTAGTACGCCTTGGCCAGCGGATCCCACGACCAGTTGGAGCTCTCGAAGTCCTTGAAGATGATCCGCGCTTCTTGATACTTTTCCGGCGTGTCGCTCCAGACGTAAAAGTCGCGCTCCGGACTGCCCGGCTTGGCGCGCCGTGCCCGTTGAAACCAGGGATGCTGGTCGGACGTGTGATTGATCACCAGCTCGGTAATCACTCGCAGTCCGCGCGCGTGGGCTTCGCGCACGAACGATTTGAAGTCGCGCAGGTCGCCGTACGACGGGTGGATGCTCGTGTAGTCGGCGATATCATAACCATCATCCCGTAGCGGCGAGGGATAGAACGGCAGCAGCCATAGCGCCGTCACGCCCAATTCTTGCAGGTAGTCGAGCTTTTGCGTCAAGCCTGCGAAATCGCCGATGCCGTCTTTGTCGCTGTCGAAGAAGCTGCGCACGTGCAGTTGATAGATGACCGCGTCCTTGTACCACGACGGATCGACCGTGGGCGCCGGTGTCGGTTCGGCGGCCTGAGAAGTGGATCGCGTGCTGTGCGGCATGACAACTCTGCTGCGAAGGTCTATGGTTCGTCCGCTCGACTGCCGAGCACTAGCGTCGCGTGCCCTTGCAAGTACCAATGCCGCTCGTCAAACGGCCGGGTGCCCCACCCGCCGTATTTGGGATCCTCGCTCGACCACAATACCTGCCATTTGGTTCCCTCCGGCGGCACGGCCAGTGGCTCGGTCATCGGCGTCCAGTCGAAATCGCGACCCAGATTCACCAACAGGATTCGGTCGTCCCCTGCCTCTCCGACGTAGCGTAGCACGAACGCTTCCGGCCCGACGATCGAACCGTGCAGCCGGTCGCTCCGCTGCGCCGCAAACACGGGGTCATCGCGGCGCAACCGCAGCAAGTCGCGGTGCAGGGCCAACACGGCGATGTTGCGATCGCGCTGCTCGCAGTCGAGCTTGGCCGCCAAAAACGTGCGCTCGTCGCACGGATCGGGAAACTGCTCGGAAGTATCGTCGCCGGCCATCCGCTGAAACGATCGCGCGAATGCTTCGCGCCCTTCTCGAACGGGCGTTACCAGTGAGGGCTCGTGATCGGCAAAAAACGGAAACGGCGCGCTGGCGGAGAACTCCTGCCCCTGAAAAAACAAGGGTGTGCCCGGCGCCAACAGCCACAGCGCCGTCAGCGCCCGGTGCCGGCCAGGCGTGGTCAACTGGTGTAATCGGTCCGCCTGATGGGAATTGGCAACCTGGTCGTGGTTCTGCAGAAACGTGACGAACTGCCCCGCTTCCAAGTCGAGCGCAGGCGCGCCGCGAAATTCCTTGCGACGCTCGGTCCACTGCCCTTGATTCAGGTAGCCCCACTTCACGGCCGAGATCAATTCCTGCGGCGTGCCGCGAAAGTCGGCATAGTAATGATCGGCATGCCCTGTGGCGGCCACGCGCGTCACGTGGTGAAAGTCGTCGTTCCAGCCCGCGTCCAGGCCGTATCCACCTTGTTGGGCACTGCGTAGCACGAAGCCCTGTTGGTTCTCGTTTTCGGCGATGACCAAGGTCGTTCGCCTCGGCGCCACGGCGCGCACGCGGCGCGTCAGCTCTGCCAGAATGTGATCGTCCGAATCGTCGACGATCGCGTGCACCGCGTCCAACCGTAGACCGTCGACGTGAAATTCGTCGATCCAGTAGCCCGCATTCGAGACGACGAATTCGCGCACGCCGCCGCAATTCGGGCCGTCATAGTTGACCGCGTCGCCCCAGTCGGTGCCGTGCGTCGCCACGTAGTCGCTGGAATAGCGCCCCAAGTAGTTGCCAGTCGGCCCGAAGTGGTTGTAAACCACGTCCAGCATCACGCCCAGTCCCTGGCGATGGGCCGTGTCGACAAACCGCCGGAAGTCATCCGGCCGGCCATAGAGCCGCGTGGGCGCAAACAGATCGACGCCGTCGTAACCCCAGCCGAACCTGCCCGGAAACTCGGCCACGGGCATGATCTCGATCAACGTGATGCCCAGCTCTTTGAGCCTGGGAAGTTCGCGTGCCGCGGCGCTCCACGTTCCTTCGGGCGTGAACGTGCCCAAGTGCAACTCATACAGCACCTGGCCGTGCAGCGGCTTGCCGGACCAATCGCCGTCGCTCCAGGCGAACGACGACGGATCGATCACTTCCGACGGGCCGTGCACGCCCTCGGGCTGAAAGCGCGACGCCGGATCGGGATAGACCGTTGCATCGTCATCGAGCCGGAACCCATATCGCGTGCCCGCGGCCGCTTGGGCGGCAAATCCCCCGAAGTATCCGCCGTCGTCCGGCTTCAATTCCAGCGATTGATCGAGCGATTCAGGCGTGGGACCAAAAGCAACGGTCACGCGCCGCCGCCGCGGGGCCCAGACGCGAAAATCAACGCCGTCGCCGGACAACACCTCGGCGCCGATCGGCAAGCGACGTTTCATAGTGGGCACGCTCAAGTCTGGCTCCGCGCAATTGCAATGCAATGCGGCACGGTTGCACAGCAGCAGGCGATTGCCGTGCGACGGTCCCCGCCTTGCACCGTGCTGATGGAATCCGTTGGGATGCTTTCGTTCGTGTATCTTGATGAAATCGCGACATTCTGACAACCTCGCCCTGAATGGTGCGTTCGCACAAGCGACGCGATGCGCAACTTTGCCGCCAGCTCAGCTTGTGGAATAACAGAGGCACCGGGTAACATCGGGGCTGCACGGCGCCGTTTTCGGCCTAACCAGAGCAAATAGCGCGCCGGCCTCACACGGTGCACAGCGTCATGGCCGACAAGTCCGAGTTGCGAATCAGCGGGCCCGTGTTGCTCTCCTGCGCCGCCGTGGTCGTGATCGTGGCGGGCATGCGCGCGGCGCAGCCGATCGTCGTGCCGTTCATCGTGGCCACGTTCGTAGCCATGATCTGCCTGCCGGCGCTCAAATGGCTGCAAGAGAAGGGCCTGCCCACTTGGGCGGCTTTCGCCACCATCGCCACGGTCATCGTGCTATTCGGCCTGGTGGTCGTGGCCGTGATCGGCACCTCCATCAACCAGATGCGCGAGCAACTGCCCGAGTATCAACAGCGCGTGACCGACTTGCAACGGGAGTTCACCGGTTGGCTGAAGGCCAAGGGCATCGACGTCACGGCCCAACTCGAGCAGGAAACGCTCGACCCCGGCCGGGCGGTGGCCCTGTTCGGCGAAATGCTCGGCGCGCTGGGTTCGGTGTTGGGCGACGCGCTGGTGATCGTGTTCACGCTCTTGCTGATGGTGTTCGAGGCTGCCGAGCTGCCCGACAAATTGCGGGCGATTTCCGGCGGCGACGATTCGCTGAGACAACGCTTGGACAAGATACAAGCCAGCGTGCGCCGCTACATCACCATCAAGACACAACTCAGCTTTCTCAACGCGGTGGTCGTGACCGTCTGGCTGTGGTGGCTGGACATCGACTTTGCGCTGTTGTGGGGACTGCTGACGTTTCTGTTCAACTTCATCCCGAACATCGGTTCGTTCATCGCCGCCGTGCCGCCGGTGGTGCTCGCGCTGTTGCAGTTCGGCGTGTCCACGGCGCTCATGGCCGCCGGCGGCTATCTGGTCATCGAGACCATCATCGGCAGCATCATCGAGCCGCGCCTGATGGGTCGCGGGCTGGGACTCTCGCCGCTGGTCGTGTTCGTCTCGTTGGTCGTCTGGGGCTGGGTGCTCGGCCCCATCGGCATGCTCTTCTCGGTGCCGCTAACCATGGTCGTCAAAATCATCCTCGATCACAGCGAAGACATGCAGTGGCTCGGCATCCTGCTGGGAGCCGAAGCGCCCGAGAAGGCGGCCGTCGCGTCGCCGGCCCGCAAGGGAAAGTAAAGCCAGTCCAAGCAGCGCGCAGCTGCTTCTTTGGGATCATGCGGCGACATGGCTGCACAAAGCAAGCGCCGCGTATGGCCCCGCAATCGATTCGACATGGGGCGGCCGGCTGCTACAATCGCGGTCAGTGCCGGCGGGCGATCGAACTGTAGCGCCCGCTCGCACTGGCTCCCTGGCGAAGGAGACCGGTCATGTTCGTGACGGCGGCGTCCGACGGCTCTCGACAGCCGCGCTTTTCGCGGCGCACGATGTTGCGATTTGGTTCGCTGGGCCTGGGCGCGCTGGCCTTGCCGAATCTGTTGCGCTGCCGCGCCGCGCAGGCTGCTGCCGTTCGCCACGATACGGCGGTGATTCACGTCTTCATGGGAGGCGGGCCCAGTCATATCGACATGGTCGATATGAAGCCGGAGGCGCCGGCCGAGATTCGCGGCGAGTTCCGCCCCATTGGCACTTGCTTGCCCGGTGTGCAGTTGTGCGAGCATTTGCCGCATATGGCCGGGGCGCTCGATCGCTTTGCCATCGTGCGGTCGGTGACGCATGCCAATGCCGGTCATCTGCCGGCGTCGCACTGGATGATGACCGGCTATCAGCCGCCACCGGCAACCACCACCAACGTCAATCCCTACGCCGGCGCGATCGTTTCGAAGCTGCGTGGGCCGAACGTCGCCGGCATGCCCGCGTTCGCCAGCATTCCGCGCCGGCAATTGCTGGGCGGCCCGGCTTATCTGGGTGGAGCCTACAATCCGTTCACGCCCGAGAGCGATCCGAACTCGCCCAACTTCGCGGTGCGAAATCTGAATCTGCCCGTGGGCATCAGCACCGATCGATTGCAAAATCGCCGCGCGCTGCTGCACGAGCTGGATCGGCTGCGCTGGGCCGCCGATCGCCATGCCGAGATGGCCGGCTTCGATAAGTATGCCCGCGAAGCGCTCGACATGATCACCAGCCCCGGGGCGCAGGCGGCGTTTGACCTGGCGCGCGAGCCGGCGGCCACACGCGATCGCTACGGCCGCACGCAAGCCGGCCAAGGTTGTCTGCTCGCGCGGCGGTTAGTCGAGTCGGGCGTGACGTTCGTCACGGTGCTCTCCGGCGGCGAATGGGACACGCACACCAACAACTTCGCCACGCTCAAGGATCGCTCGCTGCCGCCGGTCGACCGCGCGCTGGCCGCGCTGGCGGTCGATCTCTACGAGCGCGGGCTCGATCGCAACGTGCTGCTGCTCGTCTCGGGCGAGTTCGGCCGCACGCCCAAGATCAACGCTCAGGCCGGCCGCGACCACTGGCCGGGTGCGTTCTCGGTGTTGTTCTCCGGCGGCGGACTGCGCGTCGGCCAGGTCATCGGCGCCACCGACGCCCACGCCGCCTATCCCACGACGCACGCCTATTCGCCCGGCGACGTGCTGGCCACGGTCTATCACCATCTGGGCATCGATACGAGCCAAGAATTTCCCGACCGCAGCGGCCGCCCCATCCGCGTGCTCTCCGACGGCCAGCCAATCGGCGCGTTGTTGGGCTAGTAGTGTTCAATTACGCCTGACAGGATTCGAACCTGTGACCTACGGTTTAGGAAACCGTTGCTCTATCCCCTGAGCTACAGGCGCTTAGCAAGATTTGACCCTTGTTTTACCTTGATTCGGCGTTGCTGTAGAGGGCTCGGGCGCTAACCGTGCCACTCAATTCGGCCATTCGCAAAACGGTCCCAGTCTCTCGGAGTGCCCATCAGCCCGCCATCGCTTGTACCTTTTCTTCGATGAATGCAACGTGGTGGGGGATATGGGCCACAATGCGCTCAAGAAGCGTCTGAAGCGTCATTCGGCCGTCGAGCGAGTGAACTCCAGTTCGCCGGAATGCATCGGCGTCGCAGGACTGCAGGATGGGAAGCATGTGCGCACGGATCGCCTCCACCACGTTCAATTCATTGTCTAGCGGCCGGTGTGGACAAAAAAGTGCGGGTCCAAACCGATTGGGATCAGCTTCGAAGAAAGTGGGGTTATCTT
This sequence comes from Pirellulales bacterium, assembly GCA_040901665.1. Lineage (GTDB taxonomy): Bacteria > Planctomycetota > Planctomycetia > Pirellulales > PALSA-1355 > JTS-RE94. The sequence continues at coordinate 686 of JBBDYK010000381.1, read as the reverse complement.
CGGCAAGGACGCGCTTCATGCGGTCCGCATAGATGATCTCTGAGTCGGCCAAATGGCAGACGACCTCTCGGACCGACCATTTCCCCTCAATCGGCCTCGCGTCCACGTCGGCATTGGCCATTGATCGCAGCGCATCGCCGAGCAGGTTTGCGCCGCGGGAATAGGCGTCGATGAGCGTGGAAATGTCGGCCATGTCACACCTCTAGGTCAGCGAGTACACCGAATGCATTCTACTGCGCTTGGCCGGCCATCAGAAGCACAGACGGTCGGGCCGTGGACGGAGCAACTTGGTTTGCCGCCGGCGACTTGTGGGGGGCTAATGTTTAGGCACGTAAAAAAGGGCTCCGCTGTGTTTGGGTGGCACTGGCGTCTCGCCAGTGCTCGGGATTTGCAGTGTTGGGATTGAGGGATGCACTGGCAGGATGCCGGTGGCACGCGGAGGAATCGGTAAAATCGGTGGATGGTTTTTCGTAGGTTTTGTTGGGATTGAACGGTGGTTGGTGGGGCTCCCTCGCTCGCGCTTCGGGCTAGTGTTTGAGAATGCCAGTGGCACCGGAAATAAAAAACGGGTGGCACTGGCGTCTCGCCAGTGCTGGAGTTTGTCAGTGTTGGAAAAGGGGGATGCACTGGCAGGATGCCAGTGGCAGCCGGTAAAAAAAACGGCACCGCTGCGCTTGCGCGCAGCG
>JBBDYK010000380.1:0-10229 GCA_040901665.1 Pirellulales bacterium | reverse complement strand
TCGAAGAAATGCACGCCGTGGTGAGCGAAGCCCACAATCACAGCATGAAGGTCACCGGCCATTGCCGCGCCACCGAGGGCATCAAGAACGCGCTCCGCGCCGGCTACGACACGCTCGAGCACGGCACGTTCATGGACGCCGAAGCGCTCGACATGCTGCTTGAGCGCAATACGCCCGTCGTCCCCGCGCTGCAATTCGAGCACGCCAGCATCGTCCACGGACCCGAGTTCAACATGCCGCAAAGCGTCATCGACGGGCATCAAGAAACGCTCGACGGCGGCGCCGAAAGTGCCCGCCTGATCCTGCAAGCCGGCGGCCGACTGGGCATGGGCGGCGACTACGGCTTCGCCTGGAACCCCCACGGCCTCTACGCCAAGGAGCTCACCTTCTTCGTCAAGTTCGTCGGCTTCACGCCCATGCAAACGCTCGTCTGCGCCACGCGCAGCGGCGCAGAGATCATGGGCCGTTGCGACGAGTTCGGCACGGTCGCACCGGGCAAGCTGGCCGATCTGCTCATCGTCGACGGCGACGTGCTGGCCGACATCGCGCTGTTGGAAGATCGCCGCCGCTTCATCGCCGTCATGCAAGGCGGCATCATCAAAGCCGGCCAACTCACCCAGCCCACAGGCACACCGGCCGCGGCCAGTGTCTGACACCACGGCTCGCACGTGCCACCGGCATCTTGCCAGTGCAGAAGCCCGGCCAACGCCGCACCACGCGCGCAAAAAAAGAACCGCACAGGCGCGGGGCAGCGACGCTGTGCGGTCCGATGGCGCATGACGCGCCAAGTATCCGTGAATCGGCGTCGGGCGCTACGTCGTCATGCGGTATTTAACTCGTCGTGGAGTTTTTGGCGCCATCGCCTGAAGCATTTGCACTAGATGATTTCATCGGCTGAATACCCGTCCGTCTGCATGTGATTTTTTCGTCCACCGCGCCTGCCTAATCGCTACAAATGTTACCGCGGTGCAGCCGAACCGCGTCGGCGGACGCCGGCTAGCAAACCCGTAGCAGTCAGCGCCAGCGCGGCGCTCCAGCCGAAGGCAACCGGCCCGCCGAACGTCTCGTACAGCACGCCAAACACCAGGCTCGCCGGCAAGGCGGCAATGCCGATCGCGAAATTGAACCAGCCGTACGCCAACCCTTTGTGCTCGCCGCCCACCAGGCTCACCACCATCGTGCGCTCGGCTGGTTCGGTCAGCGCGTGAAAGACTCCATAGAGCAAAAAGAAGATCCAGCCTTCGATCGCAGTGGTCGCCAACGAAAACGCCAGGTAGATCGCCGCGTACACGAGCCAGCCGGCGAAGATCAACGGCCGCGGACCCACTCGATCGACGGCCCAGCCGGCAATCAAGCTGCCCGCGCTCTTCACGACGTGAAAAGCGCACCACAGCAAGGGCAGCACTCCGGTGGGCACGCCCAACTCGCCCACCCGCACCAGCAGAAACGCGTCGCTTGAATTGCCCAGCGTAAACACCACCATCGCCACTAAGTACAAACGAAAATCCCGACCGAACGGCTTGAGCGTGAGATGGAATTCCTTGCCCGCCTTGGTCTCCAACCGCGGTTCGCGCAACCCCCACAACACCAGCAGCACCACCGCCACACCCGGCACGGCCGACAACAAGAACAACATCCGCAGCCGCTCGGGAAACAGCGCCAGAAACCCAAACGCCAACAGCGGGCCAACGGCCGCGCCCAAGTGATCCATCGCGCGCGTGAAGCCAAAGGCCCAGCCGCGAGTTTCCGGACTGGCCGAGTCGGCGATCATCGCGTCGCGCGGCGCCGTGCGAATGCCTTTGCCGAACCGATCGCCGGTCCGCACCGCCAGCACTTGCCACGGCGCGGTCGCCAGCCCGATCAAGGGTCGCGTCGCCGCGGCCAGCGCATAGCCCCACACCACGAACGCCTTGCGCTTGCCGGCTCGATCGGAAAGGCCCCCGGCAAACAGCTTGACGATGCTGGCCGTGCTGTCGGCCACGCCCTCGATCGCGCCCAGCGAAGCCTTGCCGCCGCCCAACACGCTGACCAGAAACGTCGGCACCAGCGGAAAGATCATCTCGCTGGCCACGTCGTTGAGCAGACTGGCCATCCCCAACACGCGCACGTTGCGCGACAATCCGCGCTCGAGCGTGTCGTCCGCTGCCACGGCGGAAGTCGATGGCGGTGTAGCTGGGTCCATAGCCTCGGAAGTTCCCGCCGCCTTCTACTTCACCCGCTTCCAAATCTCGTACAAGTTGCCGCTGCCGGCCTTGCCCGTAAACTCCCGCGCTCGCTCCTTGTTGTCGACCCGCATGCTCTGGATCATCTTGCCGTCAGCGAACTGGTAGATCACCAGATAGACTTTGCCTTTCTCGTCGCCGCGCGTGATCTCGATGTCGAGCTCCTTGGGATCCTTGCTCGGATCGATCTTGTAGAGCCCCGCGTGACTGTCTTCGGCCGTTTCGAAAGTGAAATTCGCTCCGTCGATGGTGAGCCGCACCTTGGCCAGCCGCTCTGGCGAGAGAAACTTGCCGTCCATTTCCATCGACTCGGGCGTCCACGTTCCCTGAAACGGCTTCAGCCCCTCGGCGACCGCCGCGTCCGTCGGCGCACCGGCTCCCAGCAACAACGTCGCGGCGACCAGCAAACACGTCCCCATGATGATCCTCCCACTAAACCGCACGGCGATGCCAAAGCGAGCGGTAAGTATAGGCTGAGGGCAAACTGCCTGCAAAGCCGCGCCCGGCGGTAGTGGTACGGCCGCTTGCTTACCGGTCGGCCACTGGCCAGCTATGATGAAAGGTTGACGGACTTCGAGGAGCATCGACGAGGCGCCGCCGCGCAATTCAGCGCGGCCGCCGTTCCTTTCGAGCAACCATGGGCGAACCGACCGCACGCACGTTTCCGCGCTGGCCGCGCTGGTTTCGCGCGCGCGGACAAATCGGCCGCGCGGCGCTGGCCGGCGTCCTGCTCGTGCTACTGCCCGCCCTCTCGCGGTCCGAGCCGCCGGCGCTCCCGGCGGCCGAAGCCGACAAATCGACACCGGTAACAGAGCACGTCGCTCCCGGCGTCGGCGCCGCGGGCGACGACGTGGTTATCTTCGCCGTTGACGTTCAGCCCATCTTCGCGGCGCACTGCGTGAAATGTCACGGTCCGGACATCCAGAGCAGCGGTCTGCGACTGGACGCGCGCACGCACGCCGAGGCCGGCGGTTACACCGGCGCGCCCATCATCGGCGGCACGCTCGAAACCAACGAAGTCTATCGCCGCGTGTCCTCCACCGAGCGCGCGTATCGCATGCCAAAAAACTCCCCGGCACTATCGTCCGAGCAGATCGAAACGATTCGACGCTGGGTCGCGCAAGGCGCGGTCTGGTCCGCCCAGGAAAGTGACAAAGCCAGCGCCGATCGGCGCTCGCTGTACGAGCAGTGGGTCGAGCGACTAGCGGATTGGTTCCAACGCCACGAGTTCGAGTACGCCTATGTGCAGCCGTACGCTTTGGCCTTTCTGCTCGGCCAGTTGCTGCTGCTGGCCCTCTCGCGCGCAAAACTCGCCCGCAAGCAAGATCGCCGCTGGGCGTCCGGCCGCTTCGGCACGTTTGCCTGCCGGTTCACGGGCCGTGAATTGACGCTCGTTTGGCTGTGCATGTTGGGAATGCTGGGCATCATGTTGCTGCGCGGCCATCAACTACACACCGACGAGCAATTGGCCACGCTGCAGGCCGCCAACGCCAAACATCAAAACCCCTGGTCGAAGACGATCTACGGATATCCGCCCGTGCCCGTTCGCCCCGACCACCCCATTCAAGTCGCCGGCACTTACTATCGCGGCAATTGCGAACGCAATCCCGAGCTCTTCAACAAGGGACACTACCTGACCGCCACGTTTCGCATCCATCTGTGCGATGCCGCCGGCAATGTCATAGGCGTCGGCGATCCGGTTCCAGCCGATGGGCTATTCGTCTACTGCGAAATCGAGCGTGCGCCCGGCACTCCCGACATGCTGTTCGACAGCCGCATGATGGCCACGGTCTTCTTCAGCGAGCAATTCATCGACCACCAGCGCGACGAACCGCTCCCCGAAAAACCCACGCCGCTCTTGGCGATCGAGGATGGCCAACGCTGGGCCGCCCGCATTCCCATTCGCAAACAACCCCAGGGCAACAGCTTGTCGGGCCTGATCTACCTCTACATGGGAAAGTCCGTCGACCAACGGATCCAGGGGGACGCCAGCTATGCGATCAAGTACGACCTGTTCATCATCGACCAGCGGCTCGACGCCGATTCGGATCTCTGGATGAGCTCGTTCAGCGGCCCCAGCATCGCCGAGCCCGTCCCCGCCGGCAAGCTCCCCTTCGACGAATGGTTCGACCATCGCCCCATTCCCGCCATCACCGGCCAGAACACCAAGGACCCCAAGCTGCTGGGCGTCGACGAATACATCGACAAGGGATTGCTCCCGCCCGACGCCGTGCCGCAGCCGAAACCCTGACCCGATTTCTAAGGTTACGGCAACGCGACCGGCGCGCGCCGCCGATCGCTCTCCAAGACGACCGCACGCCGGTGCTCCTGCCGCACCAACTGGCCGCAGGCCGCGGCGATATCCGCTCCCAGCGAGTAGCGCGTCGTCACTTGAAAACCCGCCGCCTTGAGGGCCCGCGAAAAGCCCGCTCGCGTCGCCTCGTCGCTGCCCGCCAGGTGCGGCGCCTCGCCGATCGGATTGTAGGGAATCAAGTTGATGTGTACCGGAATGTCGCGCAGATAGTCGACCAGAGCTGCCACGTCATCGGGAGCGTCGTTCACGCCCGCGAGCATCAGATACTCGATCATCACCTCGTGGCCGCCCATCGCGGTCACATTCGCTAGCGCCTCGCGCAACTCGCCCAACGAATGCCGCCGGGCGATCGGCATGATCCGCTCGCGCACTTCCTGCCGGGCGCTGTGCAAGCTCAGCGCCTGGCGCACCTGCGGAAACCGCTCGGCGCAGCGCACCATCGCGGCGGGCACGCCCACGGTCGAAACCAACAGGCGTTTCGGATTCAGATGAAAGCACCCGGCGTCCGTCAGCACGCGCAGCGCGGCGTGCAACTCCCCTTCGTTGTGAAAGGGCTCGCCCATGCCCATGAACACTACGTTGCGCACCGAGCGCCCCTCGGCCACCAACAGCCGGTTGACCTGGATGAGCTGGTCGAGAATCTCGGCCGCCGTGAGGTTCCGCGCAATGCCCATCTTGCCGGTGGCGCAGAAATCGCAATTCGCGGCGCAACCCACCTGGGTCGACAGGCACGCCGCAGTACGCCCCGAGGCCAGCCGCAGGATGACCGTTTCGATCAACAGTCCCTGCGCCGTGCGAAGCACCAGCTTTGTCGCGCCGTCGAGCGCCGAGTCGTGCCGGCTCTCCAGCTCGAGCGCGTGAAACGACACCTCGCCGCCGAATCGCTCGCGCGCGCCGACGGGCAACTCCGCCAACGCCTCGGCCGCCGAGCCGCGCTTCTTGTAAAACCGGTTCCGCAGCCGTCGCAACCACTCGACGTCCAGCCGCTGGCGCCGCCGCCAGCCCTCCACCGCCGACAAGTCGTGAATGCTGTGCATCAGGTCAGCCCGCGGCTCGGCCGTGGGATTCTTCCCGTTCAAGAATTGTTGGCCGGTGCGATCGGAAATGATCCCCCGGCAAAGCCGAGGGCTAACCGTTTATGGCTGAAACCACCGCGAGTCTCCCGCCTCCCGCCTACTTCTTCTTAAACGTAAAAATCGAGCCCGTGTCCGTCGTATAGTACGACTCGCCTTGCTCGTCCTCTCCGAACGACATGATGGGCATGATGTTGCCGCTGATCGTATAGTTGGCCAGCACCTTCTTGCTCGCTTCGTCGTACTTTAGCGCCCACACTTTGCCGCTCACATAGTCGGCGTACAGATAGCAGCCGACCAGCTCCGGAAACTTCTTGCCGCGATAGACGTGACCGCCGGTGATCGACTTGCCCGTTTCGTGGTGATATTCCCAGATGGGCTCGACGAACTCTGCGCTGGCTTCCGCGCCGGCGGCGCCGAACTTATGAAAGCCTTCGCGCTTGTTCCAGCCGTAGTTGCCCCCTTTAACGATCAGATCGATCTCTTCCCAAAGGTCTTGCCCCACGTCTCCGCACCACAGCGTGCCGGTCTCGCGGTCGAAGGCGATCCGCCACGGATTGCGCATGCCGTATGCCCAAATCTCGCCCCGCTTGCCATCCTGGCCTACGAAGGGATTGTCCTTGGGAATCGCGTACGGTTTGCCTTCGTCCTTGTGATCCACGTCGATCCGCAGGATCTTGCCCAACAGCGCGTTCAGGTTCTGGCCGTTCTTATACGGATCGTTGGCCAGCCCGCCGTCTCCCAGCGCGATGTACAGATAGCCGTCGGGGCCGAAGACGACGGTCCCTCCTTCGTGATTCCAAAACGGCTGCTCGACCACCAGCAGCCGCTCTTCCGAGTTGGGATCGGCCTTGTTCGGGTCGTCCTTCGACACCCGGAATCGCGACACGGCCGTGGCGTGCGGCTTCGTGCCGGTCGGCGTGTAGTACACGAAGAACTCGCCGTTCTCGCGATATTTCGGATGGAACGCCATCCCCAGCAATCCCTTCTCGTTCTGCTTGTCCTCATACACCACGCGATCCGAGATATCCATGAACAGCTCGGGCTCTTCGACCGACGGATCGTTCGGCAGCACGTATATCTTGCCCAACTGCGAGGGAATGAACACCCGGTTCGATCCATCGCCCGCGTGCGTCAGCAGGATGGGCCGCTGGATGCGGAAGTTCGTGAACGTCTTCTCCACTTCCAAGTCGCTGGGCGTGTCAGCCACCTGCGACGAAGGGCTGGCGTCGGTCACCGCGGCGCTGGCCAACGCAAAAAGCTCTTCCAGCTTCGCGTCCCGCTGGTTGCCCGAATCGTCGCCAATCTGCCGCAGCACGATCAAGTCCAGGCTCGGAACCATCAGCATGCTGTTGCCGAACTTCCCCATCGCGGCAAAGGCGTCCGAGGGCGCGCCCTTCCAGGCGCCGGTGCTGTTGTTCCACCACAAGTAGCCGTAGCTCTTGTTCAATTCCTGCGAAGTGTGTGTCGCTTCGCGCATCCAGTCGGACGAGATCAGCTTCTTCCCTTTCCACTGCCCCTTGTTCAAAGCCAGCAATCCAAAACGCGCCAGCCCTCGTGCCGTGATGTGCAAGCCGGAGTAGGGCAGTGGCTTGCCGTCGCGATCGTCCCAGCTCCAATCCTCCTTCGCGATGCCGATCTTTTCGAACACTTGCTCATCGAGAAGCTGCGCCAGGTTCTTGCCGGTCGCCTTCTCGATCATCGGGCCCAACAGCGACAAGCCCGAGTTGTTGTACTCCCACTTTTCGCCGGGCGTGAAATCCATCGGCAGCTCGTTGAGCACATAGTCGAACAGATCCTCGCGCTGCAAAATCGAGTTGTCGCTGTGCGCGCCCGAAGTCATCGACAACAGTTGCCGCACGGTGATCTCGCGCTTGAGCGCCGGCTCGGCCTTGGGAAAGAACTCGCCCAGCTTGCTGTCCAAGGTCAGCTTGCCGTCGGCAATCGCCAGCCCCGCCGCCGTGCTGGCAAACGACTTCGACGTCGAATACACCAGATACTTGCTCGCGGGCGTGGCATCGTCGAAATACCATTCGCCCACGATCTGACCGTGCCGCACGACCAGGCCGGCCTTCGCGCCGCTGTCCTTCAGCCACTGCCCGACCTTGGCCAATCCCTCGGCCGACATCGACTGCGTCGCCGGCTGGGCCACCAACCAATCCGGCGACGGAAACACCGTCTGCGCGCTGGCCGCGCCGCCAGCAAACAACAAACCCAACAGCAAGAACAATCCAAGCGACGCACGAGCGGCAAGAGACAGCTTCATCGCGAAAACCTTCCTCAAAGAAAGACCCAACGGCAGGATGAGTTCATGATCGTGGCAGGACAAGCCGTAATGATACGTTTGCGCCAAGGGGGAATGCAAATTGGCGGGGGAAAGGGGTAGCCAGTCAGTCTGAAGTCCGATCTCGCCTCGCGCGCCGTCGGTCCAGCCACGACAGAATGAGAACCGCAGGCGCCCAAAAACCGAGAGCAAGCATGCCGAATCGCGCCCCGTACACCCTCCAAAGTGCGAGCAGAATAGACGCCAATGCGACGACTGCCAGCAGCGTGCGAAGAGTGAACTGAGATTTGGCAGGGCCATCGCTCACGATGGGCAAGCTCCTAAAGTCAAAACGTACGGTCAACGAAACTATGGCGCTGCGTCAACAAGGAATCACGTATCGCTACTAACCGATTGCCAATGATGAGCATCGACTCCGTAGTTTTCGACAGCGCCCGTTACGGCATCGTCGAGAGATTCATACCAGTGATCCCAACAAAACGATCCATCTTGGGCCTGGCAGATCACCAAGTAGCCTCCCCCGTCGAACTGAATCTCCAAATCCACCAGAACGTCAAGTTCTGGCGTAGGAGGAGGTATCGCTGCGCCGGGCGGCAGCCACCCGCTGTGCTGCTCTCCTCCCAAATGCAGCAAATGGTTCGAGATGCGTTTTATTGCCAAGAGTTCCGGGCCTTCGCTCATGGGGCTAACCTAGTTAGGTGTAACAATCCTCGTAAGCTAAGATACTGCCGAATTCGATCAGGAGCGTCAGTCATGGGCAGGCATCACGAAGACGGGTACTCGGCCAGCGTTGAAGGTTTCTTGGTCGTGCGCGGCCATCGCTTCCGCCTCGCCAAAACCAATGACCGATCGCTCACTCTCGCGGTATCGTGCGAGCTGCCGCCCGGCTCCGAGGGTGAACTGATCGTAACGATCGACGGTCATCGAATGTCCCGGCTGGTGACCATCCCCAGCGGAGTCGCACTCGGACAGTCGACGGTCAACTACACCGTCGCCGCACCATTCTAACGGACGCCCGCGAATCGGCGAATTATTCGCCCACCTCATGTGTCGTCCGACAGCGCAGCCTTTCCAGGGCAGCGAGCGCCCGCATCACTGCCGCACCCGCGTTTCGCATCCCCGTTGGACGCCGCCCCTCGCCGACGATAAACTCGACGGCTCGTCCACGCTGCAAAACCATCCATCCCAACCCTCTCGCAATCGCACCGCCATGGCTCGCATCACTCCGTTCAAAGGCTACGCTCCCGACAAGCCGCCCACGATTCCCAAGCCGGACCATGCGGTCGATCCGTTGATCGTCACCGTGCAGGACGGAGTCCCCGTGGCGTATCCCAACTGCCACGGCGTCGGCGTGCGCGTGGTGCATCCGGTCAATCCCAAGGCGCCCAGCAAGAACATGGGCCTGGTGATGTTCTACGTGCCGCCGCACGCCATCCTCACGCCCGGCTCGCACGAGACGGAAGAAACCTATGTCATCCTGGAAGGCCGTGGGCGGATGACCTTCGCCAACTTCCAGCGCGACGTCGCCAAAGGCGACTTCGTCCATTTGCCCCCGTGGTGCGAGCACGGCATCGAGAACACCGGCACCGAATGCCTGGTCGTGCTGATCGCCACCTCGCCGCCCAATCCCTGACAGCGTCACGCGCCAGGTAGGCGCGCGTGGGACGTTTCTTCCCACGTAGCCGGAAAGCGCAAGAGGTCAGCCCGCGCTGATTTCTCAGCCCCTTCCGCGTACAGTACGCCAGCGATCGCTTCCAAGCCCTGTTGGCCCGGCATGGGAATGTGTGCAGCATGAGCCGCAAGGCCAATTGTTGGGATAACGCTCCGACCGAATCGCTGGTGGCCACCATCAAGAAGGCGCTGGTGCATCACGAACACTACGCCACGCACGGCGCTGCGTTCGCTGTTCGAGTGCATCGAAGTGTTCTATCACCGCCAGCGTCGTCACTCGGCGCTCGACTACCAAACACCCGACACCATCCATCGCGGCCGGAACCGAGAAGAGGGTAGAGAGGGCTTGGGGGAGAGGGGCCTCGTCTCCCCCAAATCCAACAAACCATCGCGGCGCAGCCGCTCCACGAATCACCAACCACCACTAACCAAGCGCCCACTTTTTGTGGGGAAGTCGAAGCCTCTTCCAAGTCAACTTCCCGCAGCCCGACAGCTACCACCGCCAGCAATATCGCGCGACTGCAAAACGCGCACTTGGGGTGAGCAGCAAACTGCCAAGATGGCACAACGCCACGCGCGTTATGGCTCACAGCATTGCTGTAACGTCACGCTAGCGTTCCACTCGACAGCGTCGCTAACCTCGCTGCTCGCGTGCGCTTCCGCCT
>JBBDYK010000379.1:9147-10301 GCA_040901665.1 Pirellulales bacterium | reverse complement strand
CCCTGGCTGGTCTTCGGCACGAAGTTGGCGCGTTTGAGCAGCCAGCCGTCCGAATGATTGTGCACGTCAATGAAGCCGGGAGCCACGACGAGCCCTTGCGCGTCGATTGTCCGCCGCGCGGGCTGCCCCGCCAAGTCGCCGACGGCCACGATGCGCTCGCCGCTAACCGCCAAGTCGGCCAGGCGCGCAGCCGAACCCGTTCCGTCGATGAGCGTTCCGTTTTCAATGAGCAAGTCGAACATGAACTACCGGTTACTGACTAGCCAGGTGTGAGGTGGTGAGGTCGAATCCACAATCGATGGTCCAATGGCGCTAGCCGCTGCGCTGCTTTCGTAGCGTGTAATACGCCTCGGCGGGAAAGAACGTGTCACCCGGCGTTAGCTCGCGCAAGTGGAATTCGTACACGAAACCTTCGCGCAGCTCGGGCAAATCGATGTCCACGCTGCGGCCATCATCGGCTACGCGCACTAGTTTGATCGATTCAATTCGCCGATCGACGTCCTCTCCGCCATAAGCGGGCGTCGAGATCCGTCGGTACGACGAAACTGCATAATTGGCCGCGTCGCTTGCTCGCGAGCGATCGATCGGCTGCGTGAATGCGATCGTGAATCCGCCCGGCCGCGTGCGCACCTCGGCGATGCCGGGCGGCGGATCGCCTTGCCGCCGCAGCCGCACGATGGAGCCGGTGTTCGAGCCGGCGCCCCAGCCACTGTCGCGCAGGTTGCCGATGTACAGGTCGCCCACTGGCGAAACTGCACAACTCACGGGGCCCTCCAGCGTTTCGTCGCTCGGGGCCGGCTCGCGCGACATTGGATAGACCGCGCCCTGATATTGCCCGTCGACTTGCTCCAGGCTCATTCGCACGAGCCGCCGCGTGTCGTATTCGCAACCGACCAGGTGGCCGGCGAACGCGCCAAATCGCTCGCGCGCCGCGGCTTCGCCTTCGCCGGGCACGTGCAGGAAACACAATCCGTTGACGCTCCGCGTCCAGGGATGCGGTATGTCAATTGCCGGTGCAGTCGGCGCCGGCTTCAGGCCGTGCTTCGTCTCAAGGCTGTTGATAAACCCGTAGCGCTTGCCCGGTTGCAAGTGATTCAACTCATTGAACGGGTTGTAGTTGCCCTGGTTGTCCGTGGCGAACAAGTCTCCCGTGG
>JBBDYK010000379.1:0-9137 GCA_040901665.1 Pirellulales bacterium | reverse complement strand
CAGATCTCTTCGATGGCATACAACCGCGGATCGTCGCCGGTTGCGGTCCGCGGCACCAGTCGCAGCGCGCGGCCGCGCAGGTGGGCGGCCGCCTCCGAGCGGTTGTCTTGCTCGCAGGGCAGGGCGATATAGTAGTTTCCTTCGGCATCGCGCTCCAGGCCCACGGCCCAATCGTGATAATCGGGCGTGTGTCCCCAGCCGGAGGCGATCTGTTGGGTTCGATCCGCGCGTCCGTCGCCGTCGTTGTCGAAAAGCCGCAGCAGGCCAACCTTGGTGAGCACGTCGATGGCATTGCCTGCCGCGGCCACGCCGTAAGGCGCCGCCAGATCGTCGCTAAACGGCTCAATGGAGTCTTCCAGTTCGTCGCCATCCGTGTCGCGCGCCAACCACACGCGCCCCTCCAACGACGCCACGATCAGCGTGCCATCCGCCTGCCACGCCAACCCCGTCGGCATGCACCGATCGTCCAGCGGCAGCCGCACGGCCTCAAAGCCGGGCACCACGTCGAGCTGAATCTTTTGCAAACTGCGATCCACCACAGGCAGTGGCGCGAATTGGTCGACGGCCAACGCGGCCCGGTATTCCAATTCGCAGAGGAACGGCCCTGCATCGCCGTTGAACGCGATCACGGCTCCGCGCTCGGAATGCTGCAGGCGGATCGCTGCCGGTTCCACGAGCGAGACTCGCAATGAGGCCCCTTTGCCGGTAAGCGTGGCACTTCGACCATCATCGTCGATCGTCACGTCGCCGGGCAACGCGAGCCATTCGCCCTGCGCGTCGCGGGGCAGCGACTCGATGCGCACGCGGCGGCGGAATCCCGAATCGTTGCCCGATGCGCTGGCCGGCAGGGCGACGAATCGCTGCGTCAGGTTCACCGCGTGTGTTTGCGAACCAATCTCGAAGTGCAAGCGGTGGACAAACTCCAGCCCACTATCGACGTGCTCCAGAGTGTCGAGCTCAGTGACGTATTGCTGGTGAGGCAGGGCCGTCAAGCGCCTTCCGTCGCGAATTAGCACCAGCTCGCACACATCGTCGCCCGGCTCGTGTTTGTTCACACCCAGAAGCTGCGGCACGCCGGCCTCCCAAAACCAGGTCTTGCCGCGCGTCTGTTGCCGGGCAGTGTCGCCCGTCCACCAGGCGGCCAAACGGCCGGTGGCCAGGTCGTAAAGCACGTTGTGCCGGTTGGCCAGTCCGATCACCAAGGGCTTGGCGAACGGCACGTCGCCCACCTCGATCACATCGGTGAGCACGGCGGCGCGCGGGTCGTCGCCCGGCAAGTTCGACTGCCGGACCACGCGCAATGCGTTGGGCGCCGGCGGCGTGAACCCCGGCCGATCGAGCACGTACCAGATCGACGCGATCTGCCGGTCGAGTTGCTCGCCCAGCACGCCGCGGATTGGCTTGACGATGGCCGGCATTTCCATGTCGGGCACGATACGCACAGGATTGCGCACCCAGCGGTCGAACCACGGGCGCCGCACGCGATCTCCCAGAAGTGACAGGGAGGCGCCCTCCGAGCCCGGCGCCACTTTTTGCGGCGTCCACGCGCCGATCGCGTGACAACTCGTGCAACCGAAGCCGTCGGCCGTCACCAGCCGCGCGCCGGCCCCTTCGATTGCCGAGTCGTGGGCGAGGGGCGCTTCCGGTGCATCGACCTCGTGTTGGGGCGGAATGCGATCAGCCTCGATGAAATGCCGCACCAGCGCCGCCGAGTCCGCTTTGTCGAGCGGGAAGCTCGGCATCCGCACGCGCAGCCACGTTTGCCGCGGCGCGCTCGATCGAGAGATCGAGGCGGCCAGTGCCTCATCGCGCAACTTGTCCCCCACGCCGACCAGCGACGGCGCGCGCAGCAGCGGCAATACCGTCGCCAACGATTCGTCGGTGGCCGCGACGTCGGGCAAAATTGCGGCCAGCCCCGGCGCGTGTCCGCGCGCATGACAGGCCAGGCAATTTCGCTCTGCCAGCACGTCGCGCCCGGAGATTCCGTCCGCCCCACGCGGGTGTAGTTGTCGAATGTACGTCGCAATCGCCTGGCGATCCCGCTCGGGCAAGCGATAACCGGGACGCTGATGCTTCGCGTCCGGCTCCAGCAGGCAAGTGTTCGTCGCATGCTCTAGCGCGCCGGTATCGAGCGGCAACCGCACTGTCGCCGGCGACGCGCTCGGCAGCACGTGACATGCGCCACAGCGCTCGGCCTTCACAATCGCCGCGCCCCGCGACGAACTTTCCGCATCGATCGCCGTCTCGTCCACTGCTCGTTTGCCCAGGGTCTGCAAGTACAGCGAGAGACTGTCGCGTTCCAATTCCGAAAGCGCAAACACCGGCATCCGATGCTGGCGATTGATATGCTCTGGATGCGCCAACCAGCGCGCAAAGAACCCTGGCGGACGCTTACTGGCGATCGACGTCAGATCGCCGCCACCAAATAGCCCATCACTCCCTACCTTGCCGACACGATGACAAGCCAGGCAGCCCACGGTATTGAACAGTGCAGCTCCGGCCGCCGCGCTCGGCTTCTCGGCTGACTGCTTCGAATTCGTCTTGTCCTCGGCAGACGGTCGTATCGTTTCAAGCTCCTTGAGCCGATCGTTTGACAACGGCTCGTCGGGCAGCGCAGCGGCAATCAAGTAGTCGGCCACTGCCGCGGCGTCATCGGGCGCAAGGGCAAAGTGCGGCATGTTGCGAGACGACGCCATGCCGTCGGCGGCTTCGTGCGCATCGTCAGTTGCGGCGGACAGTCGTTCCTCGATCCAGGCTCGCGATAGGTTGTCCGCCAAATGATCGAGCGCCGGCGCCGGCAGCGGTTGTCTCTCGCCCGGTATGTCGTGACACGCCGCGCAGCGCAGCGCGCGCGTCAACTGCTGTCCGCGCTCGAATGCTCCGTCCGGCGTGGCGCCCGCCTCGTGAAACAACCAGCGTGCGGCCAATGGTTCGAGCGCAAAGCCCGGACCTTCCCAGCAGACCGACAGTCGCGCCGGTTCCTGCTCGCTGACGTATTCCACCCGCAGTGGATGAAATCCAAATGACAGCTCAATCGGCTCCGCCGCCAGCCAGCCGGGCTCGGTCGATACTGCATCGAGGACCAGCTTGTCGGCCAGCTTCACGCGCACTCGGCCGGCCGCGTAGACGCGCAGGCGATGCACGCCGGGTGCTTGCACCAACAACTGCGCATCGTAGGTCGCGCGGAAGGGGCCTGGCGCAATGCGCCGATCCGGTGCGCCGTCGCTGGGCGATATCTGGATCAGCTCTTCCAGCCGCGCGTGCAGAGCGGCATCGTTGCCCGAGTATCGCGCCACGACACCGGGCCGATATGGATTCTCGTCGTCGAGTTCTTGTTCGTCGACGACTTGCGCTGCCAGCCAGACGCCAGGGCAGGGGAGACCCAGAGCTATCATCCACGCCGCGCCGAGTAGCCAGCCGATGCCCAAGGGGCGCATGCAACAGCGATTGCGCCACCTGCGGGCCATTACTCCAGCCCTTGGGCCAAGGAGACGCTGGTCGTCGTCGGGCACCAGTGCCGCTCGACGTGCTTCACGACCAACTCGGTCCCTTTGTCGTGATTCACGAACGGCCGCATGCGTGGGTTGTACATCGTGTCGGTCAAGTCGCGCACGAGGCAGGTCTTGAAGCCGAGCTTCGACATCTGGCGAATGCCGAACGAGCGCCCGAGCACGCACATGTTGGTGTGCACGCCCATATAGACGATGTTCTTGACGCCGTGCTGCTGGAGATAGTTGTACACCTCCTGGCCGTTGTCGCTAATGATGTCCGCATCATCGATGCGAATGGCCGGATGTTGCCGCGACCAGGCGTTGCCCTGCTTGCACTGCGGCTGGCAATCGCAGCCGCCGTCCGAGTCGTCGATCGGCAGTTGGCCTTCCACGTCGGGTTGCAACGAGCACCAGCCGCCGATCGGCGAGGGGGGCTCGGCCGGTTTCGCCGCCAACGCGCGCTTGCGGGCCGGATGCTCCTTGTAGAAATCGAGCGTGTCGGACGGCGCGTGAATGATGTGTACGCCCTGCGATCGCGCGTGCTCGATGATCGGCGCCATCTTCTGGGCCAGGATGTCGCAACGATACGTGGCGCTCTTGCACCAGTGCTTGTTCCAAGTGTCGCAGATCAAGATGGCCGTTTCCTGGGGAACAAGCTCGCGCAGCTCGGCTCGGGTCGTTGTCCCATCGCCGCCGCTGTCGACGACTTCCCAGCGCACTTCCAGCGGAATCTTGGCGCTGGCGGCCTTCTGGGCCGAACGGGCGACCGCCGTCAGCAACACGGCGCCCATCCCACAGCAGACTATTGCCAGCGTCAACCGTCCGAACAGCGTCGATACCTGCCGCATGCCATGGCTCCTGTTGGTTATCGCGTGGATCGGAAAACTATTGCTCCGCCGGCGCATTGGCCATATACGCGAACAAATCGGCGATCTCCTCCAAGGAAAGGTTATTGAACAATCCGTCGGGCATGGCCGACATCTTGCTCGGCACGATTTGTTCGATCTCGGCCTTGGGGACCGCGGCCTTTTCGGTGTTCGCCTGCAACACCACCACTCCATCGCTCGTCTCTCCAACCAGACCGGTAAAGCTCTTGCCGTCTGCGGTGACGACGGTTTTGGCGGCGAACTGGTCGGAGATCACTTGCGAAGGGAACACGACCGACTCGATGATCTCTTTGCGCTGGAAGCGGCTGGAGACCTTCGACAGATCGGGGCCGATGCCTTCGCCGCGCGTGCCGAAGCGATGGCACTTGACGCATTGCGCTTTCTCGAACACCAGCGCGCCTCGCTCGGCGCTGCCGCTGTGCCCCGACTCGCTGCTGAGGAACTCGTGCAACTGGGCGAACGACCATTTGGTTCCCTGGGGTTCGACGGGCGGCACTGGCTCCGGCTGGTTGGGATGCTTCTCGACGAACCACTTTTGCCAGGCGGCCAAGCCCTCTTGCCACGGTCCGCGCGGCTCCACGATCGTCTCGCCCGTCCAACGCGACAACAGCACCACGGCGTCGCGTCCGCCATTGTCACCCAGCTTCAGGCCGTGCAGGATCACCTGCCGCAAGTCTTGCGGGCTCTCGTTGCGCTGCGGAAAGCGGCCCAACGCTCGCAACACTTCCCGCGCCGTCGCGCCATCGACCACGGTGAGCGAGCGCACCAACCGCTCGCGATCGGCCGTGCGTTTGTTCTTGCGCAATACGAACGTGGCCAAGGCTTGCGCCGCTTCCGGCCGTCGTTCCGGCGCGGCGTCGAACACCTGGCCCAGGTAATCCGCGGCCACATCGTCGCCGTGTCCTAGAGCCACGAGGCATGCTTTGGCAAGCTCGCGAGCCACGCCCGAACTGTCCGCTGCCAGTTGTTGGTCCAGTGCACACAGGGCCGCCACTTGCTCGCCGCTCAAGTCGCCCGACAGGCTTAGCACGATGCTCAAGGCCGACGCCGGATCCTTCGCGCCGTCCTGGATGCGGGCCAGTTGCTCCGCGGGCGGCATCACCTTGAGCACGTCGTTGGCTCCATTGGCCAGATAGCCGCGATAGCTGTTGCCGCCGCCTTCCATCGCGCGGGCCAGGGCAAAAAAGTCGAGCAATTGCCCGCGCAGCTCGGGCGTCCAGCCGACGGTCAAGAACCGGGCCAGCATCGCAGCCTGAATGCGCTCTTCCATCGGCGCACTGCTGGCCAAATGCTTGACCAGTCGCGGCGCGAGCGAGGGATCCTGCAGCATCACCAGCGTGCGAACCAACTCGCGAATCAAGCGATAGTCGCCCGTGGGAAAGCGGCCGGATATTTGTTCGCGCAGGGCGACCAACTCCTGGCCCTGGAACTCGCCTCGGTAAATCGCCAACTCCACGACGCGCAGCACGTCCAGCACGTCGTCGTCGCCCAGCGGCTTGTTCAACCACTGGCCCGACCGTTCCAAAATCGCCCGCGACGTCTCTCGATCGGCGCCGAGCACCACCAGCGCCACAGATCCTGTGATGAACACGCGCGGGTTGTCGCTGGCGAGCACTTGGCCCTGCCATTGGTCTTTGGGCACTTGCTCCAGCGCGCTCCGCGCGGCCCAGGAGACGAACGGATGCGGCTCGGCCATGATCGACAGCAGCTTGTCCACCGGCGCGACGTGCCGTGCACGAACCAGCGCCTCGCACGCCCGGCGACGCACGATCGGATCTTCATCGCCGAGCAAGCCGATCAGCCGCTCGTTGGATGCCGGGCTGGTGTGGATGCCAAGCAGGTACGTTGCCTTGGCGCGCACCTTCGCATCGCTGTCAGCGGAGAGCTGAACCAGCAACGCATTGCTCGGCGCCGGGCCGTAGAGCTGCATCAGATCGAGCGCCCGTGTGCGATCACCGCTGGCCGCCTTGTCGTTCACCGCCACGGCCACAAGGCTCGGGCCCCACTGGTCGCCGAGCTCTTGTTTTACGTCGCGCGCTGCCCGGCGAGCCCAGGCGCTGGTGAGTTGCGGCTGACGAATCGCTTTGGCGATGCCCTGCCGTCCGGCGGTATTCACTGCCGGAGCATTATCGGCCACGACGCGCAAGATCGAGCCGGCCGTGTTGCGTCCGCCGACCGCGATGTATAGCCAACCGTCGGGCCCGACGTCGATGTCCGAGCAGTTCAGCGGCTGACCCTCCAGAAAAATCTCGCTCTGTCCCTGGTAGGTGCCCGCGATCGGATCGAGCGTGACGGCCAGCACGCGCCCTTGCGACCAGTCGCACATGAACAATGCGCCGCGATACTTTTCGGGAAAGCGTTCGTGGTCGTAGAACACGACGCCGGTCGGCGAGCCGCGGCCGATATCGAGCGTTTCGGGCAGGCTGTCGACAAAATAGTTCGGCCACTTCGACCAGCCAGAGCGCCAGCCGAATTCCGCGCCGGGAATCAAATGATTGACCCGCGTCGGGCGGTACCAGGGCAAGGCTACGTCCCATTCCATGTCCGAGTCGAAGGTGAACAGTTCACCGTCGCGATTGAAGGCATGGTCGTAAGCGTTGCGAAACCCGCCCAGGAACAGCTCGATGAAGCTGCCGTTGGTGTCGGTGCGCACCACCGAGCCGCCCGGCGCTTTGATGCCCGAGGCGTGACCGTTGGCGTCCTCGTATTTGGGATCAAACAGCTCGCCGTCATAGAAATGATGGTGTGGGCTGGTGTCGGCCACGGCGGGCTCGACGAAGGTGTGGTTGCCGATCATCAGGTAGATCAACCCATCCGGCCCGAGCACCGGCGCGTGCGGACCGTGTTCGCCCATGCCGCCCTTGAACTTGAAGAGGGTTTCCACCTTGTCGGCTTCGCCGTTGTTGTCGGTGTCCCAGAGGCGATAGAAGGCCGTGTCGGACGGCCCTTGGCCCACGGCGAACACGTGGTCGCCCCAGGCCAGAATCCCCTGGCAGTTTTCCACTTTATCGCAATACGTGGTGACCGACTCGAACTTGCCGTCGCCGTCCTTGTCGGCAATCAACAACAATGGACCCCGCTCGCGCGAGGCGATGATCCGTCCTTGCTCGTCGAAGGCCATGGCCACCAGCGATCCGGTGCTCTCGGGCAACACGACCTCTTCCACGCGAAAGCCGGGAAGCGGCTTGTAGCGATTGGCTGCCGACGTCTCGTCGGCCGATACGACCGTGGCCGTTGTGCAGATGACCAGGGACCAGGCGACGACCGTGTGGAGTGTCAGCCGTAACAGTTTCATTGGTGTGGGCGCCTCGCGCAAGGGGAAGAGAGTTTCGGGGGAAGCTTCGGGTGGGAATGCGGGCCAGAGGTTCGCGGCGACTCCGGCCTCGGCCCTAGTATAAACCAACATTTTGGGCGTTGCACCCCGCCCGAATATCGGCCCGCCGGAGCCGTTTTTGGGTGACCCAGCGATTGACGAAGACGGCCTGCTGGTGCGAAGCTAACGGGTGCGTACGGTTCGGGCGGACCACGCGGGTAAGCGGTGGGGTTTGCGGCCTCCAACGTTCGGCATTCTGCCGTGCGGGCCGCCATGCTGGATCCGTCATGAAGAAGCCGCACATTCTCATTGTCGAAGCGGACCCGGCCGAACAGCGGCGCTATCGATCGGCCCTGGCAAAGCTCGACTCGCCCGAATTGTGCTTCGTGCCTTCGGCCGCCGCCGCCGACGTGCAGCTTCGCTCCGGCTCGGTCGATCTGCTCATCGCCGGACTCGATTCCAACGGCGCCGGGCTCGATCTGCTGCGCGCGGCGCGCACGCTCGACGCCGAGTTGCCGATGATCGTCGTCACCGCGGCGCCTGATGTCGACTCGGCCACTGCCAGCCTGCGGCTGGGCGCCGGCGACTATCTTCCCAAGCCGCTCGACACCGAGGTCTTGGTGGCCAGCGCCGCCCGACTGTTGGGCGAGCGACGGCTGGAGGCCGAGTACGAGCTGCTTCGCCGGCAGATCGAGCAGCCCTACCTGTTCGACGACATGTTGGGCGGCTGCCCGGCGATGCAAAAGGTGTTTGACACCATCGACCAGGTTGCCAATTCCGACGTCGACGTGCTGGTGGTCGGCGAGACGGGGACGGGCAAGGAGCTGGTCGCTCGCAGCATCCATCTGCGTAGCCGCCGCGCCCAGAGGCCGTTCGTGCCGGTGGATTGCGGGGCCATTCCCGAAAGCTTGCTGGAAAGCGAATTCTTCGGCCACGAAAAGGGTTCGTTCACGGGCGCCGACAATCGCCGCATCGGATTGTTGGAGTTTGCCGACGGCGGCACGTTCTTTCTCGATGAGCTGGGCGAGCTGCCGCTGCTCTTGCAAGCCAAGCTATTGCGCA
Source organism: Pirellulales bacterium (assembly GCA_040901665.1). Taxonomy (GTDB): domain Bacteria; phylum Planctomycetota; class Planctomycetia; order Pirellulales; family PALSA-1355; genus JTS-RE94. The sequence goes on along the minus strand of JBBDYK010000379.1, from coordinate 384 downwards.
CGTTGCAAGAGCGCAAGATCCGCCGCGTGGGCGGCCGCGAGGAGATCGACGTCGACGTGCGGATCGTGGCCGCCACGGCCCGCAATCTCGACGACATGATCCGCCAGCAGCAGTTTCGCCAGGATCTGTACTATCGCATCAACGTGGTGCGAATCGATTTGCCTCCATTGCGAGAGCGGGGCGACGATATCGGCCTGCTGGCGGAAAACATGGTGCTGCGGTACGGCCGCGAGATGGGGCGCTCGCTCAAGGGACTCTCGCCCGAGGCCTACCAGGTGTTGGCCCACTATCGCTGGCCCGGCAACGTCCGCGAGTTGCAGAATGTGATCCGCCGCGGCATCGCGCTGTCCAAGGGTGAGACCTTGGATCTGGATTACTTGCCCG
>JBBDYK010000378.1:0-10314 GCA_040901665.1 Pirellulales bacterium | reverse complement strand
AAGATTGGTGAGACGGATTTTAGCACCACGGCCAGCACGCTGGACGCCCTGCGCGGGGCGCTCAACGGCTTGCCGTTTCCGCCGGCCGCGCTCGACGGCGAGCTGGCGTTGGGTGTCGGCCCGGTCTTCCCGCAGTTCTTCCAAGTGGCCGCGGCCACGCCGCTGGTGCCGCTGCTGACGGCGGGCGCTACCGGCAGTGTTAAAGTGCAAGTGACCCGCACGGGCGGTTTTGAGGAAGCGGTCAATGTGGCGCTCGAGGGATTGCCCGCAGGAGTGACTGCCAAACCGGCTGCCATCGCCAAGGGACAGACCGAAGTCGCGGTCGAATTGGCCAGCGCAGCGGCGATTCCGCCGGGCAAGCACGCAATCAAGCTGGTCGGCTCGGCTTCGTTTCAGGACCAGCCGCAGCGCTTCGTCGTTGACCAGGTGACGCTCGAAGGACCGCCCATCGCCATCGCATTTGCTCCGGCCGGCGCGTTGCCTGTCGGCGGTAAGCAGGCGGGCACGCTCTCATTTACCGGCGAGTTGGCGCCGCTGGCTGCTACGGCAATCTATGAGAGCGGCGTGACGCGCGGCGGCGAAGGGCCTCGCGCTGCGGAGTTTGCCGGCTTCGAGGGTGACAACAAAGCGGCCAGCTTCTCGGGCATCGACAAGGGGCCCGGCGACGATCGATTGACCGCGTCGCTGCCGCTGGCCGCCGCGGGCGACTATACGCTTGAACTGTGGCTCTTCAACGCGCGCGATCTTTCGCAGGCCAACTCACCGGCCATCTCCGGCTATGTGTTCAGCCGACCGGGTACGCCCAACGCTGCGAACGCGCAGCCCGGCGACCATTTGGGCATTGGCGGCGTCGAGAGCTCGCCACGCGACAAGCTGTTCTTCTACAACGGCGAGGCGCTGATCGCCGGACGCACCACGCTATCGATCAACGCCTGGCATCACGTGGCCTTGGTCCGCGCTGGCGACCGGGTGACAGTCTATCTCAACGGCGAAACGGCCAACCCTGAGATTCAAACCACGTTGGCCAAGAACTACGACGCCAACCAGATCACGCTTGGCACGCGCAGCGACGGTTATGGACCATTTCAAGGCCGGCTCGATGAAGTGGTGGTTTTCGACAGCGCGCTGCCGCCCGAGAAGGTGCAGGCGCATTTCAATGCGGCCAAGGCCGCCACACCCGCGTGCGACGCGATTTTGCAAGACCAGCCGCTGGCCTATTGGCGGCTGGACGAGACCGACGGCCAGTTGGCCACCAGCATTGCGCCGGCGCACAAGCGCCTGGTGAAGCTGGCTTGGAAGAATCTGCCGGCGGGATTGTTCGCGCCGGCGGAATTGGTGCTCGTCGATGCACAAGACAAGGTGAACATCGAGCTATCGGCGGCCGAAGCGGTTCCCCCAGGTAAACTCGAAAACGTCGTCGTAGCGGGGACGACGAAAGTAGCTAGCGGGGACTTTACGGCCGAATCGCCCCCCGTGGCGATCGAAGTCAACAAACCTTAATCTCGTTCCCACCTCGGTGACTCGTACCCAGGGAGTGATTCGATGAACTGGCAAGCATGGAAACGGCACGCCGGGCGAATGTTGGCGATGACGCTCGTGAGCGTGGCGACGATGCCGTCGTTCGCAATGGCCGCCGACGCTAAACCGGCCGAATCGCCGCCGGCGCAAGAGTCGATCGTCATCGGCACGCCGGCCCGCATCGAAGTCTTTCCGACGCAATTCAAACTGGCAGCGCCGGGGCGCGAGATGCACCTGATCGTCACCGGCTACTATGCCGATGGCAGCATGCAGGATCTGACCAGCGTGGCGCAGGCCGTTTCGCAAGACGAAAAAGTGGCCACCGTCGAGAGCGCCATCGTGCATCCGACGGGCAACGGCACGACGGGCATCATCGTCAGCGTGGGCGGTCACGAGCAAAGCGTGGCCGTGGAAGTGAGCAACCAGGAGTCGGCCGCTCCGGTGTCGTTCCAATACGGCACGCTGGCCGTGCTTTCGAAGCAGGGCTGCAACATGGGCGCTTGCCACGGATCGCCCAGCGGCAAGGGCGGATTCCGCATGTCGCTGCGGGCCTATGATTCGGCGCTCGACATCGAGACCCTGGTGCGCGAGGCCTTCAATCGCCGCACCAATCTTTACGAGCCCGAAACCAGCCTGCTTTTGCGCAAGCCGCTGATGGAAGTGGCGCATGGCGGTGGGCGTCGCTTGAAGAAGAGCGATCCCGGCTATGCGGTGCTGCGCGACTGGATTGCGCAAGGCTGCCAGGCCGATCCGGCTGATGCGCCCACCTGCACCAAGTTGGAAGTGTATCCGACCGAGCGGATTCTGATGCGACCGGCCCACACGCAGCAGGTCGTGGCGCTCGCGCATTTCTCCGACGGCTCGATCCGCGACGTCACGGCGCTGGCGTGCTTCTCCAGTTCGGACGAAGCGGTGGCCACGGTCGACAACAACGGATTGGTCACGGGTCTCGATCGGGGCGAAGCGGCGATCCTAGCGCGATTTCTCGACAAGATTGAAACCTCGTCGATGATGTTCTTGAAGCAGGTGCCCGGCTTCCAGTGGAACAGTCCACCGGAGAACAACTTCGTCGATCACCACGCCTTCAAGAAGCTCGATCAGTTGCAGATTCTGCCGAGCGACTTGTGCACCGACGAGGAATTCGTGCGGCGGGTGTATCTGGACGTGATCGGCATTTTGCCCGAGCCGGCGGAGACGGCGGCGTTTCTGGCGGATGCCGATCCGCAAAAACGCGCCACGCTGATCGATGGATTGCTGGAGCGTCCGGAGTTTGCGCAGTTTTGGGCGCTGAAGTGGGGCGACCTGCTGCGGATTCGCAACGCCAAGGTGAGCGTCGGCGGCGTACACAAGTTTCAGCGCTGGCTGGTGGCGGCCTTCCGTGACAACATGCCGTACGACCAGTTTGCCCGCGAGTTGCTCACCGCCACCGGCAGCACGTTCGAGAATCCGCCGGCCAACTACTATCGCACGGCCACGGAGACGAACGACTGCACGGAGACCACCTCGCAACTGTTTCTGGGCATCCGCATCCAGTGTGCCAAGTGTCACAACCATCCGTTCGAGCGATGGTCGCAGGACAACTACTACGGTATCGGCGCGTTCTTCAACCGCGTGCAGCGCAAGCCGGGCGTGAATCCCGAGGAGCAGGTGATCTGGGTGGCGCGCGCCGGCGAAGTCACGCAGCCGCGCACCGGCAAGCAAATGCAGCCCTGGTTGCCGCTGACCGGCACGGCCGAACTGACGGGCGAGGGCGACCGTCGCGACGCGCTGGTGGAATGGCTGGTCAAGCCTGAGAATCCGTTTTTCGCAAAGGTCGAAGTGAACCGCATTTGGGGACACTTGTTCGGCCGGGGCATCGTGGAGCCGGTGGATGATTTCCGAGATTCGAATCCTCCGTCGAGCGCCAGCCTGCTGACTTCATTGGCCGACGATTTCGCGAACAACGGTTACGATCGGCGCCGGGTGATGCGCACGATCCTCAACAGCCGCACTTATCAACTCAGTTCGCGGAAGAACGAGTTCAACGCCAACGACGTGAAGTACTTCTCGCACGCCAATACCCGGCTACTCTCGGCCGAGCAGTTGCTCGACGCGATTTGCCGAGTGACCGGCGTGGCCGAGAAATTCGCCGGCTTGCCCGCCGGCACGCGGGCGACGCAGTTGCCCAGCCCGGACGTGGACATCGAATTCCTGAAGGTCTTTGGCCAGCCGGCGCGCGAGACGGCCTGCGCCTGCGAGCGGTCGAGCGATTCGAACTTGTCGCAGGCGCTGCAGATGATCAATGGCCCGTTGGTGCACGGCAAGGTGCGCAACGAAGGCAACCGGTTGCGGGCCGAGGCCACCGCGGGCAAGACCGACGACGAGATCGTCGACGAGTTGTATCTGGCCGCGCTGTGCCGCCACGCCAGCGAGGCTGAAATGGCCACAGCCACCAAGCACATCGCCAACGCCGGCGATCGGATGCGAGGGTTGGAAGACGTGTGTTGGGCCCTGCTCAATGCCAACGAGTTCTTGTTCCAGCACTAACGGAGTGATCGAAGTGTTCAACTTTCGCCTACTGAACCTGGCAACGATTGGCCTGCTGTTGGCGGCAATCGGCGCCGATGCGCGCGGCCAGGACGCGCCTGCGCCGGTGAGCTTCACCAAAGACATCGCTCCGATTTTCCTGAAAAACTGCGCCGCCTGCCACGGTCCGCCGGAGGTGAACGGCGGCTATCAAGTCACCACGTACAACTTGCTGATGAAGCCGGGTGAATCGGAATCGCCGGCGATCACTGCGGGTTCGCCCGACGAGAGCGAGGTTATCAATTTGATCGCGACGGACGATGCCGATCTGCGGATGCCGAAGGAGGCCGATCCCTTGCCGGCCGAGCAGATTGCGCTGGTCAAGCGCTGGATTGCCGAGGGGGCCAAGTACGACGGCGCCGATCCGAACGCGACGTTGGCCTCGATCGTGCCTGCGATGGCGCAGCCCGATCCGCCGGAGACGTATCGCCGGCCGGTGCCGACGACCGCGGTCGCTTTTAGTCCGGACGGCGGTGAGGTTGCCGCCAGCGGCTATCACGAAGTGACGATCTGGAACGCGGCCGACGGCAAGCTGGCGCGGCGCATCAAGAACGTGGCCCAGCGCGTCTATTCCGTGGCATACAACAGCGATGGCTCGTTGCTGGCGGTCGCGGGTGGCGTGCCGGGCCAACTGGGCGAAGTGAAGCTGTTCAACCCGGCCGATGGAGCGCTCGTCAAGGAGTTTCCGACATCGGCCGACGTGGTTTATCGCGCCGTGTTCAATCCCGCCGGAACCAAGCTGGCCACGGGCGGCGCCGACCGCGCCATTCGGATCTACGACGTCGCCAGCGGCAAGGAAGAAGTGCTGATCGAAGACCATGCCGACTGGGTCGTCGGCTTGGCCTGGAGTCCTGACGGCGCGAAGTTGGCGTCGGCCAGTCGCGACAAGACGTCCAAGCTGTTCAACGCGGCCAATGGTGAATCACTGGTGACATATTCTGGCCACGGCGATGCGGTGTTCGACGTCGGCTTCTCGGGGGATGGGGCGCTGGTCGTCTCCGCCGGCGCGGACAAGAAGGTACACGCCTGGAGCCCGGAAGACGCCGCCAAGAAAGGTGAGCTCGGCGGTTTCGGTCGCGAGGTGCTGGCCCTGGCCACCTCGGCCGACAAGATCTTCAGTTGCTCGGCCGACAAAACCGTCCGGCAACATCGCGTCGAAGGCTTCAAGGAGTTCAAGAAGTACGATGGACTGACCGACGCGGCCTATGCGATCGCGTATCATCCGGCCAGCGGCCGCGTGGCCGCGGGTAGCTTCGCCGGTGAGGTGCATATCTGGAACGCCGAAGACGGAGCGGCGGTCACGGCGTTCATCGCCGCACCGGGATATAGCGCCGAAGTTGCGGCCAAGTGATGGCTCACCAGTCACCGACGCTGCCGTCGGCGTAGAACTCGCGGAGCACCGTTTCCTGCTCGAAAGGGTGCTTCTTCACCTCGGCTTCGTTGATTTCGATGCCCAGTCCCGGACGATTGTTGGGCCGCACGATGCGCCCTTTGGGTTCGACGGTGAAGCCCTCGCTCACCACGTCTTGGCGCCAGGGCACGTCGAGGTGCACGGCTTCGCAAATCACGTAACTCGGCGTGGCGAAGCCGAATTCGAGCGAAGCGGCCGTGCTCACTGGTCCTTGTGGATTGTGTGGCGCCATGGCCACGCGATGAACCTCGGCCAACGCCGCGATCCGCCGCGCTTCGCTCAACCCGCCGCAGTGCGTGATGTCGGGCTGAATCACGCTGCAGCCGCCCGCCGAGAGCAAGTCGTGAAACGCCCGCGCACCGACCAGTCGTTCGCCGGTGGCGATCGGCGTGACAACGGCCCGCTGAATCTCGGCCAGGCCCGCGATATTTTCCGGCCAGCACGGCTCCTCGAACCAATAGAGCCCGAACGGCTCGAGGGCCTTGGCCATCAGCAGGCCCATTCGCGGCGACGGCCGCGCGTGGCAATCGACCATGATGTCGATGCCCTCGCCCACCGCCTCGCGCATGGCGCGGACGCAGGCTTCGGCATAGCGCACCGGGCGCATGCCTTCGATCGGCATGGTCGGTGGCACGGCCATCGACTTGAAGGCGGTGAAGCCGTCGGCCACAGCGCGTTGGGCCAACTCGGCAAAGCGGCCGGCGTCGGCGGGGCTGACAGTGTAAAAGTCTTCCATTCGCCCGCCGCCCAAGTGGCAATAGGTGCGGACATAGTCGCGCACCGGTCCGCCCCACAACTTGTGACACGGCACGCCGTGCAGCTTGCCCGCGATGTCCCACAAGGCGATGTCGATGCCACTGACGGCCGTGCCGCGTACGATGCCGTTGCCGTGCCAGAAATGCTGACGATGCATCATCTGCCACAGGTGTTCGATGCGCGTGGGATCTTCGCCGACGATGAGCGTGGCCAGATCGTCGATGGCGCCCGTGATCGCCCGGGTGTGCCATTCCAATGTGGCTTCGCCCCAGCCCCACAAGCCCGGCTGATCGGTGAGCACTTTGACGAACACCCAGTTGCGCATCCGAGCGTGGCAGACGTGCGTTTCGATTTTCGTGATCTTCATGCGCAGTATCTAAGCGAAGAGTACGACGGATGGCCAAGACGTGCCCTAGTTCTACGAAAAGTATAAAGGGCCGCAAGGCTTCGCCCACCGAGCCTGAATTTTGCGAATTCGGTTACCGGGGCCCCGATGCAGGCGCCGGCAGGGCACGTAAGTCGTTCTGGTGTCGAACGCCCCCAAACCGGTAGAATAGAACTGCGAACGATACAGTTGATAGCTGGCGGGCACTTCAGGGTTTTCATGGCCTGGAATCGCAGAATCACGGCGCTGTTGCTCCTGGTCGGCCTGGCTATGGCCGGCTATCTGCTGCGCTCGTTCGTGCCCAACGTGCTGGCCGAGTATCAGCAAGCGGCCAGCTTTCATCCCGCCTGGGGTTACGTTTACCTGGGCGTGGTTGCCGTCAGTGGGGCGGCCTTTGTCACGTTGATCCTGTGGGCCGTGTGGGCGCTGCTGTCCAACACGCGCTCCAAAGATCGCCGTCGCGACACGGCGAAGCTCACGCCTGGCAAAATGTCGGCCCGCCAGCGGCGCGATGAGATTGAGTCGCAGTTCGACGAAAGCCAGGCGCTGGCCGACGATGCCGAGCTGCCCGCCGAAATGCGCGAGCCGATCCGTCGTTCGCTGGCGCAGCTCAAGACGAAGCTCGACAAGCAACGGCTGGAGATCGTGGCGTTTGGCACCGTCTCCAGCGGCAAGTCGGCGCTGCTCAACGCGCTGGCCGGTCGCGACGTGTTTCGCAGCGAGGTGCGCGGCGGCACGACCATCGCCCGCAACGAGATTCCCTGGCCCGGCGCCGATCAGGTCATTCTGGTCGACACGCCGGGGCTGGCCGAGATCGACGGCGCCGATCGCGAGGAGCTGGCCAAACGTGCCGCGCGCGACTCCGATCTAGTGCTGTTTGTCACCGACGGACCCCTCAAGGAGTTCGAGCATCGCTTCATCGAGCACCTGGCTGCCATGGAAAAGCCGGTGCTTGTGTGCCTGAACAAGGAAGACTGGTTTCAGCCCGACGACCGCGATCGACTGCTGGCGCAAATCGCGGGCCACTTGAACGGTCTGGTGCCACCGGAAAACATCGTGGCGCTGCGGGCCCAACCGGCGGCGCGGGTGCGCACACGGGTATTGCCCGACGGCACGCAGTGCGACGAGTCGGTGGAGGTGGAACCCGACATTCGCGCGCTGGCCGACCGCATGCGGGCCATCGTCAAACGCGACGGGCGCGATTTGCTGTTGGCCAACCTGCTTTTGCAATCGCGCGGGCTGGTGGCCGAGGCGAAGGCGCAGCTCCAGACCGAACTGGACAAGCAGGCCCGCGAGATCGTCGACCGCTCGATGTGGCAGGCGGGCGCGGCCGCCGCGCTGAGCCCGCTGCCGGTGATCGACGTGGTGGCGGGCGCCGGCATCACGTCGAACATGGTGTTGCAACTGGCCCGCGTCTACAAGCAAAAGGTCGATCTCGACACGATCGGCCGATTGCTGGCCGAGATGGGCAAGCAATTGTTGAGCGTGGCCGGCGCCAACGTGGCCGGGCCCGCGGCCGGCACGGCCATCGCCTCAATGCTCAAGACGGTGCCGGGCGTAGGCACGATTGCCGGCGGCGTTCTGCAGGGGCTCGTGCAGGTGCTCGTCACGCGCTGGATCGGTGGCGTGTTCATTGTCTACTTCAAGCGCGAGATGCAGGACTCGGCTACCGACTGGGCCAGCCTGGCACGCGAACAGTGGAAGCAAGTCACGCGGCCCGAGGAGCTGGCCCGGCTGGTGGCCACCGGATTGACGCGATTGGGAGCCAAGGAATGACCGACGCGCGGGATGACTTTTCCTTCGAGCCCTCGTTCGGCGACGATCCGCACGCCGCGCAGTATGGCGATGCGCTGGCCAGCGTGCGCCAGGCGATCGAGTCGTTCGCCGGCTGCACCGACCAGGAAAAGGCGGCGCTGGTGAGCGAGTTGGGCAAGCTCGAATCGATGTCGCGCAAGCTGGAGGAAGGTCGCATCGAGATCGTCGTGTTCGGCGAGATCGACACCGGCAAAAGCGCGCTCATCAATGCCCTGGTCGGCCAGACCGTGGCCGAGGTGGACGTCCGCGGCGGCTGGACCAAGGAGGTGTGGAGCGCCACCTGGAATGGCTGCGGATATATCGTGCCCGGCTTCATGCAATCGCAAGTGATGCTGCTCGACACGCCGGGCATCAACGAGGTGGACGGCCAGGCCCGCGCCGACATGGCTCATGAAGCGGCCAGCCGCGCCGACTTGATCCTGTTCGTCACCGATTCCGACTTGAACCAGACCGAGCACACGGCGCTCGCCTGGCTGGCCGAGAGCCACAAGCCGATCATCCTGGTGTTCAACAAGATCGACAACTACACCCCACCGCAGCGCGAGCAACTAAAACATGCCCTGTGCGACAACCGCATGCGCGGGCTGATCGAGCCAGACGACATCGTGTTCACCGCGGCCGATCCCCTGCCCCGCGAGTACATCATCGAAGGGGCCGACGGCAGCGAGCGCCGCGAGATTCGCAAGCCGCCGGTGCAGATCGAGGATCTCAAGGCCCGCATCCTGGAAGTGCTGTATCGAGACGGCAAGGCTCTGCTGGCGCTCAATGCCGCGATGTACGCCGCCGACAAGAGCGACCGCATCGCCGCACTCAAAGTGCGGATGCGCGACGAGCGGGCCAACGCCATCATCTGGAGCTACGCGGCCATGAAGTCGATCGGCGTGGCGCTCAATCCCGTGCCCGCCGCCGACGTGCTGGGAGGCAGCGCCGTCGACGTGACCATGGTTGTCACGCTGGCGCACATCTATGGCATCCCGCTTACGTGGATGAACGCCCGCAAGCTGATCGAGTCGATCTTGAAAGCGGCCGGCTGGGTGATGCTGTTCGAGATGGCCACGCACGCCGCGGCCGGACTGTTCAAGGGGCTGACACTTGGCGCCGGCGTGGCGCTGACGGCGCTGCCGCAAGGCGCGGCGGCCGGTTACGGCTCGTTCATCGTCGGTCAGGCAGCCAAATATTACTTCGAGCACGGCGCCAGTTGGGGCGATGCCAGCCCCAAGACCATCGTCAAGCGCATCCTGGAAGCCACCGACAAGCAATCCGTGCTCGAGCGATTGAAGAAAGAAATCAACGCCAAGATCCACGTCAATCCGCACGCGAAAAGCTCACGGTGACTCGGGCAATTAGCCGGATTCGCAAGTATGCCGCGCGTGACGGATCTGATGTTCACTACGGCATCGACGGCTGAGCTCTTGCGAGTTCAGCTACGAAGGCGTGGCGATCAGTAGCGCGGCACGCTGGGGTCGACGACTTGCGACCAGCGGTCGATGCCGCCGGCCATGCTTTGGGCCTGTGGGAGGCCTTGCTCGCGCAGCCAGCGGACCACGCGCAGGCTGCGGCCGCCGTGATGACAGTGAACCGCAATCTCCACCTCGCGCAGATCCTGCAACTCGCCCAGCAGCGCTTCGAGTTGGCTCATGGGAATCAGCCGAGCGCCGGCGATTTGCGCCGTGGCGTGCTCGTCCGGCTCGCGGCAATCGATCAGCACCAGGCCGTCGGCTGCCTCGAGCCGAGCCCGCACTGCTTCGCACTCGATTTCCAACGGCAGTTCGCGATTCATGGCCGATCCTTATATTAGCGGCCGACTTTCTGATGCGCCGGCAACGCGTGCGCACCATTTTAACGAAACAGGCTGCTCCCGCAA
>JBBDYK010000377.1:0-10393 GCA_040901665.1 Pirellulales bacterium | reverse complement strand
GCGGACGGCGACCGACGCGGCGGCCCGCGCCGGTCACCAGTGCCGAGGGCCGGTCGGCGGTCGATCGTTGCTCTGGCAAGCTGCTCATGGTGCGTACTGATGAAAGCGGGCGATGTGATCCCAAGCTTCCTGCGGCGAATCGGCATAGTTGATCAGCCGCAGATGCGTGTCGTCGATGGCCCCCTCGTCGGCGAGAAATTGAAAATCGATCACTCTGCGCCAGTAGTCGCGACCATACATGATAACGGGAATCTCCTGCATCCGCGTGGTTTGTCGCAAAGTGAGCGCGTCGAACACTTCGTCGAGCGTGCCGAATCCACCGGGAAATGCCACCAACGCCTTGGCACGCAACAGAAAGTGCATTTTCCGCAGCGCGAAGTAATGGAAGCGAAAGCAGAGGCCCGGCGTGATATAGGGATTGGGAAGCTGCTCGGAGGGCAATGTGATGTTGAGGCCAACCGACTTGGCTCCCACGTCGTGGGCGCCGCGATTGGCGGCCTCCATGATGCCCGGTCCACCGCCGGTCACGATTACCAGGCCGCTGTTGGACACTTTCGCCTCCGTGGCAACCAGCCGGGCAAACTCCCGCGCGGCGTCATAGTAGTGCGCTTTGGCCAGCAATCGCTCGACGATCGACACTTCGCGCGCCAGGGCCGCATCATTCGGCTGCGCCGCCAATGCTTGCTGCGCCGCTTGCAGTCGACTCTCCAGTTGCTCGCGCTGGCTGATCTGCGTACTGCCGAAGACGACGATCGTCGCATCAATGCCGTGCTCTTGAAACGCCATCTCGGGTTTGAGCAATTCGAGCTGCAATCGTACGGGGCGCAACTCCGCGCGGGCCAATAGCGCGGTGTCCTGCTCGGCCAGCAAGTAGGAGGGCGACTGCATGATCGCCCGCAAGTTGTTTTCTTTGTCGCTCATGGCGCTCCCGGTCGCTTCGGGTTGTTGATTCGCATGTTTCAGGATGGCGTCGAATCTTCGTGCAACTCGACGCGTTGTCCCATCTTGGGCACCAGCGTGGTCCAGCCGCGTTGGCTTTGCAACAACTCGGCAAAGGCGTTGGCGCTTGCCAACTCGCCGTGCGTGATGAACGTTCGGCGCGGCGCCGGCAGGGGCGCCAGCCAGCGCATCAGCTCGCTGCGATCGGCGTGCCCGCTCAAGGCGGAGATTTCCACCACGGCCGCTCGCACCGGCACGTCGCGTCCGAAGACGCGCAGTGACCTGGCCCCCTCCTGCAACGCTCTGCCGCGCGTACCAGCCGCCATGAATCCGCCCAGCACGATAGTGTTCGTCGCGTCTGGCAATCGCTGCCGCAAATGATGCAGAATGCGCCCGCCCGTCATCATGCCGGCCGAGGAAATGATCACCGCCGGGCCGCGCACGCTGTTGATTTGGCGCGATTCCGCCACGCTGCGCGTCATGTGCACTTCGGTGAAGTCGAACTCGAAATCCGCACGGATCGCCAATCCTTCCGTGAGATCGTGCTCCGAAGCGTAGTAGCGATAAATGCTCATGCCGCTGACGGCCATCGGACTGTCGAGAAACACGGGCAACTGCGGGATTCGCCGTTGGCCCATGAGCACGTGCAACAGATAGATCAACTGCTGCGCCCGACCGACGGCAAACGACGACATGACCATCACGCCGCCCCGCTCGATCGCAGCCAGCACGACCTCGGTCAACTGATCGAGCACGGCTTCGTGCGGATGGTCGCGATTGCCATACGTGCTTTCGCAAACCAGGTAGTCGCACGGCGGCGGCGTCTGCGGATCGTGGTACAACGGCGCGCCATAACGGCCGACGTCGCCCGAGAACACCAAGCGGGTCGGCTGCGGACCTTCGTGGATTTCGACCTCGATCATGCAACTGCCGAGCAGGTGGCCCGTATCGTGATAGCGCAGGTTGAGTTGCTTGGCCGGCGAGAACCAATCCTCGCGATGCACGGTGCGAAACCGGGCCATTGCGCGTTTGACGTCGCTGGCGTCGAACAGCGGCAGCGCCGGCTTATGTTTCGAGTAGCCCTTGCGGTTGGCATACTCTGCTTCTTCTTCCTGGTTGTGCGCCGCGTCCAAGAGCAGCAGCTCCGCCAACGCCTCGGTGGCCGGCGTCGCGTACACCGGGCCGCGAAACCCGTCTTTCACGAAGCGCGGCAAATAGCCGATGTGATCGATGTGGGCATGGGTCAATACCACGGCGTCGACATGTCCGGGATTGAACGGCAGCCGCTCCCAGTTGCGCAGCCGCAACTCCTTGAGCCCTTGGAACAGGCCGCAATCGAAGAGCACCTTGGTGCGGTCAACTTCGAGCAAGTATTTCGAGCCGGTGACCGTCTCGGCGGCGCCGTGAAAGGTGAGCGATGCCATGCGATATTCCTCGTTAAGAGGCTGCTCGATTGCGCGCGGATCCGGCAAACCGCGCCGCGACCGCGGCCACTGCGATCGCGATGCCCGCGCCGATGAGCGTGGTCGTGGTATCGTACTCCAGCAAGCGCGCGTCCAATTCGCCGGCGGACCGCATAGCGACGATGGTACCCAACGTAGCGACCGCCAGGCAGCCGGCCCAGCCGAATCGCGCCCACCATGGCCAAACTCGCCCCAATAGCCGGCTCAAGGTAGACAGCAGCATGGCCACTCCCGCGGCAACAGCGAGCTCGCGCGTTCCCAGATAAATCCCGACCAGGACCAGTTCGGCCACGGCGGTCGATCCGCGTGCGATGTGCTCACGGTCTGCTCGCGCTACCCAAGCGGGCCACGCCAGCGATGCCAAGGCCAGCGCCGTCAGTCCGCCGAGCACGCCGTCCAGCACTCCCGCCAGGTGCGATGCGCCCAGCGCGGCGTGCGAGCGCAACTCGGGCCACATGCCCCCAGCAGCCAGTCCGATGGCCATCACCAGAGACAGCATGCGCGGCGGCGGGCGATGACCGTCGTACTCCATAAGCGCCGCGACGATGAGCGCACAAATCAGCAGCAGGTGAAACCCATACGGCCCGAGGTTCAAGGCATATTCCGCTGGCAAGTCAAAAGCTGGCGGCGGAATCGGCACGAACAGTTCGGCCCAGGCCAGTGCCGCGCTGGCCGTCGCCACGAGCGCCTCGACCAGTGGATAACGGGGTGAGATCGGGGCGCGGCAATCGCGACAACGCCCTCCGAGCCACAACCAACCAAAGATCGGCACGTTGTCGTGCCAACGAATCGGCTTGCCGCATGCCGGGCAGTGCGAGCCGGGAAAACTCAAGCTCATTCGCCGCGGCAACCGGTAGACCACCACATTCAAGAAGCTTCCCAGCGTTCCCCCTAGCGCAAACGACAACAGCACGAAGGCCCAGCGGCCGGCGCTTGTGCTTGTGATGTAGGTATCGTGCAAGAACACGTCTGGCATCAAATGATTCCCGCCAAGGGTCCGCCGGCGGCGCCCAACCGGTCCACGCGCCGTGTGACTTCCGCATCTTCGACCAGCGGCGGTGCGTGATGCGGCTTGGTCCGTGCGTCGATCACCAGCGGTCCGTGACATCCCCAGTGCTTTTGCCGCACGAACGACTCGACGCCGTACACGTCGACCGCCGGATTGCTCCGAGTAAATGTGACCCACAGAAAGTTGCCCAGCGACCGAGCCGTGAAGTCGGGGTCATCCACCACCACGATCAGCGGAAAACGCGCGATTGAATCGCTGCGCCGATATGCCGCGCAAAATCTCTCGACAGCGGTGTCCGTTCCGTCAGCATCGGGCTCGAACCGCGGGCCACCCACCGCCAGCACGCCCGGCAAGCAAACTCGCGCAGGGCAAAACTCGGCGGGCAGCGTCAGCGGCGGCAGTTCGCCTGGCAGCTCGCGCCGCGGCGGACCGACGGCGGCGATCACCAGCTTCGAGCCCTCGTTGATTCCCTGGCCCGAATAATCGAGCGTGTCGATGGTCGTGCAGGTTTGAAAGTGCAAGTCGCGCGTCCAATCGACCCGCGCCAGCATGTGGCGCAGCATGGCCGCAACGTCCTGCACGTCGAGCTGCGCGTCATCCTCGTGGGAGGCGATCCAGAGATATTTGGCCAGCGAGAGTTGCCCTTGTCCCAGGATGGCGTTGGCGGCGGTGAGCAGTTCCTGCGGCCGACGCAACTCGTTGTACGGCGTGTAGCGCTCGCTGCCGATCGCCAACAGCAGCGGGTGCACGCCTGCGGCGTCGACGGCATGTACGGCGTGAACGCCGGGTATCACGCGGGGAATGATCGGGCCAGTGATCTCGTGAATCAATTGGCCGAACATCGTGTCTTCCTGTGGTGGCCGGCCCACGACCGTAAACGGCCACACCGCGCCGGGCCGATGTGTCACCCGGTCTACCTGCAACACCGGGTAGTCGTGCGCCAAGCTGTAGTAGCCTAAGTGGTCGCCAAATGGTCCTTCGGGCAACTTTCGATCGGGCTGCACCATGCCGCTGATGCAAAAATCGGCATCGGCATAGATGGGCAAATGCCCGGCTTGCGCGATCATGGGAATGCGCTGCCCCGCCAGCACTCCGGCAAACGATAATTCGCTCAGTCCCTCGGGCAAGGGCATCACCGCGGCGACGTTCATGGCGGGCGCGCCACCGACGAAGATGTTCACGCGCAGCGGCACGCCGCGGCGGATGGCCGCCGCATGGTGTACGCCGATGCCGCGATGGATTTGATAGTGCAGTCCGACTTCCTGGTTCGCGCGGTATTGTCCGCCCGAGATCTGCACGCGATACATGCCCAGGTTCGAGCGCCGCACCCCGGGCCGATCGGGATCCTCAGTATACACCTGCGGCAGAGTGACGAACGCGCCGCCGTCGTCGGGCCAGGACTGTAATTGGGGCAGTTCGCCGATCGATGCCGTGGCCGAGAGCACCGGCCCGCGCGATACCCGCTTTGGCAGCATGTGCCACAGCGCGCGTGCCAACCCGGCATTGCGCAGCGGATGGCGGGCGACCGCTGCCGGATCGCCCTGTGCCGCCACGAGCTTGCGCACGGAGTCGAGCGTGTCGCGAAAGAGGTAGCGAACGCGGTCCGTCGTGCCGAACAGATTGCTGGCCATCGGAAAACGGCAGCCTTTGACCCGTGCGAAGTACAGCGCCGGCCCCCCGGCGCGAAACACGCGACGATGGATCTCGGCCGCCTCGAGATACGGATCGATTTCTTCCTCGATGCGCACGAGTTGGCCCGTCGCTTGCAGATCGCGCAGGCAGTCTTGCAGGTTGCGATAGCCCATTCGTCAGCGGCAGAGGGTTCGGATAGTGATTGCAGGTAGCGAAGCGTCATTCCGGCCATCGGCTAGCTTACGCGCCAATGCGCGGCGCTTGGAAGAGCGGATTGCGGCCCGCCCGCGTGGCGCCGGGTGCAATCCGCTCCGATTCGTTCATCTCTAACCGGACCGCTGGGCCAATGGCAACCGGGCCGCTAAAATGGGCGTTTGCAACTCACCGGCCCAAGTCAGAAAGGCGACACTTCGTGCAGATCAAGGGAACTCGAACGCGTGTCGGCGAAACCGCGGCCGACGCTCTGGTGGTGGGAGTTTACGAGGACGCGCCACTGGCCGGAGCAGCCGCTGAAGTGGACGCCGCGCTGGGCGGCGCCATTCGCGCGCTAGTAGAGCGGAAGGAATTCACGGGCCGCCGCTACGAGTTGGCGCCCTTGCTGGTGCCGATGGGCCTGGCCAGGCAGACGCTCGTCGTCGGACTGGGACGGGCGGAAGCGTTTGACGCCGGCGCCGCCTTTCGCTGCGCCGCCAGCGCCGCCCGCCAGTTGGCCGCCAAGCCACGTGCACAGGTCGGCTTCTTTCTTGGTGACGGCTGGTCCGACGAGTGGACCGAAGCGGCGGTGGCCGGTGCGGTCACCGGTTGCCAGGGTCAGGACCTGTATCGGGCCGAAAAGAATCGACATCCGTTCGGCAGCGTGGCCTGGTCGGGCGGATCCGCCGAGGCCATCGCGCGCGGAATCGTGATCGGCGAGGCGGTCGATCTGACGCGGCGACTGGTCAATGAATCGCCGGACGAGATCTATCCCGAGACGTTTGCCGCACGCGCGGCGGACGTCGCGCATCACTGCGGCCTGGAGGCCGATATTTGGGACGCCGATCGGCTGAATACCGAACGGTGCCACGCACTGTTGGCCGTGGCCAAGGGTTCGAGTCGACCGGCGCGGCTGGTGAAGTTGCGTTATCGCGGCGCCGCCAAGGACGCGCCGGTGCTGGCGATCGTCGGCAAGGGCGTCACGTTCGACTCGGGCGGACTCTCGCTCAAGCCGTCCGAAGGCATGCTCACCATGAAGTGCGACATGGCCGGCGCCGCCACCATGCTCGGCGCGATGCAGGCCATCGCCACGCTCAAGCTGCCCGTCAACGTCATCGGGCTGGCCGGACTGGTCGAGAACATGACCGGGCCGGCGGCCATGAAACTGGGCGACGTGCTCACGGCGCGCAACGGCCGCACCATTGAAGTGCACAACACCGACGCCGAAGGACGGCTGGTGCTGGCCGACGTGCTGGCCGTGGCGGTCGACACCGGCGCAACGAAGATCGTCGATCTGGCCACGCTCACCGGCGCGTGCGTCGTCGCACTGGGCAATGAAGTCGCCGGCGCCATGACCAACGACCAGCCTTGGTGCGACGCCGTGCTGGCGGCCGCGGGCCGGGCGGGCGAGCCGCTCTGGCAACTGCCGATGTACAGGGATATCTACGACGAGCTGATCAAAAGTGAAGTGGCCGACATCAAAAACGTCGGCGAGGGCCGCTGGGGCGGCGCGATCACGGCAGCCAAGTTCCTCGAGCAATTCGTGGGCAACACACCCTGGACCCATCTCGACATCGCCGGCCCCGCGTTCCGAGACAAGGCCAAGCCCTGGTGCGACGCCGGCGCCAGCGGCCAATTCGTCCGCACCCTGGTGGAACTCGCCCGAGCTTGGCCCCGGTAAGCACCCCGCTCCGTCCGATCCCCTAACCCCTATCGCCTTCCCTCCATGCCTTGGATTTCTGAATCGTCGCCGCACGTCACCTGGCCGCGGCTGGAAGCGTTGATGCACGAAGCGGTCGCTGCGATGCGCAAAAACATCTGCGCTCGACCGAAACGCGTGCTGTTGCTGCCGCCGGACATTACGCGGGCCCATTCGGGCGTCGGTCGGTTGACAGAAATGCTCTATCAAGCGTTGTCGGCCGACGCCGAGGTACACGTCATTCCCACGCTCGGACAGCACGTGCCGCATACGCCGGATGAAAACCGCCGCATGTTTGGCGCGATTCCCAACGAGCGCATTCATGCGCACGACTGGCGCAACGGCTGCGTCAAAGTCGGTGAGCTCCCGGCGGAATTCGTCTCCAAGGCCTGTGGCGGCGTCGCCAATTGGGCCATTCCGATCCATCTCAATCGGATGTTGATGGAGGAGCCCTGGGACCTGGTCGTCAATGTCGGCCACGTGGTGCCGCACGAGGTGCTGGGCTTTGCCAACCACAACAAGAACTACTTCATCGGGCTGGGCGGCAAGGAAACTATTTGTGCCGCACACATGTTGGCGGCCACCTGCGGCATCGAGAACAACCTGGGCAACCTGGTCACGCCGACTCGCGCCTGCTTCAACAAGGCCGAGGACGATCTGCTGGCGCGCTTGCCCGATTGCTACGTGCAGGTCGTGCTTGCGCGCAACGACGCGGGCGACCTGGTGCACACTGGCGTCTTCGTGGGCAATGACCTCGAGACGTACTTACAAGCCGCCCGGCAATCGCGCGAGCAGAACATCACGGTCTTCGACGAGCCGATTTCAAAAATGGTGTGCGTGATGCAGGCCGATGAGTTCGTGAGCACCTGGGTGGCCAACAAGGCCGTCTATCGCACGCGGATGGCCTTGGCCGACGGCGGAGAGCTGGTCATTATCGCGCCGGGACTGACTCGCTTCGGCGAACAGCCCGAGGTCGACGCGTTCATTCGCAAATACGGCTACTGCGGCACGCCGCAGGTCATGGCACAGTATGCCATCAACACCGACATGCAGGATCTGGGGCACGCCACGGCCCACTTGCTTCACGGTTCGTCCGAAGGCCGGTTCACCATCACCTACGCGCCCGGGCATCTTTCGCGGCAAGAGATCGAAACCGTCGGCTTCCAATACGCCGAATTGGCCGCCACGCTAGCCCGCTACGAGCCGGAGAAGCGCCAGGAGGGTTGGAACACGACCGCCGATGGCGAGCGCTTTTATTTCATTCCCACACCGTCGGCCGGTTTGTGGGCGACGCGCGAGAAGCTGTATGGCCGGCAGAGCGGGTTTGGTAGTTAAAGCCGCTGGAAGATTGCCGCGCGCCGCAGAGTTCTGATATACTCGTGGCCACCATCTCGTCCGCCAACGGAGCACTAGCCATGCGCGCCATCGCTCTTTGTTTCTGTTTCGCCTCGCTCTCGACGGTCGGCTTTGCGGAATCACTCGACCCGCCGCTCGACAACAAGCGGCTCACCGTCCACACGCTTTTGCGCGAAGACATTTTTGCCGGCTGGCGTGCCAACGACATGGAGCGCTTTGCGCGCGGCGAGAAAAACATCGAACTGCTGCTCGAACAGCGGCCGGCGTCCAAGGCCGAGTTGCTGTCGTGGCAGGGTGGGACGGTGCTCTTTCGCGCAGTGTTGGCCCACGAAGCCGGCAATGATGAGCAGTTCCAGCGTCTCTATACGAGCGCCCTCGAGATCTTCGCGGAAGCAAAATCGCTGGGAGCCAAGAACCCGGCGGTGTCCGCGGTGGTCGGCGGCAGTTATGTGATGTTCGCCGATCGGCTGCCGGAGGAACTTCGCGCCGCGGCCTGGAACGAATGCTACGACCACTACCAGTCGCTGTGGAGCCAGCAGGGCCGACTGGTCGACCGGCTGCCCGTCCACATTCGGGGCGAGCTGCTGGCCGGGCTGGTGCAGTCCTCGCAGCGGACCGGCCGCACCGAGGAGCTGGGCCAGTATCTCGACAAGATGCTCGAAGTGCTGCCCGATACTCCCTATGCCCGCATTGCCGAGCGCTGGAAGACCGATCCGCAAGCGGCGGCCACGGGCAACATCTCCTGCAAGTCGTGCCATGCCGAAGGCCGACTGTCGGCACGCCTGGCGGCGACCGAAGACAAATAGCCGAGTCGTGCGATGCGACGCCGCTGCCGTTACGCCCCGCCGGCCATCGTCTTCCATCGCGGCGTCCGCTATAAAGAGCAGCGACAGGGGCGGTTGACGACGCCCCGGTTACTCTCGCCTGCTGCCCGCGCGTGATTCTTGATGCCGGATTCCGACCCGCTTCCTGCTCCGCTTGACGACGAACAGCGCCAGCGCGAAACGATTGCCGACGACGTGCGGCTGCTGAACAGCTTGGGCTATGGCCAGGAGCTGTCGCGGCAAATGAGCGGCTTCTCGAACTTCGCCGTCTCGTTTTCGATCATCTGCATCGTGGCCGGCGGCATGACCTCGTTTCCGCAGGGCCTTTCGAGCGTGGGGGGCGCGGCGATCGGCATCGGCTGGCCCGTTTCGTGCCTGTTGGCCCTCTGCGTGGCGCTGGCCATGGCTCAGATCGCCTCGGCCTTCCCCACGGCCGGCGGGCTCTACCATTGGGCGGCCATCCTGGGTGGACGCGGCTGGGGGTGGCTCACCGCCTGGTTCAACCTGGCCGGGCTGGTGACCGTGTTGGCGGCGATCAACGTGGGGACCTACTTATTTGCCGCCCGCTCCGTGGAAAGCGCCTGGGGCGTCAGCGCCGCGCAACTGGGTCCCGGGGGCGAACTGGCCCTGCAAATTGCGGGGGTCACGGCGATCACGGTTGCCCAGGCGATCTTCAACCACATCGGCATTCGGGTCACGGCGGCGCTGACCGACTTTAGCGGCTATTGGATCATGTTCATCGCGCTGGCGCTGACCGGCGCGATGCTGATCGCGGCGCCGTCGCTCGATCCCGCGCGGCTGTTGACGTTTACCAACTATAGCGGCGCGGCCGGCGGCGACATCTGGCCTGCCACCCAGAGCATCGGCTGGCTGTTCTTGCTGGGCTTTCTGCTGCCGGCCTATACGATCACGGGTTTCGACGCGTCGGCGCATACTTCGGAAGAGACCGTGGGCGCCTCGCACCACGTGCCGCGCGGCAATGTGCGCTCGGTGTTCGAGAGCCGTGACAAGAATACATCACCGGGGATGTTTCAGTCCGACAAACCCGTCTATGCGTCTGCAGATTTCCTCGAGGTTGAGACCGGAAATGGCATAGCGACGTATCGTCAAAAGGCCAAGCTTTGGCAGGAAGACCAGGTGATCAGAGCGAGCGTGCTGGTTCTCGACCGCAATGCGAAGCGACTGGTTGCAGAAACTCAGGTTGTCAGTTTGTTCTATTTGGAGCAGGAATCTGCCGAAAAGAAGAAGGAGAGAAAGCCGGCAACCGTCCAGGCCGAAC
>JBBDYK010000376.1:0-10405 GCA_040901665.1 Pirellulales bacterium | reverse complement strand
GGTTGGGCCACCAGCGACGGCAGCCGCAGTTACGAGATCGACGGCGCAGACCCCGGTGTCCGCTGGCTGGGCTACCGCCACTACGTGCCGACGCTGGACGATTGGATGCTGCTCGCCAAGGAATCGATGCCGAACGACTACCAGCCGCGCCCCAGCTTGATCACTGATTTCTACGCCTACGACACCAGCGTGCAGCGCGGCGATCCACGCGCGCAAGGACAAATGCTCGGTCGACACTGGGTTGGCGATTTGCTTCTCGAGTGCCAACTTGAAGTCACCAAGCCCGAGGGCAAAACGCTGTTCGAGCTGGTCAAGGGAGGTGTGAAATTCCGCTGCCAGATCGATTGCCAATCGGGCGAGGCGCTTCTGGCCATCGATGGGCGCGACGAATACCAACCCCGCGCACAAACCAACGTGCGCGGCGCCGGTAGCCATCGGATCGAATTCGCGAACGTCGACAATCAACTTCTGTTGTGGATCGACGGATCGCCGATCGAGTTCGACGTGGCGACGACCTATCCGCCGCTGGGCAACGATCTGCCGCGCAGCGAAGATGCCGAACCGGGCGACCTGCTGCCGGCGCGCATCGGCGCCGCAGGCGCGGGACTGCGCGTGAGCCAACTACGCTTGTGGCGCGACATTTACTACATCGCGGCCGCGGGCCGCTTAGGCGTCTCCGACTATGGCTCCGGCAGCGCCATCCTGGCCCGCATGAACTACGACCAGTTGGCCCAGTTCTGGCAATCGCCCGCTGACTGGCAGCCGGCCGAGGGCCCCAACCCGTTCGACCAGCGCGAGGAGGCGGTTTTCCCGCTTTCGGACGACCAGTTTTTCATGCTGGGGGATAACAGCCCGTTGAGCCTGGACGCCCGGCTCTGGATGGCCGAGCGGTATGTGGACCGCAACTTGTTGGTGGGCAAGGCGCTGTACATCTTTTGGCCGCACTCGTTCAACAAGCTCCCCGGCACGAGCATTCCTTTCCCGTTCTTTCCCAATTTCGCCCGGATGAGGTTCATCCGCTAAGATGGTTCGTATGAGCAACACGACCAAGCAACCCGCTAGTCCCGCAACCAACCCGCCCACTGACGCGTCGCTTTCCTATTGGGGCCGCAGCGTGCGCGATACGGTCGAGGCGTTTGCCATCGCGTTTGCGTTGGCGTTTCTGTTCAAGACGTTCGAGGCCGAAGCCTTCGTCATCCCCACCGGCTCGATGGCGCCCACCTTGATGGGACGGCACAAGGACGTGGTGTGCCCCGAGTGCGGCTATGCCTACACCGCCAGTTGCAGCGAAGAGACCGACGACAACGGCAACCTGATTCGCACGCAAACCGGCGAAGTCGATCCGCGCTATCAGGTGGTCGAGTGTACGTGCCCGAACTGTCGCTTTGCGATGTCGGTCGATCCGAACGACGCGGCCGACGGCGAGTTCGAATTGCAAAAGAGCTATTCGGGCGATCGCATCTGGGTGAGCAAGGTTCCCTATCAGTTTTCGGAGCCGTGTCGCTGGGACGTGATCGTGTTTCGTTGCCCGCTCAAGGCCGAGACCTATTTCATCAAGCGGCTGGTGGGACTGCCGAACGAGCGGCTGATGATCGAGCACGGCGACATCTTCGCCCAGGGCCCGGCCGACGGCGCGTTCAAGCTGGTGCGCAAGCCGCCGGAAAAGATGCAGGCTCTGGCGCAAGTGGTGCACGACAACGATCACATCAGCTCGGCGCTGCGCGAGGCCGGTTGGCCTGCCCGCTGGAGCAGCATGCCCGAGCCGCCCGACGTCAGCGGCGCCTGGAAGCCGTCAGACGATGGTCACAGTTTTGCCACAGATGGTTCGGCCGGAGAAACCTGGCTGCGCTACGAACACCGCGTGCCGACCGATCGCTTTTGGCGCAATCCCCAAATCGGCGCCTCCGCGATCCGGCAACTGGCGCGTCCGCAACTGATCACCGATTTCTACGCCTTCAATTCCCGCGTGCTGCGGCGCGACGAGAACTACGGCATGATGGCCAGCGCCTTGGGCTTGCACTGGGTGGGCGATCTGCTGATCGAGTGCGAGGCCGACGTACGCGGCTCGCAAGGCGAGTTGCTGTTGGATCTCGTCAAAGGCGGACGGCATTTCCGCTGCGCCATCGACGTCGCCACCGGTCGCGCCACGTTGTCCATCGACGGGCTCGACGACTGGCGCCGCACCGCCGAGACGTCGCTGCGCGGGCCCGGCAATTACGACCTGCGGTTCGCCAATGTCGACCGGCAACTCGCCCTGTGGATCGACGGCAAGTCGATCGCGTTCGACCAGCCGGCCGAATACGCCGATCTGCAAAACGAACGCCCGTTGTCCACCCCCAGCGATCCGGGCGATTTGGCGCCGGTGGGCATTGGCTCGCGGAACGCCGCGGTCGAAGTGCGGCATTTGCGCGTGCTGCGCGACATTTATTACATCGCCGATGGCAGTCTCGAATCCGCCGCGCCCATTACCGACTTTCGCGCGCCGCGCAGTATGGTGCCAATCTACCGAAACGATGAGCTCGTGGAGTTCCTCTCGACCCCCAGCAGTTGGCAAACCGCCGGCGGACGCAACCTGTTCGACGACCGGCAGTCCGTGGCGTTCGAGTTGAAGCAGGACCAGTTTTTCGTGCTGGGCGACAACAGCCCGGCCAGCGCCGATGCGCGGTTCTGGCACGGAGAGCACTACGTCGACCGCAGCCTGCTGGTGGGAAAGGCGCTGTGCATTTATTGGCCGCATCCCATCGACCTGCCAATTCCGTTCGTCGACGCGTCCATCGGCATCATTCCGAACCTGCCGCACATGGGATTGATACGCTAGTGGAGCGTCAACCCGATTCATTCGGGGGACGCGTAACGTCGCCAAAGACGCAAGTGCTTTGGCGCAAATACATATCTAGTGCTTCGCGTGAGAGCCATCATCCGAAATCCAAGCGTTGACAGAGCACTAGCCGCTTAAGGTGTTCGTGGCTGAGCCGCGAGACAAACGACGATCGACCCCGCTTCAGGCCGCATCTTGCCACGGCCACCGCGGTCAAGGAGGACCCAACCATGCCGATGCTCGAAGTTCACGGACTGGTCAAAATCTACGGTCGCCGCCGCGTGGTCGACGGCGTTGACTTCGAGGTGGATCGCGGCGAGATCGTCGGATTGCTCGGTCCCAACGGCGCGGGCAAGACCACCAGCTTCCGCATGACCTGCGGCATGATCGATCCCGACGAAGGCACCGTGCTGTTGAACGATATCGACGTCACCGATTGGCCCATGTATCGCCGGGCGCGCGACGGAAAGATGGGCTACCTGGCGCAAGAGTCCAGCGTCTTTCGCAAGCTGTCGGTCGAGAACAACCTGCTGGGCATGATGGAGATGCTCGGCTTCGATCGCCGCACGCGCCGCGCACGCTGCGACGAATTGCTCGATCAGTTCGACATCACGCGGCTGCGCAAGAGCCGGGCCGATTCGCTTTCCGGCGGCGAGCGCCGCCGACTGGAAATCGCACGCTGCCTCGTTTCCGATCCCGAGCTGATCCTGCTGGATGAGCCCTTTACGGGCATCGACCCGGTCACGATCGACAGCATCCAGGCCATCATCCGCGACCTGCGCGATCGTGGCATTTCCATCCTCATCACCGACCACCAGGTGCGCGAAACCCTGGAAATCACCGACCGCAGCTACGTCATTCGCTCCGGCAGCGTGCTGTGCCACGGCCCACCGGAAGAGGTGCTGGCCAATCCCGAAGCCCGCAAGTATTACTTTGGCGAAGGCATCGGCCTGGGCACTTAGGAACGCTGATACTTTCTAATAGGGCATCGGGAACGAGCTTGCTCGGCTGCGACCTTTGGCCTACGATTTGCACGTAGCATGCGAAGCGAGTACCACAGGCGCTGGCTTGTGTCGCAACTGGCCGTGAAACACGCTCGCGATGGGTGACATCATGTTGCAATTTCTCACGAACGAATCCTGGCCCAGCGCGTTCGATGCGGTGCTGACCATCGCGTTCTTGCTGGTCGTCATCGGCGTGCCGGTGTTGGGGTATGTCTTTCTGGCCCTCGACATCCGCGCGTATTTCCGTTCGTTGCGGCGCGGCATGGCAGTGATCGTCAGTTACTTGCCGTTTGCCGAAGTGCCCGATTGGGCCCGCTCGCATACGCCGCGCGCCATCGCCGCATTGGGATTGCAGTTGCCCTGCAGCGAGACGGATCTGATGCGGGCTTATCGCCGGCGCGTGAAAACGCTGCACCCCGATCGCGGCGGCGACGGACGCCGGTTTCTGCGCTTGCAGGCCGATTTCGAAGAGGCGCTAGCGCTCGTGCGCGCCGCAACAGCCGCCGAGACTACCACCTGGCCGCAGTCGCATCACGCGGCTTGAGCCCTCGCCCGGTCACCGGCATGCCCCTTCCGCGCTTCATCCGACCGGGATGCCTGCGCGAAAAAAAACGCCGCGCTGCCCTATCGGCTGCCACGGCGCTTGGCGTTACCTGGTTGTCGGCGAGCAATTCGATCGCCACCACAACGACCACGAGTCAGTTGCTGGCCTGCCGATCGGGTTGCGGATCGATCGCATGGCCGGTCTTCGGATCGACATGCAAGTTCAGGTTCTGATCGTCATCCGTGTAGAACACGAAGCCGTACATCATTTCCTGATAGGTCTGCTGTCCTTCCTTCACTACGGCCTTGGGATCCGGGTTGTAGGGATTAAAGGTCGAGTTGTCGAAGTGGGCGATGCACTCCAGCTCCGTCCCCTTGGGAAGCCTGACGGCGGCCTTGGGCCAGCGATACGCCATCTGCCAGTCGAAGCTGTAGTTGGGAACCGCCAGCAGATTCTCTTCCTTGCCGTTGGGATAAATGGCGCGATACAGCATGTCTTTGCCGCGCACGTGCATGTGCGTCATCATCCCGTAGCCCGTCGCGTTGCAATCGAGCTTCTTGCGGGCTGACACCAGGTGGTGCGGATCGCCGGGCGTGATGGCAAACTTGCCCGTGTGTACGATCGCATGCTGCAGGTTCTTGTTCACCACTTCGCGAGCGAACTTCAAGCCGACCGAAATCTGGTCGGTCGTTTCCTCGCCGACCGTGACGTAGTGAACTTGCAACATCAGCACCGAACCGGCCGGAATCTTCACCGCCACGTGGTTGTCCAGGATCATGGCGTCACCGCCGGGCACCTGTCCGGTGATGAAGTTCTCGTCCCCCGCCTTCTTGCCGAACTGCACGTAGTAGATATTGCAGTGGTGCATGGCTCGATGATTCGTCGGCAGGATCTGCAACCCTTGGATCCAGGTGTCCTTGGTGAACGAGTGCTGCAAGGGCACATAACGATAGTCGACGTAGCCCGTGGCCGGCAGTTTTTGCAGCGGGGTCTTCAGCACCAGATCGGGCTCGCCGATCTTCCACTCGGCCGTGCTGAACTCGCGTGCCGGGGGCGCCTTGGCCGGATCGCCCTGCTGGCTGCCGCCGTTGACCCAATCGACGAACAGGTTCCGTTCGTCGGCGCGCATGCCGCGCACATTGGTGAAGTGGCCGTGCTCCTTGCTGCCAAACCAGGGCGGCATCCGCTGCTCGGCCACCACTTCTGCAATCATTTGCGCCTGGCTCGCCACGTCGTCGTAGTTCACCAGCGCAAAGGGCGCCTCGGGCACGCCTTCGTGATGGCAATCCTGGCAGTGCGCTTGCAGGAGCGGCACGATGTGCTCGTGGAACGTGACGTTCGCGTTCGGCGTGCGCTCCGAGGGGAACGTGATGCGGCAACCGTCAACCGCCGTTTCGGCCACCTCCACCTCGCGGCCCGCCAGCACGTCTTCAATTGCCAGTTTCAAATCCTCGCGGCCGGCGTTGGGCGAATCGCCGCCCAGGCGGAACTGCCGATCCACGCGCCCGCGATAGCGCAGCTTCTTGTCGGCGTCGAGCACCACCACCTCGCCCGCGCGCGTGGCGCCCACGGCCCGGGCCACTTGCCCATCCAGATCCTTGACGAAAGGGAACGGAGCATTCGTGCGCACTGCCTGGTAGGCCACTTCGCGAATGGCGTCGTTCACCCCCTCGTTCACCGCCACGAACTGCACGCCTTGCTCGCAGTACTCTTTCTCCATTTCTACGATCTTCGGCAGGTAGCGCTGCACGATCGGACAGTCCAGCGTGGTGAACATGATCACATAAGCCTTCTTGTCGCCGAAGTCGGCCAGTTCGCGCGGCAGATAGCGAATGTCCTTGAACGTGAATTTGCCGACCGGCTGGCCGATTTGAGCGCCCGATGCGCCGGCCTGGGTGACTGCTTCGGCCGCCAGCACGCTGCTCGAGACCGCCAGCAACAACGCCGCCGCGATGAACGCCTTAATCCTGGACTGCATGGTGATGAACCCCTCGATACAAATGGCTTGCCGTCGGACGAACGCTCGCCGGGGGTGTCCCGCAGCGCGTCGTGGGCCATGGCCCAAGCTGCCGGGAAACGAGCGCTTTTCCGCCTGGATGGAACGACACTGTCAGTCCCGATTTTATACCATGCGGGCCGCCTGGCTCCAATCTTTTGTCGGCGGTTTTTGTGGGGATGCGTACGCCGCAAGCGCCCAACTCGTGTACGTCGCTCGCGCGTGCTGGCAGCTCCCGTGATACGGAAGCGCCCGACCCTAGTCGGCGATAAACACGGTCTGCTTGGGAAACTCGGCGACGACCTTTTCCGGCACGCCCAGGTTCGTGGCCACCAGCAATTGCGGATTCGAGGCGATCCAGCCCGTCAGCCCGATCTCCTGATATTCGCCGCTGTTGAAGGCCAATAGCATGCGGCACTCGTCGTTGCCGATGTTTTCCAGGTAATGGCCGTAACCCTGGGGCACGTAGCCCACGTCTCCCTGCGACAGCTCGACCGTCTCGGCCCGGCCGCTCGAAGCAAAAACCGTCATCCGCATCCTGCCGGCCAGCACATATTGCCACTCGTCGGCGTTGGGGTGCCAGTGCAGCTCGCGCAGGGCGCCGCGCTCCAGCCGCATGATCGCGCCGGTCATCGTCTTGGAGATGGGAAATTCGCGGGCGGAGACCAACCGCACCGTGCCGCCGTGAAACAGCCGCGGCTGCTGCGCTTCCAGCCGATACTTGTGCGGAGGCAACGGCGCACCGCGACGCGGCGCCGGCAACGGCGGCGGAACCGGCCCTTGCGCAAAGTACACTTCACTCTTGGGAAACGTGTCGAACGTCGACTCCGGCACGTGCAGATTCTTGGCCAGCACTTCCTTAGGCGTGTGCGCCAACCAATCAGAAAAGCTAAATGTGGCAAATTCCGAAAAATAGCCGTTGTCGAAGATCAGCACGAAGTGGCAATCGCCCGGCCCCAGCCCTTGGATCGAGTGGCCGTGGCCGCGTGGAAAATACCACACGTCGCCTGGGCCGAAGTCGGCCACGTCCTTCGCGCCGTCGGGACCATAGATGGTGATGCGGCAATGGCCACTCTCGACATAGGCCCACTCGGCGGCGTTGGCATGCCAGTGCAGCTCGCGCATCGAGCCTGGCGCCAGTCGCATCGACACGCCGGCGATGCCCTTCGACACCGGAAAATGATCGGCCGAGGCCTCGCGCGCCGAGCCGCCGTGCCCCGTCTTGGCCGGTTGCTGCTCCAGCGCGAAGCGAAAGCCGGGCAGTCCCTCGGGCGCTCCCGCTGCGGTCGTATCTGCGTGCGACGCATTCACGTTCATCAACGCTCCTCCTGCTGCGACAACGCCCGACGCCAGAACTTTCCGACGCGATGGGTTTGCCATGGTCTTGCACCTCGTGCGCGCAAACATTCCATTGAGAATTCGGGGAGTCGACCCGCTACGGCGAGCCCCTGTGTTTTGCTCGGAACCAATAGTGCCGTGCCAGCGGCGTGTACGTTTTACCCGATTCCCAAAGCTTGGAACATGGAAACACCGCAGACTTCCTCCGTCGAATTATCAAAATACTTCGCCCGCATCGGCTATGACGGGCCGCGCGCAAGTGACCTCACCACCCTACAGGCCGTGCATTTCGCGCATGCCACGCACATTCCGTTCGAGAATATCGACGTGCTGCTGCGCAAGCCCATCCGGCTCGATCTGGAGGGCCTGACGGCAAAGCTGATCGACGGCCGCCGCGGCGGCTACTGCTTCGAACAGAATGCGCTCCTGGCCGCGGCGCTCGAGGCGCTGGGCTTTCGAGTCGTGCGGCTCTTGGCCCGCGTGCGCGTGCACAGCGGACGGCTGCTGCCGCGCACGCACATGGTGCTGGAGGTCACGGCCGACAATCGCACGTGGCTGGCCGACGTGGGCTTTGGCGCCTGGGGTCTCTTGGATCCGTTGCCGCTGGTCGACGGCGATTCGCAACAATACGCCTGGAAATATCGCCTTACGGACCAAGGCTCCGAATGGCTGCTGCAAGCGCTCGTGGCCGACCAGTGGCGCGACATGTACTCATTCACTCGCGAGGCACAGTTGCCGGTCGACTTCGAGCCGGGCAATCACTACACCTCGACGCACCCCGATTCGCGCTTCACCCACACCCTCACCGCCCAACGTCCCACGCCCGAAACGCGCTGGCTGTTGAACAATCGCCAGCTCACCACCGCCACGGCCGCAGGCCTCTCGACCCGCACGCTGGCCGGCGACGAGGAGTTGCTCGCCGTGCTGGCCGAGGTGTTTCATCTTGAAGTGCCCCCAGGCGCGTGGATTCCGGCAGATGCTTGAGCACGCTTGCGCGATTGCCTTTCCCGCGTTATGATGACGGCATCGCTCACCTTCACGGCCGTCAGGAGTCTCTTGCCATGGACGACATGCTCAACACCATTCAACATGGCGACTGCATTGCGGGGCTCGAAAGACTCGGGCCGGGCAAGGTCGATCTGGCATTCGCCGATCCGCCGTTCAACATCGGCTACGACTACGACGTGTACGACGACCGCCTCGGCTATGAAAAGTACCTGGCCTGGTCGCACGATTGGATTTCGGCCGTCTATCGCGCCCTCAAGCCCGACGGCTCGTTCTGGCTGGCCATCGGCGACGAATTTGCCGCGGAGCTGAAGCTCGAAAGCCAGAAGATCGGCTTTCACTGCCGCAGTTGGGTTGTGTGGTATTACACCTTCGGCGTCAACTGCACGAAAAAGTTCACCCGCTCGCACGCCCACTTGTTCTACTTCGTCAAGGATCCCAAGACCTTCACGTTCCGCGAAGCCGATCCCGCCAATCGCATCCCCTCGGCGCGGCAGCTTGTTTACAACGACAACCGAGCCAATCCCAAGGGACGACTGCCCGACGACACGTGGATCATTCGGCCCGCCGGTCTGAATGGGTACGCGTCGCCCGATGGCGGCACCTGGACGCTCCGCCCCCAAGACCTGGCGGGCTGTTTCACTGCCGAGGAAAACACCTGGTACTTCCCGCGCGTCGCTGGCACGTTCAAGGAGCGGGCCGGCTTCCACGGCTGCCAGATGCCCGAGCAACTGTTGGGCCGCATCATTCGCTCCTGTTCCGAGGAAGGCGACCTGGTGGTCGATCCGTTCTCGGGCAGCGCCACCACGGTGGCTGTGGCCAAGAAGCTGGGCCGCAACTACCTGGCGTTCGACATTTCCGCGGACTATGTACGGCTCGGTCGCGAGCGGCTGGAATCCATTGCCATCGGCGACCAACTGGACGGCTCGCCAGAGCCCCTGGTTTCGGCGCCGGCCACCAAAATCGGTCGCGGCAAAACCCAGCGTGTAAAAACCACCGCGGCCAAACCAAATGGTAAAGCGGCGTCCGCTCAACCGCTGTTCGACACGGTCGCCAAGGGTCGACCGGCTCGACGGAAAAGCCGCCGATAGGCTCGGCGAGATGACGATGCTCCGGTTCGCCGCTCGGGCATAGCGCACACTGAAGTCCTCGACGGGCCGCCTATCTTCTGCCGCCCTATTTGCGGCAAGCTGGGGAAACTGACGCGGTTGTATCGCGCGACGCGTGGGTATCGTTGGCGCATGCGCCGTTCGAGCTCAACACCCCGCGGCTGGCGGCCCGATGAATGAGGGCGCCCCACCAGCAAACCACGCGGCCCAGGCGCTCGACGATGGACTCGCACTTTTGCAAAGAGACGCTGCAGCAAGACCTGGAGGCGCTGTTCGACCGCACCAGCGCCGACGGTCTTAGCGATCTGGCCGGTCGGGCAATCTGCGCCGAAGCGCGCTTCGAAATCAATCACACGGCCCTCGACCGCGCCTACGAAGCCCACCTCTGGCGCCACGCCGACGATTGACCGCCGGGCGATTTTCGATTTTCAGTTTTTGGATTGAATCGAAAGTCAGCATGCTGTCGTCCGGCCTTCAGGCTGTCTTTTTGCGTGGCACTGGCACAAAAAAACGGCGGGTGGAGGAATCGAATAGGTAGCCACCGAGCGGCTGTGTTGATTGTCAAGTGTTTTGGTGGATGACGACTGCGTT
>JBBDYK010000375.1:0-10405 GCA_040901665.1 Pirellulales bacterium | reverse complement strand
ACCACCAGCGTTTCGTCGAGCATGCCGCGCTGCGACAGATCTTCGAGCAACGCGGAATAAGCCTGATCCAATGGCGGCAGGCAGTACTTCTCCTTGAGCATGGCATAGCCGGTGATGCCGCCCAGCGATCCAGTACCGCCATGATTGTCCCAGACGTTGGCCACGTTGCCGTCGGGACAGATATACGACCAGACGACGGTCACCAGCCGCACGCCCGAGGCGATCAACCGCCGCGACAACAGGAAGCTTTCGCCATACTCGTTGCGGCCGTAGCGATCGCGCACGGCATCGGGCTCTTGGCTGACGTCAAACGCGCCGCGCGCCTCCGGCGCCATCAGCATGCGAAAGGCCTGCTCGCGAAATTGCTCCAGCCCCGGCGCCATGCCCGGCCGGGCGCCGCGCTGTTGCACCACGCGGTCGTGATCTTCCATCAGCTTGAGCAAGCCGTGGCGGGCTTGCAGTCGCGTGGAGTCCATGCCGTCGAGCAAGTCGAGACTGTGCGGCGGGCGGACGTTCACCTCGCCGGGAGATTGCATTTCCAGCGGGTCGTGCTGCGCGCCCAAAAAGCCGGCGTACGTGCCGGCATAGACCACGCCGTCGTGACCGATCGGCTTGGGCACGGTGACGCTGGCCGGCATGGTGCCCGGCGAGGAAAAGTGGCTCACCACGGCGCCGGGATTGGGAAAGTCGCTGCGCTTGCGCTGATTGCGCGGGACGGCCAGCGTGTTGTCGATCTTGCCGGTCAGCGTGTGATAGACGCCCACTTCGTGCGCGTTGCTCGGATGCGTATACGAGCGGACAATCGCCAGCTTGTCGGTGTGCTGGGCGATCTGCGGCATTTGATCGCAAATCTGAATGCCGGGGGTCACCGTGTTGATGGGTGCAAACTGGCTGCGGATGCCCTCGGGCGATTCGGGCTTGAGATCCCACATGTCCTGCTGCGGCGGACCGCCCCACAGGTACAGCAGGATGCAACTTTTTGCCTTGCCGCGGCCGGCAAGCGCGGGAGACGACTGTTCGGCCCGCAACAAATTGGGCAGCGCCAGCGCACCGAGACCGGCCGTGCCCAGGCGAATCATCGCGTCGCGACGGTGCAGCATGGCAGCCAACCTTTCGCCCGGGAACTCAACGACCCAACGCATCAGCGGCCAACTATCCTACCGCGCGGCGCAAGGCGATTGAAGTAGCTGCGGCACCGGCGGCTTTCGTAGGCGACCTCAAGGGCCAACGGCCCGACCCATACCAGCCTAGGGCATCGCCCTCATGCAATCGCACGCGATCCTCACGTCCGCGCGACGACCTCCGCTGCTGGCTCTTCGGCCGGGCGGCGGCCGGTGGTCATGGCTTTGCGCATGGTCCAGGCGGTGGGCAGGTCGACCTCCTGGTGGAACTCGGCCACGCCGGCCACGCGCGTGGCGATCGCGCGGCCGCCCTGCACGACCAGGGCGTTGCGATGCGTGGCCGGCACGCGCACACCCGGAGTAATCACGCCGAACAAATTCACCGGGTCGGCGGCGGAGATCACGATCCACGGCTGCGCTGCCAGCGTGTCGCGCGCTTCGCGCAAGCGTTCGACAACCTCCGAAAAGGCGTATTGCTCGCCCGACACTTGCGACACGAAGCGTCCGCCCCGCACTTCGCCCCGCAACTCCATCCGTCGCAACACGCCCACCAACGACGCCCAGGGCGGCGCCGCGGTTTCGCGCGCTATGACATCGCGAAACAGCACGCCATAGCGCTTGAGAAGCTGCCGGCACCAGTGCTCGACGTGTTTCTCGTGCGAGGCCGGCTCGATCAAGCCGGGAAACAACGACCAGCGACCGATCGGCGCCGCTGCGCCGTGCATGGATCGCCGCGACCGGCTGCGCGACCGCCGGACGTCGCCGCCCGAGAGCTTGCGCACCGCGGCAAACGCGTCGGACGTGATTAGCCCTTGTGCGGCCAACTCGCGCAGCGCTTCCTCCAAGTGGCCGTTCAGCATTTGCGTGACGGTCGCCAGCTCGTTGAAGAACAGCGCTCCGCGGCGGCTGAGCGCGTCGAGCACTTGCTCGGCGCCGCCGCGCAACTTCAGCGGCGCGTCATCGCGCGGTGGTAAGAGCAGCGGCAACTCCTCGCGCAGCGCCAACGAAATGGGCACCACGCGCGACAGCGCGGCCGTGCTCGGGCCCGCCTCCTCGTCGCGGCGCGGACGGGTGAGTCGTCCCCACACCACTTCGCCCGAATGAAACAGATTGTCGAGCCAGGCCGGATCGTATTCGGCGATGCGCGCCGCCAGCACGCGCGATTCCCACGCGCCGGCCGGCATCTCGAAGCCTTGCAACTGAGCGATCGCCTCGCGCACGCCCACGGCGCCTCCCCACTGGCTGTCGCGGACCAGGCGATGATGCCTTAGCAAAAAGCTGAGATACACGTGTGGCTCGACGGGCCGAATCTGCTCGCGCAATCCGGCCAGCGTCAGGCGGTGAATGCGCGCCAGCAAACGGCGGTCGCACCACTCGCCGGCCCGGCCGTTGCTCTCGGCGGCCGCGGGTAGCGTGAAATGGCCACGCAAGACGAGACCCTGGCCTTCGAGTGCCTCGAGCGAGGCGGTCACCAGTTCCAGCGGCAGTGCAAGAAGCTCGGCAATCTGCTCGGCCGACGTTGGGCCGGCGTGCTCGATCCGGCCGCGAACCAACAATGTGATGGCCGCGTGCCGCTCGTGCTGCTTCTGCAATCGCTCGGGCAGCTTCACCGGCCGATGCGGAGCCGCGCCGGGAAAGGCCGCCACGGCGATCGGCCACTGCTCGGCAGCCATCCACAAATCGGACTGATCGGCTCGCTCGACGCGCACGGCGCGGCCCGCGCGCAACAGATCGTCGAGCCAGGCGGCCCAAGGCGCGGCTTCAACGGCGTCGATCGCCACGAGACTCAATAGCGCATCGTGCAGCTCGTCGGCACTGCGCACCAGCGGCCAGGCGTCGCGGCGCACCTGGAGGATCGCGGCCGGATCGAGCGTCGCCAGGTCGCGCAGCTCGTCGCTCGAAAGCGTGCGCCGCGTGGCCACGGCGCGCGTGCGGCGCTCTTCCAAAGGCGCGCCGTCCAGGAACGTGTACGGGTTGGCGTTGAGCAACTCGTAGCTGAAGGGAGACGGCTCGCGCGTGTCGCGCCCCACGAACTTGACCGCACCCTGCCCCACGCGACCGAACAGCGCCACCAGCCCATCCAAGTCCATGGCTTCGTGCAAGCAGTCGCGCATCGTCTGCCGCACGAGTGGGTGATTGGGGATTTCGACGTCGCCCGAATGATTTTCCAGGCAGCCGACCGTTTCCGGAAACACGGCGGCCAGCAAATCGTCGGAGCGGAAACGCTGCATGTGTGGCGGCACGCGTTTGCCTCCTTGCTGCCGCAGCACCACCAGCGACCGCGTGATGTTCCATCGCCAGCGCACCTGAAACAGCGGCACGGCCAATAGCGCCTGCTCCAACAGTTGCGCCACGTTGCCGGCGTTGAGCATCTTGAACAGGTTTTCGATCGGCACGCTGTGCTGTGGTCCCAGCGAGAGCACGATGCCGTCGTTGTCGGCGCTGGCCTGCAGCTCGAAGTCGAAGCTGCGGCAGAAGCGCTTCCGCAGCGCCAAGCCCCAGGCGCGGTTGACCCGCGAACCCAGCGGCGCGTGAATCACCAGTTGCATGCCGCCCGACTCGTCGAAGAACCGCTCGAAGAGGATCTCTTCGCTGGTGGGCACCATGCCCACGGCCGCCAACTGCGTTTCGACATAAGCCAGCGCCTGCCGTGCCGCGTGCTCGCTGGCGCCGCATTCCTCGGCGAGCCAATCCGGCACGCTCGCCGGCTGGCCGTTCGAGTCGTGCAAGCGGCCGCTGGCCCGCACTACATCGGCCAGGCTGGTGCGCAACTCGGAGACTTCAGCGGAGAACTCGGGCGTGCGACCGGGGCCTTCGCCCAGCCAGAACGGAATGCTAGGAGGAGCGCCGTCCGCATCTTGCACGCGCACTTCGCCGCCCCGCACGTTGCGCATGCGCCACGACGTATTGCCCAGCAGAAACACGTCGCCCGCCATGCTCTCGACCGCGAAATCTTCATCCACCGTGCCGACAAACGTGCCTTCGGGCTCGGCGATCACGCGGTATTGGGCCGTTTCGGGGATCGCGCCGCCGGAAGTGAGCGCGGCCAAACGGGCGCCGCGGCGGGCTCGCAAGCGGCCGTTGATATAGTCGCGGTGCAGATAGGCCCCGCGGCGCATGTTGGGCGTCAGCCCTTCGCTCACTAGCGCCAGCACTTCGTCAAAGTGTTCGCGAGAGAGATCGCGAAACGGCCACGCCCGGCGGACCAATGCATACAGCTCTTGCTCGTCCCACTCTTCGCAGGCCACGGTGGCGACGATCTGTTGCGCGAGAATGTCCAGCGGCTCGTCGGGAATCTCCACGCGGTCGAGCTTGCCGCGGCGCACGGCTCGCACCAGCGCCAGCGACTCGAGCAGTTCGTCGCGCGTCAACGGCAGCAGGCGTCCCTTGGGCACCTTGCCCAGCGAGTGTCCGGCACGGCCCACGCGCTGCAGAAAGGTGGCAATCGAGCGCGGCGCGCCGATCTGGCAAACCAGGTCGATATAGCCGATGTCGATGCCCATCTCGAGCGAGGCGGTGGCCACGATGGCGCGCAGTTGGCCGGCCTTGAGCCGCGTTTCGGCCGATTGGCGAATCTCGCGCGACAGGCTGCCGTGATGCGCAGCCACCGCTTCCTCGCCCAGCAGTTCGCGCAGATGATGCGCCACGCGCTCGGCCAGCCGCCTTGTGTTGACGAAGATCAGCGTGCTGCGATGCGCGGCGATCAACTCGGTGAGCCGCGTGTAGATCTCGGCCCATTGCTCGTGCGAGCAAACGGCCGACAGCTCGCTGGGCGGCACTTCGATCGCCAGGTCCAGCTCCCGGACGTGTCCGCCATCGATGATCTGGCAATCGGGCACGCCTTGGTCGTCGACGCGCTCGGTGCCGACCAGAAACCGGGCAATCGCGTCCATCGGACGCTGCGTGGCCGACAGCCCCACGCGCACCGGCGGCGTGGCGTTGAGCGCATCGAGCCGCTCCAGCGTCAGTGCCAGGTGCGAGCCGCGCTTGTCGCGCACCAGCGCGTGAATCTCGTCGACAATCACCGTCTCGACCAATCCCAATAGCGCGCGGCTCTTGCCGGAGGTGAGCAGCAGGTACAGCGACTCGGGCGTAGTGACCAGGATGTGCGGCGGGCGGCGGAGCATCTTCTGGCGCTCGCTGGCCGGCGTGTCCCCGCTGCGCACGCCGGCGCGCAGCGGCATCGTGCCATAGCCGGCCGCTTCCGCCAGCGCCGCGATCTCGGCCAACGGCTCTTGCAGGTTGCGATGGATGTCGTTGCCCAGCGCTTTGAGCGGCGAGACATAAACGACGTAGGTCCGCTCGTCGAGCGTGCCGTCGAGCCAGCGACGCACCAGCCGATCGATGCACACCAGAAAAGCCGCCAGCGTCTTGCCCGAGCCGGTCGGCGCCGCGATCAGCGTGTTGCGTCCCGCGGCGATCTCGGGCCAGCCGCGCGTTTGCGGATCGGTGGGCTCGCCGAAACGGCCGACGAACCATTGCTCGACCAGCGGATGAAAGAGGCCTGCCTGCATACATCCATCATATGCCGGTCCTGCCACGCCGGGGAGAGCGGCCCGGTAGCTGGACTCGCAAGAGTTCAGCGGCATGCCAACCGAAGTCGTGCGCCTCCAGCTACGCAGGCTGCCAGAGGACGCACCATTTACACGGCCGTGCGGCGCAACTAGGTTTGAAGTCGCAATTCCGAGCCGAACCGTTTGGTGCCCATTCATGTTGCACGGTCATAGCGGCAGACACATCCTTGGCCTGAGCCTGCTGCCAGCGGCGATAGGGCTTGCCGCCGCGATGCTCGGTTGCTCACAGTCGTCGATCCACGCCCAGGGCTATTCGCCCGACGAAGCACCGCGACGGATGACCCTTCCCCCCGGCTTTGCGGTGGAGCTGGTGGCCGGCGAGCCGCTGGTGCGCCAGCCGGTGGCCATCGACTTTGACGACGCGGGCCGGCTGTGGGTCATCCAGTATTTGCAATATCCCAATCCCGCGGGGCTCAAGCGCTCGCAGGTCGATCGCTACTCGCGCACCACCTACGACCGCGTGCCCGAGCCGCCGCCGCACGGACCACAGGGCGCCGACAAGATCACGATTCTCGAAGACACCGACGGCGACGGCCGGATGGATCGCGCGAAGGACTTCGTCACCGGCTTGAACCTGGCCAGCGGTTTCGCATTCGGACACGGCGGCCTGTTCGTGCTGCAAGTGCCGTACTTGCTGTTCTATGCCGATCGCGATCGCGACGATGCTCCCGACGGCGATCCGCTAGTGTTGCTATCCGGCTTCGGCATGGAGGACGCGCATTCGGTGGCCAACTCGCTCACCTGGGGTCCCGATGGCTGGCTGTACGGTTGCCAAGGCAGCACGGTCACGGCCCACGTCCGCGGCATCGAGTTTCAACAAGGCGTGTGGCGCTATCATCCCATCTCGCGCCGCTTCGAGCTGTTTTGCGAAGGGGGCGGCAACGCCTGGGGACTCGATTTCGACGCGCATGGCAACTTGTTCTATGCCACCAACTATGGCGGCTATGCCATGGTGCACGGCGTGCAAGGGGCCTACTACTGGAAGCAATTCGGCAAGCACGGCGCGCTGCACAATCCCTACACCTACGGCTACTTCGATCACGTGCCGCACGAGAAGCTGCGCGGCGGCCATGTGACCGTCGGAGGATTGATCTATCAGGCCGATCTGTTCCCGCCGGAGTTTCGCGGCAAGTACATCGGCGCCGATCTGCTGGGCCACGCCGTCTATTGGCACGAGCTGCGCGCCCAAGGATCCACGTTCGCGGCGCGGCAAGCGGGCGATTTGCTCCTGGCCAACGACACGTGGTTCGCGCCCAGCGACATGACCGTCGGCCCCGACGGCGCCATCTACGTCTGCGACTGGCACGATCAGCGCATGGCGCATCCCGATCCGGACGCCCAGTGGGATCGCACGAATGGGCGGATCTTTCGAATTTCCAGCGCCGCGGCACGCCAGCCGGCGCCGCGCAAACCGGGTTCGATCGCCGAGCTGCCAAGCGAACAACTGGTCACGCTGGCGCTCGACACCAACGAAACCTTGGCGCGAAAAGCGCGACAGCAACTCGCGGCGCGACGCGACGCATCGGTGTTGCCGCAGCTCAAGCAGCTTGCGCAACAATCGAATGCAGCCGCGGTGCGAGCGCTGTGGACCTTGACCACCTGCGGCGGCTTCGACGACGCGCTCGCTCAGAAGCTGCTCTCGAATTCCAACCCCGACATTCGCGCCTGGACCGTACGACTGCTGGGCGACGAAAACCAACTGGCCACTGCGATCGCTACCAGACTGACCGCATTGGCCGCCGACGAGCCCGACGTCCGCGTGCGCTGCCAACTCGCCTGCACGGCCAAGCGGCTGCCGCCCGAGCAGGCGCTGCCGATCATCCGCGCACTTGTCGCGCGCGGCGACGACGCCGCGGATCCGTACATCCCGCTGCTGTTGTGGTGGGCGGTCGAGCAACACGCGGTCTCGGCGCGCGACGACGTCGTGGCCATGTTCTGCGCTGCGGAAGCCTGGCAATTGCCGCTGGTGCGCGACGCCATTCTCGAGCGGCTGATGCGGCGCTATGCGGCCGAAGGCAGCGAGCCGGGATACAAGGCCTGCACGCGGCTGCTGGCGGCCGCGCCCCAGGCCGAGCGCTTGCGCATGCTGGCGGCCCTCGATTCCGGTCTGCAAGATCGAGGCGCCACGCACGGCGGCAGCGCCGGCACGCTGTTCGCCAATCTGGCCGAGCGCCCGGCGGATGCCGAGGATGCGGCCATCGCCCCTGCGACGCCGGCCGATCTTCCACCCGAGCTGCAAGCGCAGATCGATCGCGACTGGCGCGACGACACCTGCGACCTGACGCTGATCCGACTCAACGCCCGGCTCGGCCGCGCAGCCGCGCACGCGCGGGCGATCTCGCTGGCCGGCGACCGCGAGTCGCTCACGCCCCTGCGCGTCGATGCGATTCGCCTGCTGGGCGAAGTGGGCCAGTCCGAGTGCGTCGATCCGCTCTTGCATCTGCTGTCGAGCGAACAACCGCCCGAAATCCAGCAAGCCAGCCTGGATGCCCTGGCGGCCCACGACGATCCCCGCATTGGCGACGCGTTGCTGCAAACCTATGCCAATGCCGATCCGCCCACGCGCGGACACCTTGCCGACGTGCTCTTGGGACGCAAGCCGTGGGCGCGTCAGTTCCTGGCGGCAATCGACCGTGGCGACTTTCCCGCCGAGCAAGTGGCCGTCGACCAGTTGCGCGTCATGGCGATCCACGACGACGCCGAGCTCGACGCCCTGGTCAAGAAACACTGGGGCCGAGTACACGGCGGGACGCCCGAAGAGCGACTTGCCGAAATGCGGCGCATCAACAACGACCTGAGGGCAGGTACCGGCGACGCGGCCGTCGGCAAGCCGCTGTTCGCGCAGCATTGCGGCACCTGCCACCGCCTGCACGGCGAGGGCAACCAGATCGGGCCCGAGCTGACGCACGCCAATCGCAAGAACACCGACGAGTTGCTCAATACGATCGTCGATCCCAGCGCCGTGGTCCGCCGCGAGTATCTCAGCTACGTGGCGCAAACGAACGAAGGGCGCGTGCTGACCGGACTGGTGGTCGAGCAATCGCTGGGCAGCATCACGCTGTTGGACGCCAAGAATCAGCGCACCCTCGTGCCCCGCGACCGCATCGAAACACTCACGGAGTCGCCCAGCTCGCTGATGCCGGAAAATATCCTGGGTCCGCTCCAGCCGCAGGAACTGCGAGACTTGTTCGCCTATCTGCAGAGCGAAGCGGCCAATTAAAGCAGCCACCGAGGGCACGGAGAGCACCGAGAGAATTGTATTTA
The DNA here is from genome assembly GCA_040901665.1 of Pirellulales bacterium. Classification (GTDB taxonomy): domain Bacteria; phylum Planctomycetota; class Planctomycetia; order Pirellulales; family PALSA-1355; genus JTS-RE94. Next base: position 1,446 of record JBBDYK010000375.1, on the reverse strand, counting down.
AAAACGTCTGCAAGCGAGTTGAAGTCCCATGTCTATTGCTGAACGCGGAACAACGGTTTCACGGCGAGGCTTTCTGGCTGGTTCCGCGGCTGCCGGCGTGGGGCTGCTCTCGGCGCGCGCTGCGCGGGCGGATGCTCCGCGGCCCAAGGCTCAGATCGCCATCACGCTCGATCTGGAGATGAGCCGCAACTTTCCCGTTTGGGAGGAAATGCGCTGGGACTACGAGAAGGGAAATCTCAACGACGAGACCAAGGCTTACACGGTCGAAGCCTGCCGCCGCGTGAAAGCTCACGGCGGCGTGCTGCACTGCTTCGCAGTGGGCCGCGTGTGCGAGCAGCCCGACGTGGATTGGCTGAAGCAGATCGCGGCCGCCGGTCACCCGATCGGCAACCACACTTACGATCACGTGAACGTGACGGCCACGCGGATCGAAGACATTCAGTTTCGCTTTCAGCGCTCGCCCTGGCTGATCGAGGGCCGCCCGCCGGCCGAAGTGATTCGCGACAACATCCGCCTCTGCAGCGAAGCACTGAAAACCCGCGCCGGCATCACGGCCGCCGGCTTTCGCACGCCGGGCGGATTCGCCACCGGCCTGGCCGATCGGCCCGACATCCAGCAGATGATCCTGGACCTGGGCTTCACTTGGGTGTCGAGCGTCTATCCGCCGCACGAGCAGTCTCAGCCCATGACCGAGCCGACCGAGGCCGTGTTCGCCTCGCTCGTCGCCGCGCAGATCAAGGCGCAGCCGTTCGTCTATCCCTGCGGACTGGTGGAAGTGCCGATGAGTCCGCCCAGCGACATCACGTCATTTCGCAGCGGCCGCTGGAAGCTGCCCTGGTTCAAGGAAGCCGTCCGCCGCGGCGTGCAATGGGCCATCGACCACGGCGCCGCATTCGACTTCCTCGGCCATCCCTCCTGCCTCTACGTCACCGATCCCAAGTTCGAAACGATCGACATGATCTGCCAGATGGTCGCCGCCAACAACGACCGCGCCGAATTAGTCGACCTGAATGCGCTGGCGCGAAAGGCCGTAGGCAGCAGGCCGTAGGACGCGTGTAAACGCCCCCTCGCCGCATTTCCTCCCTCGTCCTCCCGCCTCCAACCTCCAGCCTCCAGCCTTTCCTACGCCTCCACTATCCGCTTCCCCGTATTATCCCCGCCAAGCATGCCGATGAACGCCTGCGGCATATTCTCAAAGCCTGCGACGATGTCTTCCTTGAACTTCAGCCGGCCTTCCTTGATCCACTGGGCCATCTCGGCGATGCCTTGCTGGAACTTGTCGGCGAACTGAAACACCAGAAAGCCCTCGACCCGCGCTTGCTTGACGACCATCGACCACAGCCAGCGCGGACCCAGCTCGGGCTTGCCTTCGTTGTAGTGCGCAATCTGTCCGCAGATGGCCATCCGGCCGCGCGGGTTCAACAGCGGAAACACCGCGTCGCTGAT
>JBBDYK010000374.1:0-10415 GCA_040901665.1 Pirellulales bacterium | reverse complement strand
GAATAGCCGATCGACAGAAAGATCGGCTTCTCCTCTCGCCGCGCCCGCTCAAGGGCTTCGGGTCCCCACGGATACCAATCCACCGGGTTCGCCGCATGCTGCAGCAGATACGGACTCGTTTCGTCAGCCAAACGATTGGGCATGGGGAGCACTGGTTAGCGGCTAGTGGTCAGTATGTTGACCACGGTGCAAAGTTCGTACCCAATGTACGCCGTGGCAACGGTCACTGATGGTTCTTCATTCTAGCCACACCAACCCCTATTTAAACGTTTGTTCCGGACCGGGAAACGTGCCGCTGCGCACGTCGTCGCGATAGTGCGTCACGGCGTCGGTGATCACGTGCTTGATGTCGGCATACGCCTTGACGAACTTGGGCACATATCCGCTGGTCAGCCCCAGCAGGTCGTTGGTCACCAGAATCTGTCCGTCGCAGCCGGCGCCCGCGCCGATGCCGATCGTGGGAATCTCCAACTGTTTCGACAGCCTGGCGGCCAGCGTGGCCGGAATGCACTCCAGCACCACGGCAAACGCGCCGGCAGCCTGCACCGCCTGGGCATCGGCCAGCAGTTGCTCCTCGTCGCGCTGCACGCGATAGCCGCCCAACTGGTGCACGCTCTGCGGCCGCAGCCCGCAATGCGCCATCACCGGGATGCCGGCCGAAACCAGCGCTGCGATGACTTCGGCCTGTTGCGCGCCCCCCTCAAGCTTGACGCTTTGGCAATGCGTCTCTTTGAGAATTCGTCCGGCCGCCTCGATGGCGCGATACGTTCCCAGGTGATAGCTGGGAAACGGCAGGTCGACGACCGTTAGCGCGTGGTGTACCGCCCGGCCGACCATCTCGGCATGATAGATCATCTCGTCCAGCGTGACTGGCAGCGTATTGGGATGGCCTTGCACGACCATCGACATGGTGTCTCCGACCAGGATGCCTTCCACCCCGGCCGCGTCGAGCAAGCCGGCCATGGTGTAGTCGTAGGCGGTCAGCATGGTGATCTTTTCACCGGCCGCCTTCATGGCGCGAAACTTCGGGATCGTGATCTGCTTGACGTCGCTCGGCATGGCGTTTTGAGCCCTGAAAGATGGGAGACGGCGCTCGACGTAGCGCTCAGTTGGCATTGTGACGCCCGGACAACGGGCTGGCAACCGGCGACAAACCGCCACAAATTGGGCGCAAGCACGTTTTCAATCCTGTGCGTCACACGTTATCCTATGGTACGGACAGAGACGCTCCGAGCGATTCCGCCGGTTTCGGCAGGAATCCGGGAGCGGAGCATTAGGCGGAGGAACTACAGCCATGCGCGCGGTTTGCTTCGGATTCACCTCGGGACTTTTGGCGCTGGCCGCACTGGCGCCGGCAACGTTCGCTCAAGATGAGCCGCCCCAGTTCGTCGCTCCGCCCGACACCTTGCCGCTCGAGGACGAGGGCACGCTGGAAGTCTATCACTCCGACTTCCTGCAGGTGCGCGACTCCAAGATGGATATCTGGATCCTCAAGATCCTGCCGGCCACTTCGATCAGCGTTACCGGCCAGGCCGAGGCTGACTACCTGCGACCTGGTTTGAGCATTCAGTTCGACAACGAGCTCAACAAGAAGGGCCAGTTCGAGCAGCCGATCGCCGAGATCGAGTTGCTGCCGGACAAATCGACGCTGGGACTGTTTGCTGCGGATGACGACGCCGAAGCGCGGCCCATCCGCAACCCCGAGCCCGGCGCCTATCGCATCCGCGGCAAGCTGGCGGCCGTCAAGCAGAATCAACTCACCGTTTCCATCGGCGGTCGTCGCTATGGCGGCGAGCTGGCCGAGGATGTGAAGATCAACTTCGCCTCCGACGACCCGAGCGTGGCCGAAGCCGGCGACGCGGTGAAGGTGAAGGCCTGGTACTACAACAATGCCAAGCCGATCTCGGCCATGAACGTTCCCGGCCGCGCATTTGCCGAATCGATCTCCATCACGTTGGAGAAACCCCTGCAGCCGACCGGTCGCCGCAGGAAGTAGACGGTAGGCGGTAGGAATCTGGCAGGCTCTTAGATGCCCATGCGGCCCAGCGCGTCGATGATGGCGCCCAGATTGCCGGCCAGCGCCGGATGCGACGCCTCGTAGTCTCGCACCGCATCGGATAGTTGCTGACTGATCGAGGCCTGGTGCTCCGCCGGCCTCGCGTCGCCCGCCAGCGCTGCTTCGGCTTCGGCGATGGTCGCTTCCAAGTGCTCGGCCACGCGCGGGTCGCGCTTGCGCAACTCGTCGAGCTGCGACCGCAATTCGTCCAGCGTCGCTCGCAGTTTATCTTGCTGTTCGCTCATGGCAGCTGGGCCTCGCACTGGTGGGAAGGAACTCGCAGGCAGGCTATTTGCTAATACACGACCCGCCGATTTGCTCATCATAGCCGCGCCCCGCCCGCCAGCGGAAGCATGCGCTGCGTTGGGTGCACGGCCGGTTGTCCAGCGACAGGGGCAGGAGTATAATCGTCGGCTTCGCAAAAATCCCCCCTCAATTCGTACGGCTGCACAGCCGCCCCGCACCCGGCGGGGCATCAATGGTGCAAGGAGAACTCTCGTGGCAATTCGTGTCGGTATCAATGGTTTTGGCCGCATCGGCCGTTTGGTGTTTCGCAACCTGATGGCTCGCTCTGGCGAGTTCGAGGTCGTCGCCATCAACGACCTCACCGACAACAAGACTCTAGCCACGCTGCTTAAATACGACAGCACTCACCGCCGTTATCCGGGCACGGTCGCCTACGACAAGGAATTCCTCATCGTCGACGGCAAGAAGGTCCGCGCCCTCGAAGAGCGCGATCCGGCCAAGCTTCCCTGGGGCGAATTGAACGTCGACGTCGTCGTCGAGAGCACTGGCATCTTCACAGCCCGCGAAACGGAGAAGGACGGCAAGTTCAAGCCGGGCTACGATACGCACCTGCGGGCCGGCGCCAAGCGCGTGGTGCTCAGCGCCCCGGCCAAAGACGGCGCCGACCTGACCTGCGTGCTTGGCGTGAACGACGATCAACTCACCGCTGAGCAAAAGTGCATTTCCAATGCCAGTTGCACGACCAATTGCCTCGGCCCCCTGGCCAAAGTGCTCAACGATACTTTCGGGATCGTCAAGGGCCTGATGACCACGGTGCACGCCTACACCAACGACCAGCGATTGCAGGATTTGCCGCACGACAACTTGTATCGCGCCCGCGCAGCCGCGCAGAATATCATTCCGACGACCACCGGCGCCGCGGCGGCCATCGGCCTGGTCGTTCCGGAGCTGAAAGGCAAGCTCACCGGCATCTCGCTACGAGTGCCCGTGCCCACCGGTAGCCTGGTCGACCTGACCACTGTCATGTCGCGCAACGTCACGGTCGAGGAAGTCAATGCGGCAATGAAGAAGGCGGCCGAAGGGCCAATGAAAGGCATCCTGGCCTACGTCGAGGATCCCATCGTCTCGACCGACGTCATCGGCGACTCGCACAGTTCGATCTTCGTTCCCGACTGGACTCAGGTCATGGACGGCAACCTGCTCAAGACTTTGAGTTGGTACGACAACGAATACGGCTATAGCTGCCGCACCGTCGACCTGATCGCCAAGGTGGGCAAGTTCCTCAAATAGTCGGCGGCGATTTCTAAAGGGCGGTCGAGCCGTGCCATCCTTCGCTAACGCCCGGTTGCTACTCGCCGTCGCAATGCTGTGCGCCACGCCGTGGTCGTGCTCGACAAGCATGGCTGCCGCGCCCGACGAGGGCCTGCGACCCTGCGGCAATAACCCGCGGTACTGGCAATATCGCGGACAGGCGGTGCTGCTGTTGGGCGGCAGCGAGGACGACAACCTGTTTCAGTTGCCGCACCTCAAGGAGCACCTCGACGCCATGCGGGCCGCCGGCGGCAACTACATTCGCAACACCATGAGCGACCGGCCCGATCGCGGCTTCGAGGTCTATGCCTATGCGCGCCGCGACGATGGCAAGTTCGATCTGTCGCTGTGGAACGACGAGTATTGGACACGGTTCGAGAATCTTCTCCGCTGGACGCACGAGCGGCAAATCTTCGTGCAGATCGAAGTCTGGGACCGCTTCGATTTCTTCGGCGACAACTGGCAGGCCCATCCCTATAACCCAGCCAACAACAACTCTTACAGTGGCGAACAATCGGGCCTGGCCGACCGCTACTCCGATCATCCCGGCCAGAACAAGCAACCGCTATTCTTCACCACGCCCGAGCAGCGCAACAATCAACTGCTGCTCGCGATACAACAGCGGTTCGTCGCCAAGATGCTGAGCTACGCGCTGCGATACGACCACGTGTTGTTTTGCATGGATAACGAAACTTCCGCCGAGGAGGCCTGGGGCGCCTATTGGGCTGACTTCATTCGCGCTGCCGCGGCCACGGCCGGACGCACGGTTTATCTCACCGAGATGTGGGACGACTGGAACCTGCAAGGCCCGCACCATCGTCGCACGCTCGACCATCCCGAGCGCTACGCCTTTGTCGACGTTTCGCAAAACAACCACAACAATGGACAAAAGCACTGGGACAACTTCCAATGGGTGCGCCGCCGCATCGCCGAGCATCCGCGGCCGGTCAACACCGTCAAGACCTATGGCGCCGACGGCGGCCGCTTCGGCAACTCGAAAGACGGAGTCGAGCGATTCTGGCGGCATGTCATTGGCGGAGCCGCGGCGGCCCGCTTCCACCGTCCCGACTCTGGCCTGGGCCTGGGCCAGCCGGCCATCGCGTCGCTCGCGGCGGCCAGAAAAATGGAATCGCTCGTACAGCCGTGGAATTGCGAGCCGGCGCTTGAGCTACTGAGGGATCGCGAGCCCAACGAAGCCTACGCTACCGCGCGCCCCGGACACGAGTATGCCCTCTACTTTCCCGCCGCCGGCAGCGTGGGCTTGAACCTAACGGACGCGCCGGGGACTTTCACCGTGCGCTGGATCCACATCGCTGACGGCGCCTGGGGCGAGATGCGGCGGGAATCCGGCGGCACAACCTTGCGCCTCGAAGCGCCCGGCAACGACGGCTGGCTGGCCGTTGTCACGCGCGACTCGGAAAAATAGCGGCCGGCGGAATTCGATGCGCTACGCCACTTCCGTCGTCGTGCGCGCGCCCAGCTCGCGGTCCAAATCCAACAGTGCCGACGGATCGTCCTTGCACAAGTGAAACTTGGCCACGATCTCGCGGGCGGTCTTTTCTTCCTCCACCTGTTCGGTGATGAACCACTGCAGCTCGACCAGCGCCGCGAAGGCCTTTTCCTTGAGCGTCAGCTCGTAGAGCTCGTCGATCTCCTTGGTGGTGTTTTGCTCCTGCTTGAGCGCGTCTTCGAACACTGCTGCGATCGACTTGAACTTCACCGCCGGCTCGGCGATAGCCTGCAGCTTCACCGCGCCATCGCGCGCCAACAGAAAATCGAGCAGCCGCATGCCGTGGCCGTACTCTTCCTGGCTTTGCAGCCGCAGCCACTTGGCGCAGCCCAGAAAATTTTCCTGCTCGCAGTGGGCCGACATGGCCAGGTAAATGTAAGACGCGCTCAATTCGTTGTTGATCTGATGGTTGATGGCGTCTTGGACTTTGCTGCTGATCATTATTAATCTCCTCGCGGATGGATCGAGTGGTCGGATGGAAATTGCGCGGCGCTTCGCGCATTTCTTGAATTCGCAACGAGGCAAGAACACTGGCGCGCCTGACTGCCGTGTTGTACCTGCTTCTTGGCGCCGCGGCTATTCCCAATGGTCCGGTTTCGCAGCGGGAAATACCAGTCCATTTTTCACGCGCAGCATGCACGGCGAGCTTTGAGACTTGTTCTCATAATCAAGTTCGTCGCATCTGCCGATCCATGGCGCAGTTGCGCAAGCAGGCCAGATGCAACAGGTCGTTGCGGCGGGCTTACCGATAGACGGCGCGGCGCGGCGGCGGTCGCTCGACACTTTCGTAGTCGACCTGGTAGTGTTCCGAGTACTCGCTGCTCGGACCGCGACGCCCGCGCGCAAACAGATCCTGCAAGTAGAAGGGCTTTGGCCTGCTCGCCTGCGGCGCCGGCGTGGGCTGCTGACCGTCGTACAGTCCGTCGTCCAAGCCGTCTTGCGTGGGGTCTTCCACGCCGTGCTCGGCCGGCCCGGCTTCGATAGTGCCCGGCTCCTGGTCGTAGTCGCGCTTGCCCACTTCGCCGCAATTCGTGCAATGGCCGCATTGCCCGCGGGGTGCGGGACCGCAATACGGACCTTCGTGCGCGTAATACGGGCCCCATGGCCCCGTGCTACCGCACAGTCCATAAATGAAGAACCGCTCGACACAGCAGCAGCCGCTGCTGGTGGCCAAGGCCGTCGCTGCCAGCAGCAGCATCAAAACTCGCCTCATGGTCGGTGGGTATCCTTACATCTAACAGGCTGTTAGAGGACCAGCCGCGGGCATGCGCTTCGTGCATGACCCGCGGCTGCTCACTGACTCCAACGAGGACCGGTGTTCGCGTGACCATGACAGAGCCCACCATAGCTCATGTCGTGATCCGAGCACTCCGGACTCGATGATGATTGCCGTCGCGGTCGGACTAAGACCCGCGTGGCCATGAACCGTCAACACTAGGGACCGATGTCGCGCGGCGTGCGAGCGAGGAAGTCACGCGGACCGCGGTTGGTGTAGTAGGGATAGCTGACTCCGCCCGACGGAGGACCGGCTGCAAATTCGTATTCGCCGCCCGCGTTGCGACGCTCTCGCACCAGCGGATGGCCATCGGCCGGATGGTTGTCGACCAAGGCTTGCGGTCCGGCGGCCATTCCGCCACCTGCCATGCCCTCGTCGTACATCGCGGCGCCGCCGTGGCCGCGTCGGTGCGATGCGGAGCAATCGGAGCAACCGCCGCCCGCGCTGCCACAACTTTCACAGCAGTCGCCGCCGTATTGCCCGCCGTAGGGACAACCGCCTTTGCAGCAGCCCCAGTTGAACAGCCGCTCGCCGCAGCAGCAGCCGGAGCTGGTGGCCAGCATCACGGCGGCCGACAGAACAAATAGGAATCGTTTCATGTCGCTCGACATCCTTTCTAGCTTGCGGGGATTGGCCGGCTCGCGCCCTCACGTTGCCAGACGCTCGAGCCCCGGGCCCCCCAGTTTTTTCAAAGCCGCACCATCCGTGTACCGAGCCGCCGCGAGCGGCCCCCCTGGCGAACGAACGCCTACTCTGGTCTATCGGACGCATAACCAGCAAAGTTCAGCAAATCGTCATCCTGGGAGTTTGCGGTAGTTTCGGCACGATCCCCCCAACAGTCGCCGCCGTCAGAGCCGCGCCCCCGCGCTGCTAGCACCCCAGCGTCCGACGCCATGCTCACGCGTGCGTGAGCTTGCTCACCCACCGCTATCGTGGCAGGCGAGGATGGCGCCTCGCGCCAGCTAACCCGAAGCGGCAGCGAGGGCAGCCGCATGTCGAGCGTCGGATCCCTCGCTGGCGCTTCGGATTCGTATTGGCCTGGCAACGTTGGACCGACGCATTGCGGCCGGCTTCGGCTTGGCGCGGTGCGCCGCAATCTGCTAAAAGGTGCGGACTTGCGTGCCGTCCGCCGCGGCGAGAGGATCTCGCTGGCGCGGAAAGGGCTTCCTTCGAACTCGCGCTTGAAAGCAATACACGGATGGGCAACTTCGCGCGCTCGGTGCGACTCGCGCTACGGTACTATTGGACCGTCGCGGCCTCGGTCGCCTGCTCCCTGATTGTCGCCGCCCTGTGGGGCGCCAACATCGGAACCCTTTACCCGCTGGTCGAGATCGTGGGCAACACCCAGAGCCTCGGCCAATGGGTCGAGAAGGGGATCGCCAGTTCCAAGACCACGATCGCCACCGAATCGGCCACCGCCGATCGGCTGCGCCAACAACTGGAACGGGCCGCCGGCGACCAGCGTGACACGCTGGAGCGCGATTGGGCGCATGCCACCAGTCGTCGCGCCGCCGCCGAAGCCACGCTGGCGCGCTTCCAGTGGTGGCAGCCCTGGATCAATGACTACCTGCCCGCCGATCCCTATCAGACCCTGCTGGTGCTGATCACCGCGCTGATCGTGGCCACGATCGCCAAGGACGGATTCCTGGCGCTCAGTTCGTTTCTGGTGGATCGCGTGGCCCAACTGGCCACGTTTGACCTGCGCAAGCAGTTCTATCGTCGTACGCTGCGCATGGATCTGGCCACGTTCAGCGAAAGTGGCACGAGCGACCTGCTCTCGCGCTTCACCCACGACGTCAACGGCGTGGCCGACGGCATTCAAACACTCTTCGGCCGCGCGGTCCGCGAACCACTGAAGATGGTCGTCTGCTTTGCGGGCGCGGCCTACATCTCCTGGCAGTTGCTCTTGCTGTCAATGATTCTGGCGCCTCCGACCGGCTTGCTGGTCACGACGCTCGCCAAGACGCTCAAGCGCGCCAACCGCAAGGCCCTCGAGCAAATGTCGTCGCTCTACGGCATCCTGGCCGAAAGCTTCAGCGGCGTCAAAGTCGTCAAGGCCTTTACCATGGAGCGCTACGAGCGCCGGCGCTTTCACCATGCCAGCAAGCAGTGCTACAAAAAAGCCATGCGCATCGCGCTGTTCGATGCCATGATCAATCCCGTCACGGAAGTGATGGGCATCACCATGATCTCGCTGGCCATCCTGTTTGGCGCCTACCTGGTGATGAATCAGCAGAACTATCTGTGGGGCATCAAAATGAGCGACGAGCCGTTGTCGCTCAGCGCGCTGTTGGTGTTCTACGGCTTCTTGGCCGGCGTGAGCGACCCCGCGCGGCGCCTGACCGAAGTGTTCAACAAGCTGCAACGGGCCTCGGCCGCGGCCGACCGAGTGTACTTCGCCATGGATCGCGAGCCCACCGTCTGCGACCCGCCGCAACCGCAGCCGTTGCGTCGTCACCATCGCGAGTTGCACTTCGATCACGTGTCGTTCCGCTACACTTCCCAGCAACCGGTGTTGGAAGACATCGATCTGCGCATTCCGTTCGGCGAAACGATTGCCCTGGTCGGTCCCAACGGCTGCGGCAAGACCACGCTGGCCAGCCTGGTGCCGCGGTTCTTTGACCCGGTCAAAGGCAGCGTGCGGCTCGACGGCGTCGACCTGCGCGACGTGCGTCTGCAAGATCTTCGCGGCCAGATCGGACTGGTCACCCAGGAGACGCTGTTGTTCGACGACACCGTACTCAATAACATTCGCTACGGTTGCCCGCAAGCCTCGCGCGAGCAGGCGATCGAAGCGGCCAAGCAGGCCCATGCTCACAAATTCATCGAGCAAAAGTTGGAGGACGGCTACGACACCATCGTGGGTCAAGGTGGCGGGCGACTGTCGGGCGGACAACGCCAGCGGATCGCTCTGGCGCGCGCCATTCTCCGCGACCCCGCCATCCTGATCCTCGACGAAGCCACCAGCCAGATCGACCTGGAAAGCGAACAGTTGATCCACAGAGTGCTGGAGCAATTCATCCGCCACCGCACCACGCTAATCGTGACCCATCGGTTGGCCACCTTGGCGCTGGCCGATCGAATCATCGTGGTGCAAGGCGGTCAGATCGAGGATATCGGCACGCACGAGCAACTGCTGGGGCGCTCGGAGCTATATGCCCGGTTGCATCAGATCCAATTCCGCGAAACGGCCTAGAGGCGCCCAGCCGGCGGATTTTTTGCGCCAAAGCTAATATTTGGCGCGCCCTTTGCAATCAGTCCTCGTCGGATTGGGAGAGGCACTACATTGCCCTGCAATGTGGCTACCCCGGGGCCGGAATAGAGAAGAGACCAGTTTCGGGGCCGGCATCAGAAGAGGCAGTGGCAACAGAGTAACGGAAACCAAGAGGAGTCTGAGACTTACGGGTCGAAAGCGGAACAGCGAGGCCGGCCCGTAGATCAAAGAAAAAGCGCCAAGTTTCCGTACAGCACAGGCGAGTTGGAGTCCTAGCGCATTCCGGGACTTCAACTCGCCTGTTGCATTTTGATACAGCAGAATTGAGCATCTGTTCAATATCAATACACCCATCTGGCTACTGGACATTTCCGCCCTGACGGGAATAATCCAGATTTTTTCCGACGATTTCTCCACGGCGTTTTGCCCCCGAAGCATGCTCGGCAATACTGTCGGTGCTTGAAGCGCGCATTCGGTCCGTCCCTGGACTCTTGCTAGTTCGCCAGCACCGCTTTGAACATACTTGACTCAGGCCGTCGGCGCTTCTTGTTGGGCCGCTCGCTTGTTGGGAATGATCGAGGAGTATGGCACGCACGCCGCGACATCTTGCGCGTGAAACTTGGCACTGCCCAAGGCGCTACTTCCATGCCGCCGCCTGGACTGTGCTGATAGTGGTCGCGTGCCGGCTTGCCGTTGCTATCGAGCGACCAATCGTCCCGTCGCGTGACGTCGAGGATGTCGCGCCTCCGGTGGCACTCATCGATCGACACATCAAGGCGTACTGGGAAGCCCACCAGTTGAC
>JBBDYK010000373.1:0-10515 GCA_040901665.1 Pirellulales bacterium | reverse complement strand
CAGCACCGTGCCTGGCTTGCTGCCGGCCAGTGCGCCTTCGTCGCCCAGAATCACGCTGCGCACGTCGGAGGGAAAGCCGACGATCGTGAACACGACGTCGGACGCCGCCGCCACGGCTTGGGGGCTATCCGCCCAAGCGGCGCCCTTGTCCAGCAGCGGTTGGGCCTTCTTTTTCGAGCGGTTGAACACCGTGGCCGGGAACCCTGCCGACACCAAGTGCCCGCACATGCTCGATCCCATCACGCCGGTTCCGATCCAGCCGATTCGCGTTTCTCCTGGTGCAATCTTCTTGATGGCCATCGCGCCATTTTCTCCCGAAATGCTTTCCGTGACAGTGCCAACCAACCGGCCGGCATTCTACCAACGATGCTCGGGTCGGGCGAGGATTTCGCTCAGCACGACGGCCTCGCGCATGCCTTGGGGAGTGCGCAGGATTTGCGCGAATGCGGCCGCCGGCGATGGCGCGTCGGTGACGACTGAGGTCTGCACGTCGGTGACCGGTCCGCTGGCTGCGGGTGTCTCGCCCGCGAGCGTGCCGACGCGGCGACCGAACGCCGCTTGCATGTGATCCTCCATTTCCTGGTCGGCGCGCACGATGTCGTCGGCCAGATGTTCGGCTCGCTGGGCGAACGAGCCGCTTTGCATGTGCCGTTCGACGCTGGCGGCCACGCTGTCGCGCCGGGGCTCGTCCAGCGGCACCACGTCAACGTCGATGGGCTCATCGCGCAAGGAGGGACGCTGCTGCGGCGCCGGCGGCTTCCGCGGCGCTCGCGGGCGACTTTCGGATGCTGTCGCGGCGCGCTCGCGCTGCGGCGATTCCCCGCGGCGCTGGCCGGCGCGTTTGAGAAACTGTTCGATCTCTTGGTTCAACTGTGCCGCCTGGCCGCGTGGCTCGGGGGCCGCCGGCGCGTGTCCCGGCGCTTGCGGCGGACGCATGGCGCGCTCGGCCTGCGGGCGTTGCGGCGCCGCGCGACGCTGCGGACCGCGTTGTTGCTGCTGCTGCGGGTTGCCTTTGCCGGACAGCAGTTGGTTGAGCAAATAAATGACGAAAAACACGATCGGGACCAGCACGCCCAGCACGTCGCCGATGCCGGCGAGCAGCAGCACTTCGCGGATGATCATGGCACTTCTCTCGCGTCTTGCGCCGTGATGGTTGGGAGTAGCGCGCTAGGAGCGGGTAACTGGCGTGCCGGCGATTGCCTTGCGCATGTCGGTGTCGGCCTGCACGTTGCGCAGCTTGTAATAGTCGAGAATCCCCAAATGCCCTTCGCGCAACGCCTCGCTGATCGCCTTGGGGATTTCTGCTTCGGCCTCGACCAGCTTGGCCCGCATCTCTTCGATCTCGGCGATCATTTCCTGCTCTTGAGCCACGGCCATGGCGCGACGCCCCTCGGCATTGGCACGAGCTACGCGCATATCGGCCTCGGCCTGGTCTGCCTGCAATCGCGCGCCAATGTTGTCGCCCACGTCGATGTCGGCAATGTCGATCGACACGATCTCGAACGCCGTCTGCGAATCCATTCGCCGCGCCAGCACGGCTTTCGAGATGCGATCGGGGTTTTCCAGCACCTGGGTGTGCGAGTCGGAGGAACCGATCGCACTGACGATTCCCTCGCCCACCCGGGCGATGATCGTTTCTTCGGTGGCGCCACCGATCAACTGATTCAGATTGGCGCGCACCGTCACCCGAGCTTTGACTTTGAGTTGAATGCCGTTCTTGGCGACGGCGTCGAGCGATTCGCGCGCCGCGCCCCGGGCCGGGCAGTCGATCACCTTGGGATAGACGCTGGTCTGTACGGCCTCGAGCACGTTGCGCCCGGCCAGGTCGATGGCCGTGGCGAGCTTGAAATCCAAGTTGATCGTCTTGGCCTTCTTCGCGGCAATGATCGAACGGATCACCAGGGGCACGTTGCCGCCGGCCAGGTAATGGGCCTCAAGCGCCTTGCTGGTGATGCCCGTCTCGTCGGTCAAGCCGGCCTGCACGGCCATGATCTTGCTGCGGACGATGACCGTGGGATTGACCTTGCGAAAGGTCATGCCCAACAGATCGAAAATGCCGATCCGCGCTTTGGTGGTGATCGACTGGATCCACAGGCGGAAATACCGTGCGAATACGGCAAATGCAACCAGCGCGAAGAACGCCGCCACCAGGATCACGATCCAGGTGATCAGTCCACCGATTCCGCCATCGCCAGGCATGGAAGCCCTCCTGCGAGTCGTGCATCGTAACCCAGACCACCGTATTGTCGGGGGGGCCGACTACGGGTGTCAAGCCAGGGGATCTTCCAACGAGTCGATGCCCAGCGACTCGATCGGCCGCGAGAGGATGTCGTCGACCGGTGGTTCTTCGTTGTCGTCCGCGGGACGCACGACCACTCGGCTGCCATGGACGGCGACGACCCGAATGCGCTGGCCAGCTTCGATCGACATGCCCTCACTCAATGCGTCGATCGTGCGACCTTCGACCAATACCGCGCCGCTGGGTAGCATCAAGGTCTTGGCCACGCCGATCTTGCCGACCAACTGGGCCAATTTCCGACGCTCGGGAGTGTCCGGCAGCATCTGGTCGCCGGTGCGCACGTCCAACAACAGCCGTCGCCCCATTGGCGTTTGCGGCCAATAGCGAAACGCCAGCGCCAAGGCCGTCGGCACCAGCACCGTCGCCACGGTCAAGAACAGCAACCCGATCTCGATGCCCTTGTGATAGAAGGCCAACGATACCGCGGCTACTAGCGACGTGACGGACAACAGCCCCAGCACGCCGCCCGAGGGAATGAACACCTCGCAAATCACCAGCGCCAATCCCACCAAGAGCAGCAAGGAGGACCAAACCAGCGAATCCATGGAAGTGCTACGTCAGGGAAGTGCTAAGTTGGGGTAACTAAGTGCTCGATATCGACCATTGAGCTTAGTCGATTTCGAGGAGACTTGCTACACGCTGCCGGCCGCCGAGCGGACCACCACGCGGTTGCCTTGCACCTCGACGACAACCACTTGGGCCCCACGGGCGATCACTTCTCCATCGGCAATCACGTCGACCAACTCGTGGCCGAAACGGGCTTTGCCCGAGGGGGTCAATTGCGTCGTGGTGGTGCCCTGATGACCCAGCAGGTGGTCGAGATTCACCAGCGCCTCGCGATGCGCGATGTCTGCCAACTCGGCGCCGCTGGGTGGCTCGAGCATGACGTGGTTGAAAAACGGCGTGTAGGGCAGGTAGCGGCGCATGAGCACCGCCAACACCACTACCCCCGCGAAGGCGCCGATCAGTCCCAACATCGAATCGCGCAGTTGCGCCAATTGATAATCGTTGTGCGGCAGCACGAAGGTCTGGCTCGCCAAGACCAGCGACGTGATGATCAGCAGCCCGCCTCCCAAGCCGAAGATGGCCGTGCCCGGCAGAATGAACATCTCCAACAGGATGCACGCCACGCCGGCGGCAAACAGCAAGACCTCGAGCCAGCCGGCAGTGCCGTCCAAGTGCTTGCTCCAGAAATAGAGCAAAAAGCAGACGCCGGCCACGAAGCCGCCGATGCCGATGCCCGGCGATTGCAACTCGGCATACAGGGCGGCGCCGCCGATCAACAGCAGCATCCACGCCAAGGTCGGTTCGGCCAGCCAGTCGATGAGAAAATGAGCCCAGCCGGGCTCAGCCACGACGAGCTCGTTTTCGATTCCATAGATCTGCTTGAGGGCGGCGAAATCCTGCACCGAGTTGCGCGCCAGTCCGAATTCGAGCGCGGCGTCTCCCTTCAAGCGCAATGGCCGGCCTGGCGTGGTGACCTCTTCGCCGCGCGTCCAGGCTGCCGGCTCGGCCTGATGGTCCAGCTCGTTCTGGCAAAAATAACCGACCGCGCCGTCCTGCTTGCGCGTGTAACGAAAAACGCGCGTGTCCGGATCCACGAGCGCCGCGATCAGCGACCAACTGCGCCCCTTCTTGGGAGCCAGGTGATCGCGCACCGTCTCGCGCGTCAGCAGCACTTCCTCGGGCGCCAGCTCAACCGCTCCCGCGCCGCCCAGGATCGCGTCCGGTGTCATCACCAGTTGATCGCAGGCGAGCGCAATCAACGCCGCGTCGGCGCGCGCCTCGGCCGGAACGAACGCCACGGTGCGTACCTTGGCCGGATCGAGACTCGCCAGGTAGTTCGCCAGATCGATGCTGCCCTGCAACGAGCCACCGGGGCTGTCGATCCACAGGCACACGAAGTTGGCGTCCTGGCCGCGCACCTGATCTTCGATCATCCGCTGAGTGCGCGAGGCCAGCGCCACCGTGATCGGTCCCCGCAACGGAATGCGCACCGGACGCCACTCGCCGGCCAGCGAGGGATCGTCCTCCAGCATGTTCGGTGAAAGCGACAGGGCCCGCGCCAGCGCGTCGCGATCGTTGGCCAGATACTTGACGAAGCCCAGTTCACGCGCCTCGCGACCGGTGAATTCGGCGAACTCGCCCGGTCGATTCAACACCTGTTGATTCTGAATCGTGTGATTCTTCTTCAGCTCCTCGAGCTCCGAGCGGAGCACGAACTCGGGGCTCACTTCGGTTTCCACCTTCAGTACCTCGACGTTATTGTCGAGCATGGCCAGCGCTACGGGCGCGGGCACCGTGCGCCGGCGATTGGCGATTTCCGAGTATCCGCTGCGCACGGTGGGATCGATCACCTCTTCGGCCGATTCATCGATGCCGGCGCGGCCTATCTGCGCGTCGGGCGCCATGATGATTTCCTCGCAGGCCATCGCCACCAGCACGGCGTGACCTTTGACCGCCTGCGGGATGTATGCGACGGTCTTCACTTCGCTCAACTCGCGGCTCGACAAGTACCGGGCCAGCGCCAGCGCGCGGCTGAAGTCGCTGCCCTGGCCCGATTGCCCACCCCCCTTCGCCTGTCCGCCCTGGTCGGGCTGTTCGCCCTGGTCTGACGGTTCGTCGACCGCGGCGAACTCGAAGACCAGCACCGGTCGAGAATCGCCCGACTTGAGCTCGGATAGCGCCTTTTGCACGGCGCGTTTGACCTGCGTGTCGACGTTGCCGGTGATCGGCAGCGGCACGCGCACCAGTCGGCCGACTTGCCGGCCGTCAGGAGCGGGTCCTGCCGGCGCCGCGTCGTCGGGGCCAACCGCGGCGTTCTCCGGAGCAGCATAGGCAGTCAACAACATCAGCCCAGAGAGCGACAGCGCGAGCCCAAAGGCTCGTCGCACGCCGCGCCGAGAGTTCCCGCCGCGAATCGCGCACGCTTGCGACATAGTGGGGCCGTCTGCACAACGCTGTACGAACGTAACTGCCAATTCCGTTATTCCGTGGCAGTAGAGATTATAGCGCGGCACCAGAGCGAGTCAAAAACGGCGCGCAAAAGATTGCCGCGACGAGGGTTTGGACGTAGGCCATACCCGGAGGAGCGCGTCGCAACGGCCTACTTTCGCTGGCCAACCGCCGGGCGCTCGGCCTGGGCCGGCGCGGACGACGACGGCGTTTCTTGCGGAGGCGCGGCGTCGCTGGGTTTGACGTCCACCCATTTCCACCCAAACGGTAGAATCGTCGGCTTCATGAACTTGCCGATCAAGGTGTTGAGTGGATTATTGACGGAGGGAGGTTCGAACGCCAATGCCGTATACGCCTGCTCTTTGCCGGCTGCCGCAGCGATCCCAGGAAGGAACAGTTGTAGCGCCTTCGGCAGAAATGTCTTTTCGTCGAGGATCACAGTAGCGCGCTGAAAATTGGCGGCATCTTGCTGGAACTTCGGATGAGCTTCCAGCCAGATCTGTTTGCCGACATTATTTGGTGGAGTCACGTCGCGCATCCAATAGCGGCGCTTCAGCTCGTCTGCCTTGGCGCCGAACACGAAGGGCAGCGGACCATCGGCAATCGCCTTGCCTTGCAACTCTTTCGGCAGCGGATTCACATTCAGCAGTTTCTCTCGATGGTTCCATTCGTAGATGGATTTGCCGTCGCACATCCAGTGCTTAATCGCCTCGTCATCCGGTACGTAACCGTCTTTCTCTTTATTCCACTTGCGCACGCGATAGATTTCATATTCGCCGCGATCGGGTGATTTGAATGTCAACTCTCCCGTCGATTCCGAGATTGTGTAGTTAAACTTTGGCGGTCCAAACGTCGGATCGATTTCAAATTCCGTGAACTTGCACACGAACGTGCTGACCTTGCTGCTCTCCTTCTCCCACTTCGCCAAGATCTGATCCAGCAGTTGCTCTTGGGCCGTAGTGAGTGCGAACGGCGCACGAGGTACGACCGGCGCCACCGCCGCACCGGCCTGTGCGGTCGCCGGTTGAACGGCTCCGGTTGCATTGCTGTTGGGCGTTGCAGGATTCGCCGCCGTACGTACCGGTTGCCGTTGTGCGGGGCTCGCAGTGCGGGGCGCCGGCGCGCTGCCGGGCGCTGCGCCGCGCGGTTGCGACTGCGCAAGCGCGAAGTGGCTGCTTCCCAAGGCTACGGCCATCGCTAGCAGGGCCGAAACTTTCCGAGGATACGCGTGCATGGCAATCCGGCAAGGGTTCTGATGGAGAGAGAAACGAGTGCCGAGGCGCGCGCCAGCTTGGGCGCCGCGCGGGCCGGATGTTAGCAAGAACCCTCGTCCCCCCCTAGGTCGATTTGTCCAAGCCATTGCCAGAACTCGGCCGGCTCGGCAAAGCTCGATAGCAGCAGATCCACCGTATTTTCTTCGGCCAGCCCGCTCAAGCCCCCGGCGCCCGTAAACAGCACCGCGTGCATGCCCGCGCGCCGGGCCGCCTCGATATCGTAGCGGTAGTCGCCGATCATCACGCACTCGCGCGGTGCAAAGTCCCAGGCCTGGCAGATGTGCAACAGCGCCGTCGGGTCGGGCTTCGGCGGCGCCTCGTGCCGGCCCAACACCGGATCGAACTGGAGGCCGAGCCGTGCCAGCAATGCCAGCGTCGACTCGCGGCTGTTGCGCGTCACCACGCCACGGGCCAGACCGCGCTCGGCAAGCTCCTGCAAAAACTGGGGGACGCCCGGAAAGGGCACGGCTTGCTCGGCGCCGCGTCGCTCATGTTCCAGCAGGATCTCCCAGCAGCGTGTCGCGCGCTCGGGCGGCATGTTGGCCAGCGCTTCGAGCAGGGGCGGCGAACCATCGATGCCCATCTCGCGTCGCATCTGGTCGAAATCCAGCCGCGAGTCGACCAGCGTGCCATCGAGATCGAAAATCACGCCGCGGATGGGCATGGTGTCGCTGGCTGCTGGGTGCTACGGATGGCCGGGTGTGAGATGTGCCACGGGTGGCGCCGGTCACCGGTGCCGAATCACGGTTTCACTTTGGTTTGCACTAGTGGCGGTTCGCCACCAGTGGCACACGGCGACAGCAGTGACACAAAGCGACAGCAGTGACACAAAGCGACAGCAGTGACACAAAGCGACAGCAGTGGAGCGCGGCGTTATTTCTCGTGCGGCTCTTCCAGGTAGGTGTAGCCTTGTAGCCCGTCTTCATAGAACCGCAGGAATTGGCCGGCTTCTTCATAGCCGATGCGTCCCTCGCGGACGGCCAGCTCGACGGACGTGCGGAACTGTTTCATCAGGCCCTCGACGTTGAACTCGACGTAGTCGAGCGCCTCGCGAACCGTGTCTCCCTTGATCACGGTTTCCAACACCGCTTCGCCGTGCTCGTCCAGGGCCACGTGTACTGCGTTGGTATCGCCAAACAAGTTGTGCAGGTCGCCGAGAATCTCCTGGTAAGCGCCCAATAGGAACGCGCCGAGGTAATACGGCTCGCCGTTGAACGTGTGCAGGGGCAAGGTGCGCTTCACGTCGCGGCGGTCGATGAACTGCTCGATCTTGCCATCCGAGTCGCAGGTGATGTCGCCGAGCACGGCGTGCCGCGTGGGACGCTCGTCCAGCCGGTGGATCGGCATGACCGGAAACAGTTGCTTGATGGCCCAACTGTCGGGCATCGACTGAAACAACGAAAAGTTGCAAAAATACGTGTCCGAAAGCATCGCGTCCAGGTTTTCCAACTCCTCGGGCACGAACTCCAATTGCTTCGTGAGCCGCTGGATCTTGTGGCAGATCGCCCAAAACAGGTTCTCGGCAATGCTTCGCTGCACCAGCGGCAGGTAGCCGCCGGAGAACAGATTCATGGCCATGTCGAGCGCTTGGGTGGCGTCGTGATAGCCCTCCAACACGTTGCGGACGGTCACGTTTTGATAGGTGTCGAGCAAGTCGTGTAGCGGCTGCTCGGCTTCCTCCGGCAACTGCGTGGGCAGATCGCCGTCTCCCTGTCCGGCCACGCCCAGCACGCCAAACACCAGCGCGCTGTGATAGGCGACCACGGCCCGGCCGCTTTCGGAGATGATCGTGGGGTGTTGCACGCCGGCCTCATCGCAGACGCTTTGCACGTGATAGACGACGTCGTTGGCATACTCTTGCAGCGTGTAATTGGCGCTCGATTCGAAGTTGGTTTGCGAGCCGTCGTAGTCGACGCCCAAGCCGCCGCCGACGTCGAGATAGGCCAGGCCCGCTCCTTGCTTGACTAGGTCGACGTAGATCCGCACCGCTTCGTTGAGCGCGCCTTTGATCTGGCGAATATTGGTGATCTGGCTGCCCAGGTGAAAGTGCAATAGGCGGAAGCAGTCTTGCATGCCGCGGGCCTGCAACTCGCCCAGCGCGCGCAGAATTTCGCTGACGGTGAGCCCGAACTTCGAGCGGTATCCGCCCGACTGCTGCCAGCGTCCGGAGCCGCGGGCCGCCAGCTTGACGCGCATGCCGATGGTGGGCCGCACGCCGAGCTTTTCGGCCGTTTTCAGGATCAGCTCCAGCTCGGTGTACTTCTCGACTACGGGAATGATCTTGCGCCCCATCTTGAGCGCCATCATGGCCGTCTCGATGAACTCCGCATCCTTGAATCCATTGCAAATGATGGGCGTGTCGTTGTCGGTCATGGCCACTACGGCCAACAACTCGGGCTTGCTGCCGGCTTCCACTCCAAACTGATAGGGCTTGCCGAACCGCAGCACCTCCTCGACGACCTGCCGCTGCTGGTTCACCTTGATCGGATAGACGCAGCAATAGCTGCCCCCGTAACCGTGATCGGCGATGGCGCGGGCAAAGGCCGAGTGGATTTCGGCCAGTCGGTGCTGCAGGATGTCCGCGAAGCGGATCAGGATCGGCAGGTCGATGCCGCGCATCTGCAGCCGGTCGACGAGCTGTTTCAGGTCGATGGCCCGCTCGGGGTTCTTGTCGGGATGGACGCGCACGTGGCCGTCGTCGCCGATGGAGAAGTAGCCTTTGCCCCAGCGTGCAATGTCATACAACTCGGCGGCATCGGTAGCCGCCCAACGTCGGACCTCTTGATCGAGCATGGAGTCCCCTCGCCTGAAACAAAAGCGCAAAACCGCGGCATCGAGATCCGCGGATCGCGGCCTGCATCCGCACCGTAGCGAAATTATTGGCAGAACTCCGCCGTTCTGCTATGGGAAAAATGCCCCCGCGGCGCGGGAAGTCGTTAGGATGAGACGCCGGCCGAGGCGTGAGCGACACCATCCGCCGCGTCTCCACGGCCAAAAACTCGCCGGTTTCGCTTTCCCCAGACGCCCGCTTGAGCTCCATCGAGACGTCGTCATGCCGATCGAAACACGATGGCTGGCCAGCGCCACGGCCAGTTGCTGGCACGCCGCCGAAGCCATCGCCCGCGGCGCGGAATTGGTCGACCGCGCCACGCACGACGCGATGGTCGGCGAGGTCGACGAACTATTGGGCGAAGTTCGTTCCCTGGGGCTGGACCAAGACTTCTTCTTTGCATGTGCGGTGCCGGCCGCGGTTCAGCTCGATGTGCCCGCGGAGTGGGCCAAGGCCGTGCTCTCCCGGCTCGTCGGCGTGGCGCCAGCGCCCGATGCCGCGCAGCGCCTGGCGCGGCGGTTCGTCGCGCTGCAAGCGGCGTTTTTGCGGACCAATCCGCAAGTTTTGGACGAGCTCGAGCTTCGCACGGCGCCGCTCATGGGCCAGTGGGAGGCGCGCGGACCGGGCCTGCTGGCCGGCGTCGCGCGCTTGACCGAGCCGGAGTTGATCGTCGAGAGGGCCGACGTCATTGCAGTGCATCCGGTCCTGGGCGGTGGCGGCGCCGCGCACTGGCTGTACAACTCGGTGCGGATCGAGGCCGTGCTGGCCAACCCGATCGCCCAGTTGCCGGAGGTGCTGCGGCTGGGATGGTTGCTGGCGCAGTTGCAGCTTGAGCTGCCGAAGTTCGACGCCAACTTGCGGGCCGATCGCCGGGCTGAAGTCTGGCGGCTGGCGATGATTCCGCCGGTATTGGCGGCCGCGGAGGAGGTCGAGCTGGCGCGATATGGCCCTCCGAGCCTGGCCGCGGCGCTGTCGGCGTGGACCGATGATCTCGAAGCTACGGCCGCTGGAACCCTGGCCACGTGGTGGGACACTTACGCGGCGACCAGCGCTTCCTGGCCGGCCGCCTTGGCCGCGCTCGATCGGCTGTTGCTCGCCGACTGACTCACAGCGACAATGAGCCTCTTTCGCGCAGCGACAATGGGCCTCGTTGTCGG
>JBBDYK010000372.1:4475-10546 GCA_040901665.1 Pirellulales bacterium | reverse complement strand
TCACGAAGATGTTCCTCGGCCGGATGATTCAGGTGGGCCCCGCGTTTTACAACAACGTCCTGCCGCCGATCGGTTTAGGGTTGTTGGCAACGACGGCGGCGGTTCCGCTGCTGCAGTGGGGCGCTCCACCCACGCCCGCGCGTCGCCGACTCTTGGCTTTGTGCCTGGCGGTCTGCTTGGCCGTCGTCGCGGTGGCGCTGGTGGCCGGGATGCGGCAGCCGCTGTTGCTGGCGGTGGTTGGGATGGCGGCGATGACCGTGGCGACGTTGCTCGCCGCCTGGCTGCACGAGGCCTGGCAACGGCAGTCGCATCCTCGCTGGTACGGGCTGCTTGGCGCATTACGGAACGGGCGACGAAAGTACGCTGCCTACTGCGTCCACCTTGGTTTCGTCTGTGTGGCGATCGGAGTGACCGGCTCGTCGCTCGGCACGCAACGAAAAGAAGTGACCCTGGATGAGGGCGACACGCTGCATTGGGCCGGCCGCCAGATTCATTACGTGCGGCTCGAGCAACGGCAGTTGCCCGACAAACTGGTGGCCGAGGCGGTGCTGCAGATCGCGCGCGACGGTTCCGCACCGGTCGAGTTGCGGCCGGCTCGGCATCTGCACTTGCTGCAGAATGATTGGACCACGGAAGTGGCCATCGACTCGACGTGGCGGGGCGATTTTTACACGGTGCTCCACGCCGGTTTGGGGGACGGGCGCGTGGTGGTAACGCTCGTCGACAATCCGATGATCGGTTGGATTTGGGTCGGCGGGGCCGTGGCGACGGTCGCAGCGATCGTCGCCATGTGGCCGGTGTCGCGCCGCCGCGTCGCAATCGCCGACTTGGCCTGCGATCCTGTCGACACGAGCGTAGCGGTTGAACAAAGCAATTCACGAGCGAGTGCGGCCTGACACGAGTTATGTTGCGGACAATTAAGAATACGATCGTGCGAAGCTGGGCCACTGATGGCGCGGCGAAAAGCGTGTCGTGCAACGGCAGCGGCTACGCAGTGGAAGTGGCTGGCCTGGTTGCCGTGTACGGGCGGATGCCGGTGCTCCGCGACGTCGACTTGGACGTCGTCGAGGGCGAGTCGATCGCCGTGATGGGACCGAATGGGGCCGGCAAGTCGACGTTGTTGAAGTGCCTGGTGGGGGCGGTGCGCCCTGCTGCGGGCAGCGTCTGTTGGTTTGGCGAGGCGACCACACGCTGCGACCACGTGCGCCGGCAGATCGGCTACGTGGGCCAGGAATGCGGGCTCTATGCCGAGCTGACTGCGCTGGAAAACCTGTTGTTTGCCGGTCGCATGAACGGCGTCGCAAATATCCACGACCGAGCCGCGACACTTTTGACGGAAGGGGGGATCGAATCGCAGGCCCATCGACCGGCCGGACAACTGTCGCAGGGCATGCGACAGCGGCTGGCGATCGCCCGGGCGCTAATGCACGAGCCGCGGCTGATCGTGCTCGACGAGCCGTCGTCCAATCTGGACGCGGCAGGTCGTCAGTGGCTGGAGCGGCTGTTCGAACGTTGGCGATGCGCGGGGCAGACCGTCTGCTTCGCCAGTCACGACGCTGCGCAGAGCGGCAGCGTCGCCGACCGAATTGTTCACCTGGACGCCGGGCGGATGGTGGCGATCGAACGGGGCGATTGCCCACTCACCACGTTGCGGCAGAGCGCATGATGCCGGCACGTCAAACCATCAATTCGCTGTGGTGGCTGATCCACAAGGATTTGACGCGCGAGCTACGCGCTCAGCACGTTTGGCCGGGAATGGTCCTGCTGGGGCTCGTGTTGGTGTTTCTGTTGGCGACGCAAATCGACCTTCCCCTGGACCAGAAAGCTCGCGTCGGCGGCGGGCTGCTTTGGCTGGCTGTCTTCTTTGCCGGCACGCTGGCTTGCGATCGGTCGTTTACCGGTGAACGCGACGCCGGCTGTTGGCAAGCGCTCACGCTGTATCCCGTCGCGCCCAGCGTGTTGTTCCTGGCGAAGATGGCGGTCAATGTTGCGGCATTGGTGATCCTGGAACTCGTGCTGGTACCTGCGTTCATCGTTCTTTCGGATGTTCCGTTCGCCGCCCGACCCGGCCCACTCTTGCTGATCGCAGCGCTGGGCAATGTCGGCTTCGCGGCGGTGGGGACACTCGTCGGCTCCCTGACGTCCGGGCTGCGGCATCGCGGCGGCTTGCTGACGCTGCTCTTGTTGCCGCTGGTGGTGCCGGTCGTTTTCGGCGCGGCGGAGACGACCCGCCTCCTGCTCACCGGCGAGATCGATTCGCTGTGGTGGCGGTGGATTCAGTTGCTTGCCGTCTTCGCTGCCGTGTTTACGGTGGCCGGAGCGATGATGTTTGAATTTGTCGTGGAGGATTGATTCGATGAATAACCTCTCGCCGGACCGCACTTCAACGGGCACGCTGGCCACCGGTGTACTGATCACCTGTCTGATATTTGCTTCCATGTGGATGATCTTCTTCGTCGCGCCCACCGAAGCCACGATGGGCGACGTGCAGCGGATCGTTTACATCCACGTGGCGGTCGCCTGGTGTGGGCTGGCCGGTTGCCTGGCGATGGGCTTTTGCGGCGCCATGTTCCTTGTCCGCCGCTCGCTGGAATGGGATTTCTGGTCGCAAGCAGCAGGCGAAGTCGGCTGGCTGTGCTCGACGCTGACGCTGATCACCGGTTCGGCGTGGGCGCACGAGGCCTGGGGCACCTGGTGGACTTGGGAGCCGCGGCTCACCTCGTCGCTCGTGCTCTGGATCATCTATGCAGGACTGTTTCTGGTCCGCTCGAGCATCGAAGATCCGAATCGCCGTGCGCGGATTGGCGGCGTGCTGGCCGTCGTCGGCATGAGCGACGTGCCGCTGGTGCTGATGGCCACGCGCTGGTTTCGCGGCGTCCACCCGGTGACGCCCGAAATGGACCCGCGCATGCGACTCGTGTTGTTGGCGTCGGTGATCAGCTTCACGGCCCTGTTCGCCTACCTGGCCGTGCAGCGGCGACGTCAACTCGAACTCTCCGAGCGGACCGCACAACTGGAAATCGCCGCCTGGTCGGCCAGCGCACCTTCGCAATCCTAACCAAGTTGACCCCCACACAGGAGAACGGAAAATAGAAACCTTACTCGCTGCTTACGCCGTCGCCTGGGCGGTGGTGAGTGCCTACGTGTTGTGGCTTGCCGCCGGCAATATCCGGCTCGCCCGGCGGTTGGAGCGGCTGGAGACGCACCGGCAAACCGACGAAGCGCCGCGCGCCAAAGCCGCCTGACGGATGTCTGTTTTTTAGGTATTTGATGCTGGCATTTCTTCTCTCACTCACGATTGGGATCACCGCTTTGGAGTCGCTGCCGGAACCGGCCGGCACGATCCAAGGCGCTGTCGTGAACGGCACTCACGGCAATCAGCCGCTGGAGGATGTTGATGTCGTCCTGCGGGCCGGCGCGGACGGCGAATTGGTCCCCGTGGCCGAAACGAAAACCGATCGGTACGGGAAGTTCGTGTTTGAGCAAGTGCCGTTGGAGCCGACGCTCGTCTATCTACCGGGCGCCAACCGCGACGGCGTGCACTATCCCGGCCAACGCGTGCGGCTCGATCCGAACAACCGAATCGCGCAGCTGACGATTGTCGCCTTTGATGCCGTCAGGGCGCCTTGCCCACTCGTCGCCAGGCGGCATGACGTCGACGTGACCGTCGACGAGCAGGTCCTGAAAATTTCCGAATCGCTGCGGATTTCCAATCCCACGCGAGCGACTTACGTGGGCCAGTCGATGGGTAGCGGACCGCCCGTGACGTTTTGGCTTTCGATCCCGAAGAATTTTGATCGCGTGACGTTCGACAAAGAGTTTTTTGGGCGACGATTCTTCGTCGTCGACCACCGGCCGGTGACGGAAATGCCGTGGCTGCCCGGCGAACAGGAGTTGAAGTTTACTTACCGCGTTCCCCTCGTCGAGAGCGCGGGCCAATTTCGCCGGATCGTGGATGTTCCGAGTTCTGAGGTTCGTGTCCGCGTGCACGGTGCGGACAAGCGGCTTGTGTCGTGCAATCTGCCTCGGTCGGACGCGACGGACGGCCAATTGGTGTTTGCCGCGGAGAGCGAGCTCGCACGCGATTTCACGATCGAGCTGCAAATCGCCTCGATGCCGTTTCCCTGGATGCAATACGCCCGGTGGGGCTCCGTCGTCATGCTCGCCGTGCTGGCGGGAGCAACTGCTGCAATTCCCCCTCTCCGCCGACGACTGTCCAATTCACGACAGCGGCACGGTCGGCAGCAACTCCCGAACCGGCAACGTGCGGCCTGAACGGATCATACTCACACTGAAAAGACCAACCGCCAAGATCGCCAAGGACGCCAAGAAATACAGCGAATTGAATTGACCCTGGCATGCCTCTTGTATGCGAGAGGCGCGTTCCGCAGGCTGCAAGATTGATTCGCCGGAAATCGGGGCTTGGCGCTCTTGGTTTCCTTGGCGGTTTTCACTTTGAGGACCGTGCTATTGCTTACGCTTGACGGAGCGGATGAATTCGTGAATCTTGTCCGCGTGGGAGGCTATCGTTTTTTCCGGTCCGGTCGCTTTAATGAAATGGAGCTGGCCTTCCACCGGGACGATCGCGGCAATCATCCGGTATCCGGGCCGCTCGACGGCCGGCGCGAACGGTCCGCGCTGATCGTTGAAGTCGCCCGACAAATCGACCAGCGTCACCTTCATGCCGGCGACGTCGATTTCTTCCTGGGGCGCCTGCTTAACCTGGGCGCCGAACTGGCCCTTCCAGCGGTCGATGTTGGCTTCCACCGTGCCGCCCGCCGTGCTGATGGTCAGACGACCGTCCGCATCGTCCCCCTCCGCGCGCGGAAGGGCGAATTCCGCTGCCACAAACGACGAGCTGGGCTGCATCTGCTGCCAACCGGCTGGCGCCGTCAGCGTGATCGCCGCCAATGCGACCGGACCGCCGGAGTCGCCTAGCGGTTGAACGGCAGCCGCCCCGGGCGATTCGGTCATGGACGGCATGCCGGCGTGCGGATCGCCCTGCGACGAACGGTTGTCCGTCGGGGTGGTATCTTGCGCCGGTCCGTTGTAACATCCAGCAAGCAGTAGCCCTGCAAACGCACCGAATGACAGCCAATGTCTCATTTGTTCCCCTTGTGCCAACCACGGAGAATTCGCGTCTACTGGCGCGTGGTCTGGGAATCGATGCTAACGGAGTTCGTCAGGGCTGTCGAGGCGATAGCTTGTAGCTTCGTGCGCGACGAACTGGTTGCAGCAAAATGTTCCGACAGTCCTCGAGGCCGGGTTGTCGGACTGTGCCAATCTGGCACGCTCTGTCGTTGGGCGGGCCGCAGCCGTTGCGACGGCGTGGTTCAAGGATTTCGCGGTTTCCCCGTTGGAGAAAGCGGACGCAAGGGTCATAGTATGTCCTATGATTGATTGAATAGTTCGGATGGGATTGTTCGACTGCCGCGTGTCTTAGCACTATTAATCCCCCCATGAAGTGAATTTCGAGGAGGAATCAAGGTGTCCAAATCTCGCTCCTTGCCCAAGATTCTCGGACTGTTTGCAGTGACGATCGTGGGATCTGCCTTCCTGGCGAAACCGGCCTGGTCCCAACCCGGGGCGGCCCAACTGGCGGCGCCCATCGAACAGGAGCCGGCTCCCCCGGCGGATCAGCAGTACACGGGCGTCAAGCAATGTGCTTCCTGCCACTTCGATCAGTTCATGAAATGGAAATCTACCCCGCACGCGAAAAATTTCGATTTGCTTCCCGCGCAATACCAAACGGATGCCAAGTGCCTGGAGTGTCACACGACCGGCTTTGGCGCGCCGACGGGCTTCACGACCGCTGCGGCCTCGGCGGACTTGAAGGGGACGACGTGCGAAGCGTGCCACGGGCCCGGCAGCAAACACGCGGAGATCGCCAAGCAGTTCGCCAACCAGAAGCTCACGCCCGAACAGGAAAAGACGGTTCGTGATTCGATCTGGAAGGTGCTGCCAAGAAATGTTTGCATTGCTTGCCACGTGGTCCAGGGACACCACGACAACCCCACCCCAGCGGAATTGCGCAAACCGAAGTAGTCGTTGCGGAGCGATCGCCGGTCGAA
>JBBDYK010000372.1:0-4465 GCA_040901665.1 Pirellulales bacterium | reverse complement strand
GTCGAAGCGATTCTGGTTGCGGATCCACCTTGTTCAGGAGAATTGCCGATGGTGGACGGGCGTCAGGATGGGAACCGGCGCGCTTGGTTGCTGCGCAGTTTGGCGGGAGCCATCTCGGCAACGGTCGTGGCGGTCTTCTATCCCGTGGCTTGCTTTCTTCGACCGCGCAGAGCGACCGTATCGGGCGCCTTGGAGGTCGTCGCTCCGTTCAAGGTGAATGAGCTCCCCGATGCGTCGGGCAATCCTTTCAATTTTGGCGGCAAGCCGTGCCTGGTCGTGCTGACCCCCGAGGGGACAAAACGCCTCGCCTCGGGAGCAAGGCTGCGACCCGACGACGTCAGGGCTTTTGACGCCGTGTGTACTCACCTGCAATGCACCGTGGAGTACCGTGCGGACCATGACGACATATTCTGCCCTTGCCATGACGGTGTTTATGACTTGAACGGCAGGACTGTGTCTGGGCCGCCGCCGCGTCCACTGGAGATGTACAAGGTCACACTTCGGGGTGCTGCGGGCAAAGAAGAAGTCGTTGTCTCCCGCAAGTCTTGAGGAGCGCGCCGCGTGGACCGAGTCGACCGACTGTACTGTTTCTTACGTGAGCGGTTGGGACTGGACGACCTACAAAGGTTGGCCAGCAAGAAACGGATACCGATCCACGGCTCCACCCATTTCTATTATTTCGGCGGGATGGCGCTGTTCCTGTTCATGATTCAAATCGTGACGGGAATCTTGCTCTCGCTCTACTACAAGCCTTCGCCGGATCAAGCCTTCGAGAGCGTCGAGGCGATCGTGACGGAAGTCGACTTTGGGTGGCTGATTCGCTCGGCCCATTCCTGGAGCGCGAATCTGCTGATCGGCGTCCTATTCCTGCACTTGCTCACCACGTATCTGATGCGCGCGTACCGGCGGCCGCGCGAGATCACTTGGGTGACCGGCGTGATGTTGCTGGGGCTGTTCATGGCATTCGGCTTCAGCGGATACCTGCTGCCGTGGAACGAGCTGGCGTTTTTTGCCACCCGCGTCGGCACCGCAATCGTGGGCATCGTCCCGGTGATCGGCCCGCAACTGTTGCTGTTGGCCCGTGGCGGCGAGGAAGTCACGGGCGACACGTTGGCGCGATTCTACTCGCTGCATGTTGTCGTGCTCCCACTGCTGACGTTCACTTTGCTGGGGGCCCATCTGTTTCTTGTCCAGAAACACGGGATGAGTGTCCCGGGACGCGAAGCGGGCGTTCACGACGACAGGGCGGGGTCGCCGTCCATGCCGTTCGTCCCCGACTTCCTGTTGCGGGACATGGTGGGTTGGTATCTGGCGCTGGCCCTGCTGGCCGCGCTGTCCGCGCTGTTTCCGTGGGAACTCGGAACCAAGGCTGACCCGTTTTCGTCCGCTCCCGAGGGGATCCAGCCCGAGTGGTATTTTCTCTTCATGTTTCAAACGCTGAAGCTGATTCCGGCTTACATTGGGCCTTTTAATGGTGAAGTCATCGGCGTGCTGTTCTTCGGCATGTGCGGCCTGGTCGTGCTATTGACGCCTTTTTTGGATGGGGGCAGGAACAGCCGCGCAGTACTCAACGTATTGGCCGCAATTGCCGTCGCGTTCTTTATCGTGATGACCGCCTGGGGCTGGTTTTCCAAAGCCGACCAACAATTGTGGCGAATTGTCCTCGGCGCCTTGCTGACGACAATCGCGTTGTTCTTACTTGTTCCCTCGACCAATCCGAAAACCGGTGCTCGCCAGATGCTCTATGGATTCATGGCACTGGCGGTGGTCGTCTTGTTGGCCGCAGCCTGTTGGGAAGTGTTGGCATGACGTCTTTGCCCAAACATTCAGTCGCCCGTGTCTTGGTGCTCCTTGCCCTGGGGCACGCCTGGTCGGCTCCGCCGAGTTGTGGACAGCCGGCTGCCGAGCAGATCGGCGTCCTGCCCGACGACTACTCCTGCATCGTTTGTCACCTAAAGGGGGGAACCCTGTGGACGGAGACGACGCCGATCGTCGACGAACAGGCGTTGGCCGGCGACGTCCATTGGCAAAAGGGACTCCGCTGCCACGATTGTCACGGCGGCAGCCCGACACTCGACGCATTCAAGAATCATCGCGACGACCCCACCTTTCACAGCCTGCGTCCGCGGGACAAGATCCCGGGCTTTTGCGGACGCTGCCATTCGAACATCGACTACATGCGGCAGTACAACCCCTCGGCGCGTACCGATCAGGAACAGGAGTATTGGACCAGCGGCCACGGTCGCCGATTGAAAGCCAGTAGCGAGGGGGAGAATCCGCAAATCGACATGGCAGTCGCCACCTGCGTCGATTGCCACGGTCATCACGGCATCTTGGCAGTGAACGATTCCAACTCGCCGGTCTATGTCAAGCACGTGGCTGAGACCTGTGCCCGCTGCCACTCGGACGCGAAACTCATGGCCGGGCGAACGTACCACGACCGGCCTCTCGGCCACGACCAATTCGACCAGTGGAAACTAAGCGTTCATGGCCGGGCGATGCTGGAAAAGGATGACCTGAGCGCAGCCACCTGCAACAACTGCCACGGGAACCATGGAGCCCTGCCGCCCGGCGTCAACTCGGTCGCCAATGCCTGCGGAGCATGCCACGGAAAAATTGCCAAGCTGTTTGCCGAAACGCAAATGAAGCACAAGTTTGAAGACAGCGGTCTGCCCGGCTGCGTCACCTGTCATGGCAAGCACGACATTTCGCAACCCTCCGACGAAATGTTGGGGATTACCGACGGCACGGTGTGCGCCCGTTGCCACAATCCCGGGAACCCCCAGTATGGCGCGACGGTGGCCGGCGCCGACGTCGCCAGGAAGATGCGCTCGGGGCTAGACCAACTAAAACACGAGATTGAGCTAGCCGAAACCAACATGCGAGAAGCCGAACGGCTCGGCATGCAGGTCCGTGGGCCGCGATTCGACCTCCGCCAGGCCTTCGATGCGCTCACCAATGCCCGGACGCTGGTACACAGCTTCAGTCCCGGGCCGATTGAAGCGGCCTTGGGCGAAGGTCTGAAAGTGACGTCCGAAGTCAATGGCGCGGCGAAAGGGGCGCTGCGCGAATACACGATCCGGCGCATCTGGCTGGCCTGCTCTCTCGTCCCCATCCTGATAGTCGTCGGCTTGTTGCTGTACTGCATCCGGAGTTTACCCACGCCGACTCACAGCGGTTGATTCACGATGCCCGCGCGCCGGTCTGTTCGCGCGAGGTGCGATCGCACGATGCCTACCAGCATTGCTGTCTGCGCGCGTCGCACGGCACAGTATGCGCGCAACATTCTGGCACAGTTCTGAGCCATCTCGCAGGATTGAGAGCCGACCTGGAATACCCAGTCTTTTGGGTCGTTGGCGCGTGCGATGCTAGCGCACGTTCTTTGCGCTATTAACAGAAGTATCACGGGTTCCACGTTCGACAAAAGAGCTACGTGTCAATCTGTTAGCGCACACAAGGCGCCGGCATTTCGTGTCCGAGGGGGCTAAATGCGCGTGCGTTCTCCAAAGATGGGGCAAGATTCGTGCGGACCAATCAGTTCGTAAAAACCCTGGCAGGTTGGGCATTTGGCTCGGCGTTTGTCTGCGTATTGGTGTCCACAGCCATCTCTTGTCGGGCTCCACAGCCCACGTCGGCGAGCCGTGGCCCGACGACGACCGATCCTGCACCGTACGGGCCCTACCCCGAACCGCCCTGGCAGGAAGTGAAGAATGCGGCGTTGCACGTGCCGGTGCCCGAGATTGCCCAGGCCGAGTACGTCAACGACGACAGTCTCTGCATGACGTGTCACGAAGGCTATGCGAAGGCCTTCCAGCACAATGTGCATCGCGATCAGTCGTGCGAGAAGTGCCACGGTCCGGCGAGCCGTCATTTGCAGACTCGCGGCAAGGAGCCGGGAACCATCCTCAGCTTCAAGACACTCTCCGCGCCCGAGCGCGCCGAAATCTGCCTCAAGTGTCACGAACAAGATGCGTGTTCGCCTGGAACTCAATGGCGGTCGTCGCCCCATGCCGCGCATGGCGTATCTTGCACCGACTGCCACACGTCGCACTACAACGTGCCCCCCGGCACGCCCGTCACGACCGTCGCTCAGACCGGCCAGCCCGACGGTAACATCCGCCTGGTACGGCTTCCCAGCGTCGATGGAGACCAAGCAGGGCAGGCCGACATGGCCTCGATCCTCGCCGAGTCGAACCACCTGGGCGCGGTGACTCCCCACATCTGCTTGCGTTGTCACGCGAACATGGCCCAGCAACTGAATGTCGCCGCGTCGCATCAGATCTGCGGCGCGACGGGATTCGATTGCACAACGTGCCACGATCCCCACGGCAAGATCCGACCCGAAACTCGCACCGACCTCTGCCTCCAATGCCACGACAACAACTCGCCGACGATGGCCTGGCATTCGTCGATCCACGCCAGGAATGGAGTCGCTTGCGCCGACTGCCACAATCCACACCCCAAC
>JBBDYK010000371.1:0-10605 GCA_040901665.1 Pirellulales bacterium | reverse complement strand
AAAATGATGCACTTCGCGGGCTTCGCCCGTTTCGACGATCAGGCCGCAGCGCGTGCGGGTGCCCTCGCGCACCAGGTGATGGTGCACGCCGCTGGTGGCCAGCAGCGCCGGAATCGGCACCAGCTCACGGTCGACGCCACGGTCCGAAAGCACGAGCAGCGTGACGCCATCGGCCACGGCCTGCGAGGCTTCGGCCCGCAGCGAGTCCATGCGGCGGCGCATGCCGTCGGGTCCTTCGTTGCGCGGAAAAAGCGTCGACAGCGTGCAGGTCTTGAATCCGGGGCGATCCAGTTGCCGAACTTGTTCCAGTTGCGTATTGGTCAGGATAGGTTGCTCCAAACGGAGCATGCGGCATTGCGCGGGCGTTTCATCCAGCAGATTGCCCTCCGAGCCGACGGTGGTCACAAGCGACGTGATGATCTCCTCGCGAATCGCGTCCAAGGGCGGATTCGTGACCTGCGCGAACAATTGCTTGAAGTAGTTGTAGAGCAATTGCGGACGGTCGGAGAGCACGGCCAGCGGCGTGTCGTTGCCCATCGAGCCGATCGCCTCGTAGCCGTCCGTGGCCATCGGCGCCATCAGGATCCTGAGGTCTTCGAGCGTATAACCGAACGTGCGTTGCAGCTCCAAGAGCGGCTCGTCCAAATGGCCGTTGACGGGGGCAATCTGCGGCAGGTCCGTCAGTTTGACCATATTGTCGTCGAGCCATTGGCGATACGGCTTGCGCGTCGCCAGCGACTGCTTGATCTCGCTGTCCTTGATGATGCGACCTTGGGATGTGTCGACCATGAACATACGGCCCGGCCGCAAGCGTCCCTTCGACTCGACTTCCTCGGGCGGTATTGCCAGCACCCCCGCCTCGGACGCCATCACCACTAGTCCGCTCTTGGTCACCCAATAGCGGCTGGGGCGCAATCCATTGCGATCGAGCGTGGCGCCGATCGACGTGCCGTCGGTAAAGGCCATCGAAGCGGGACCGTCCCACGGTTCGGTCAGGCACGATTGAAATTCGTAGTAAGCCTTGAGGTCATCGGCCATGCTCTCGTGGTTTTGCCAGGGCTCGGGAATGAGCATCGACATGGCCTCGCGCAGCGAACGGCCCGTGAGCAACAGCAACTCCAGCGCGTTGTCGAACACGGCCGAGTCGCTGCCGTCGGCGACGCATACTGGGAAAATCTTCTGCAAGTCCGCGCCGTACTTCTCGCTGGCAAACATGCTTTCGCGGGCGTGCATCCAGTTGACGTTGCCGCGGAGCGTGTTGATTTCGCCGTTGTGGGCCAAGTATCGAAAGGGATGCGCCAGGTCCCAGGTCGGAAACGTGTTGGTGCTATACCGCTGATGCACGAGCGCCAGCGCGCTAACGAATCGCTCGTCGTCCAAGTCGGGATAGTAGCGGCCGACCTGATCCGCCAAGAGCAGTCCCTTATAGACGATCACGCGACTGGAGAGCGTGGGGACGTAGCAATACTTCTTCTGCGCAAGCGTGCTCTCGCGAACGGCGTGTTCGTGCCGCTTGCGAATCACGTACAACTTCCATTCGAGCATGTCGGCCGGCGTGCCCTTGCCACGGGCAACGAACATCTGGCGAATCACGGGTTCCACGTCGCGGGCCGTCACGCCGATGACGCTGGAATCGACCGGCACGTCGCGCCAACCCAGGAACACCTGGCCTTCGTCGGCCACGATGGCTTCGAACATCTCTTCGCACGTGCGGCGCTCGTCGACATCGCACGGCAGGAACAGCGTGCCCACGCCATATTCGCCGGCCGGGGGCAAAGCAATTCCGGCCTCGGCCGCCTTGGTGTGGAAGAAATCCCGGGGAATTTGCACCAGAATGCCCGCGCCGTCGCCGGTGAGCGGATCGCAGCCGCAAGCGCCACGGTGAGTCAAGTTGACCAGGATCTCCAGCCCCGAGCGCACGATCTGGTGGCTCGTTTCACCGTGGATATTGACGACGAAGCCCACGCCGCACGCATCGTGCTCGTTCGCCGGATCGTACAGTCCTTGCCGCAGTGGCGGTCCCGTATTCTTCTTGATTGGCCGCATGGCGTTTTCCTTCGCTTGGCTCATTTCGCTCCCACGCGCGGCAATGGGCGTGCGTGACGGTGATCGGCGGTTTGTGGATCGTTGTCCGACCGCTGGGGGCCTGCCTGGTGATGGTGGTTGTGGCCGTTGCCGGACCCGACGACGGCATAATCCAGCGCCGCCCCATCCGCGGCGCCGTTGGTGGGCACGACGTTCGGATGGCTGTCGGGTGCTTGACAGCGGCATTCGGCCTTCGCCTCACTCTGCAACAACTCGATAAAGCGGTGCGTCGTGCTGCCCAATTCCTTGCCGCGGCGATGAATGATGGCCAAGGGTCGCACCAACTCGTTCGTGGCCAGCGGCACTGCGACCAGCGACCTGGACGCGACTTCGGGTTGCACGGTCGGTTCGGGCAATAGCGCCACGCCGGCGTGGATCTCGACGGCCCGCTTGATCGTTTCGATGTTGTCGAATTCCATGGCCACGTTCACTTCCACGTCGTGCAATTGCAGCACGCGGTCGATCTCGCGGCGAATCGTCAGGTCGCTGTCGAAGCCGATGACGTTCTCGCCGGCCAGATCGTCGAAGGTGACAAGCTTATAGCCGGCCAGGCGATGTCCCGGCGCACATACCAGGACCATTGGCTCTTCGCGCCAGCCGATGGCTTCGATCGTCCGAGAAGCGCGTGGATAGCTCACCAGCCCCAGGTCGGCGTGGTCTTTCTCCACCGCTTCGTAGACCCGGTGGGGATGCTGGTATTCGAGCCGCACGTTGGCCTTGGGATACTGGCTGAGAAACTCTTGCAGATAGCGGTTCATGTGGTGCAGGCCGACCGAGTAGATCGACACCACGCGCACCCGACCGGCGACCTCCTCGTGCAGGGTGCGGACCTGGTCCTCCAGCGCGTCGTAGCGCTGCACCAGCTTGCGGCAGCCTTCATAGTAGGCCTCGCCCTCGGGCGTGAGGACGAAGGGACGCTTCGAGCGATCGATCAGCTTCACGCCCAAGCGGCGTTCCAACTGGTTGACGACCTGGCTGGCACCGGACTGCGAGATGCCGTTCTCGCTGGCTGCCCTGGAGAAGCTCCGCCAGCCGACCACATCGCAGAAAATTTTCAGCGATTTCAACTGCATGGGTGCCAATTACCTGATGAGAGATTTGAATAGAGAGCCAACGCAGAATTCGTGGCGAGCATATTACGTTAGGCGTCTGGCGGCTCGCCGTCAAGCAGTTTCCTGCGATTTACCGCTTTCGACGATTCCTACTACTGGAATCGGCCAAGACCCGAGATGTTTGACGCAAGTTACTATATATAAATATCTTACGAGACAAATACACCGCCGGCATGGCAGTTAGAGCATTAGTAATTCTGCTGCCGCGTGGCACAACCTCCATAAATGACGCCTCGTTGGACGTCCCGGAGGGAGAAAATGGCAAGCTCTGACCGAGCGGAATCGCAAACGACCCCGGTCGCACACGGCAAATGTCCCCGGCCGAGTAACTGACCGCAGGGGGCTACTTCTTGTCCGGACGCTTGACCGTGGTGTAGGGGTGATTCCGCTTGGAAAGCACCGTCGCTTTGACAATCCGGTCCGGCACGGCCGAATCGCCCGGCTGGCAGCGTTCCAGCTTGCTCAGCACGTCCATTCCTTCCACGACGCGTCCGAAGACGGTGTGCTTGCCGTCCAAGTGGGAGGTGGGGAGAAAGGTGAGAAAGAATTGCGAGCCGCCGCTGTCGCGCTGGCCCGTGTTGGCCATGCTCAGCGAGCCGCGAAAGTGAATGCGGTGATCGTCTTGATAGCACTCGTCGGGAATGGTGTAGCCGGGGCCGCCGGTGCCGTCCCCCTTGGGATCTCCGCCCTGGGCCATGAATCCCGGGAGCACCCGGTGAAATTTGAGCCCATCGAAGTATTTTTTTTCGGTCAGCTCGATGAAGTTGGCTGTGGCCAGCGGCGCCTCATTCTCCAAAAGCGCAATGACAATATCGCCTTTGCTGGTGGCCAACTTCACGCGGGGCAGGTTGGCGGCCTTGTCCTCAGCCGCCCGGATAGCCTGCTCCTTCTTCCACAACTCGGGATAGTTGTGGTCGTTGATCTGAGCCAGCAATCGTAAGCCCATTTCGTCGATCTCGTTCTTTTCCTTGGCTTGCGTTAAATACTGCTTTGCCTTGTCGAAATCCATTGCACCGAAGCAGGACAAACCGGCCAGCAAGTCGAAGTAGCGATGTTGGTAATTGTGTTCGCTCAACAGATTGACGACGCGTGCTGCCTCTTCGTAGTTGTCGGACTTCACCTGCGACGTCAGGTACGCGAAAAGATACTCGCTTTCGTCCTGGCTCTTGTCCGGTGCAGCTAGATAGGCTTGCTCGGCACTGACCGCCAACTGGGTCTCGAGTTGCTTGACCTGTTCGATTTTTTGCTTCCATTCATCCTCCAGCGCCGCTTTATTGGCGCTCGAATCCGACTGGTAACGTCGACGTAGTTGATTCAGCTCCGCCACCAACGTGCGAAACTTGGCATTGAGGCCGGCGAATTGGGCGGCCGGAGTGCTCGTCGACGCGGTGGCAACAGCGGCCTCTTGTGCCGCGCACCACAGCGGAGCGGCACCCACGGCGACCAGCAAAACGCATACCCGAATAGCCATGGCAATTTGTTCCTGGACGATCGCAATAGAATGGATCCGAGAGGCTGCCCCTACCAAGCCAGCCCGCACGCACGCCGATCATTATTAGCATAGCAAACGGCACTGGGGTTGTCGGGGGGTCGCCCGGCAGCGATTCTGCCGGTAGTATCGGGGGTCCGCCAGCACGCATTTCGCCGACAGGCCGCAGCGATCAAACTGGGGCCATACGGCATCGAGTAGGATTTCCAGACCCCCACCTCGCGAACCGCACGGCTTATGGCACGCAAGCAAAGAGAAGTACGCAATATCGTGGGCCGCGGTTCGACCGCAGGCGCCGGCGAGGCGATGAGCGTGCCGCGGATCATTGGGGGAACG
Organism: Pirellulales bacterium; assembly: GCA_040901665.1. GTDB lineage: Bacteria > Planctomycetota > Planctomycetia > Pirellulales > PALSA-1355 > JTS-RE94. Next base: position 5,583 of record JBBDYK010000371.1, on the reverse strand, counting down.
CTCGGCGGCCGCAAGCTGATCTATGCTCTGGCGCAGGAACGCACGCGGCCCATGAAAGACCGCACCCGCGAGGCCGTATTCAATCTGATCGGCCCCAGCGCCCGCGGCAAGCATGCCATCGACTTGTTCGCTGGCACCGGCGCCCTCGGCTTCGAAGCGCTCAGTCGCGGTGCGGCCCGCGCGACGTTCATCGAGCAGCACTTTCCCACCGCCGCCGTAATCCGTCAGAACGCGGCCGAGCTGGGCGTGACCAATCAGACGAACGTGCATTCGGCCAGCGCATTCATCTGGGCCCAGGAGGAAGGCCTCGACCAGGTGATGCCCTGGCTGGTGTTCTGCTCCCCACCGTACGCCTTCTATCTCGAACGTCGCGAGGCCATGCTCGCGCTCATCGGCACGCTGCTAGCGCGCGCTCCGGGGGAAAGCATTTTCGTCGTCGAGGCCGACCGTCGATTCGAGATCAATCAACTTCCCGACGCCGAGCGCTGGGACGTGCGTGAATATCCGCCGGCGGTCGTGGCCATTTATCGAAAGTGACAAAACGCAATCATGGACATCCAAAATCTGCGCCGCGTCGCCAGCTTTACGACCAAGGACGGCTCCGAGATTCGCGAGCTCCTGGCGCATCGCAACTCCTGCATCCGCCAGCAAAGCCTGGCCGAGGCGCGCTTGCCGGTCGGCGCCACCACCACGCCGCACTACCATCCGAAAACCGAAGAGATTTACTACATCCTGCAAGGCGCCGCTCGCATGCGCATCGGCGGTGAGACGACCGACGTGATCGTGGGCGATGCCATCGCCATTCCGCCCGGCGAAACGCATCAGATCCAGAATACCGGAGACGTGACCCTGGTGTTTCTATGCTGCTGCGCGCCAGGCTACGAGCACGCCGACACGGTGCTGGTGGAAGATTAGCCGCGCCGCGTGTCTCTAACGATCGACGCTTCGCTCACTCAGTTTTTTGCGCAGGGTGGCGCGGTGAATGCCGAGGATATCGGCCGCGGCCGAGTGGTTTCGCAACGTGCGGTTTAGAATCGTGTCGATCAGCGGCGGTTCGGCCTGGTCGAGAAAGGCCTGATACAGCTCGCGCTGTGCCGGATTCGCGGAAAACTGCTGCTCTGCCCAGGCCCGCACCACGGTTTGTAAATCGGTGGCAGCCGGTTCGCCCGCGGGCAATTCCATCGGCGGCGGCAAGTGATCGACCGCAATTTCGCCGCCCCGCGACAACAGCGCGCCGTGCTCCACCGCGTGGCGCAACTGCCGCACGTTGCCGGGCCATTTGCGCTGGCACAGTTCGCTCATCGCCTCGCGTGAAAAGCGCGTGGCGGCCTGACCGCCGCGCTGCAGCCGTGCCAGGAAATGCTCGGCCAGAAACGGAATGTCTTCGACCCGCTGGCGCAACGGGGGCAGCGCGATCTCGAAGGCCGCCAGACGGAAGTAAAGGTCGCGTCGCAGCGCGAAGCCGCCCACGTCGCGCGACACGTCGCGATTGCTGGCCGAAATCACGCGAAACGACGTCGTCCGCGACTCGGCGCTGCCGACCGGCGTCACTTCGTGTTGTTCCAGCACGCGCAGCAGCTTGACCTGCACGCTGGGCGGAATGTCTCCTGCCTCGTCGAAGAACACCGTAGCCTGGTCGGCGATTTCCAAAATTCCTTGCCGCGGAAACTCGGCGCCGGTAAAGGCGCCGCGCACGTGCCCGAACAGCTCGCTTTCGACCAACGTCGGACTCAACGACGCCAAATGCACCGGCACAAACGGTCGATCGGCGCGGGACGAGTGTCGGTGGATCGCCCGGGCGACCAACTCCTTGCCCGTGCCGCTCTCTCCCGTGATGAATACCGAGGCGTCGCTCGGCGCCACCAGGGCAATTCGCTTGAAGACCTCTTGCATGGCGGGGCTCTTGCCGAGCAGCTCTTCGCCCAGTCCCTGCGGCAATCCGGTCACCTGGTGCTGATCTCGCGCGTGGTGGGCCAACGCGCGGTCGATCACGGAGGTGGCCTGTTCCAGGTCGAACGGCTTGGCCAAATAGTCGAACGCGCCGTTCTGCATGGCCGTGACGGCGACTTGCAGATTGCCGAACGCCGTGATGACGACGATCGGCACGGGACCGGCCCGATCGGTAATCTGCTTCATGGCCGACAGCCCGTCGAGCCCAGGCAAGCGAACATCCAGCACGACCAAATCGGGCTTGTGGAGCGCCAAGCGCTGGAGCGCCTCTTCGGCCGAGGCGGCGACGGTCACCTCGTGCCCGGAGTCCATGAGCAACCGCTCCAATCCCCAGCAGATACCTTCCTCGTCGTCGACGATCAATACATGACTCATCCAAGGGCCTCGATTCCGGGGTGCATGACAGTGGTCCGCGCGGCGTTCGGCCGACCAGGAGCCTGCGCGAGCGGCAAGTTTACTTCGAAACAGGTGGGCCGTTCCGCCAGAAAGCGTATCGCGCCGCCGTGGGCTTCAGCAATTCGCTGGGCCACGGTCAGGCCCAAGCCAATGCCGTCCGGCTTGCCGGTGGCGAACGGCTCGAACAGTCGGTCGAGCATGTCGGCGGGAGGACCGGTGCCGCTATCGACCACGCGCAACACGGTTGCATCGGTGCGGTGGTCGAACTCGATGCGCACCCAACCGCCGGCGCCGGCGGCTTCGACCGCATTGAGCACCAGGTTCAGCAAGAGCTCTCGCAATTGATCGGAGTCTGCCGAAATCAGCGGCGGCTGCTCGCGGTCGGGGTCGATCTCCAACGCCACGTTGCGGTGTCGGCAGGTGGGGCCAACCAACTCGATCACATCGCCGGTCAATTGCCGCAGGTCGCATGGCGTGCGGTGCGGTTGTGCCGGCTGTCCCACGGTCAAGAATCGCTGCAGATGCGACTCGGTCAGCGACAACTGCCTTAGCGCCACCGTCAGACTGTCGCGATCATCCGCACCGCAGCGGCGCTGGTGCAACTGAATCGCCAGCCGGGCGCCGGCCACGCTGTTGCGCAATTGGTGCGCCAGCCCCCCGCTAAGTTGCCCCAGCAGCGCCAAACGCTCGCTCCGTTCGATGGCCCGACGCGATTCGTCTAACTGATCGGCCAGCACATTGACCGACTCGACCAGATCGCGCAACTCGTCGTTGCGCTGGGGCACCGGCACGGGCTCGAAGTCGCCCTGCACCAGCCGGCCGACTTGCTTGCGCAATTCCAGAATCGGACGGCTCAGCCGCCGAGTCAGTACGGTTGCCAGCACGATCACCACACCCAGAAATAGACTGCCGACCACCAGTGGCGGATAAGCAGCCCGCCATCGCGCCTCCTGCAGCAAACGTCGCGGATAAAGAATGTGCAGCAGCATGGCCTGGTCGTTGCCGGCCTGCGAGCGGACGTTGACAGCCGTGTGAAAATACGACTCCTGGTCCACCTCGACGGTGTCGTCGAGCGTGAACCGCGGCGCCGCCGGAACGGCTGACCCGAACTCGAAGCGGTCGCGCGCTGCAAGTGTCGTGGCCCGCGCTCGACCATCGGCGCCGGCCAGCACGAACTCGGCGCCGGACAAGCCCCGGGTTTGCTGCAAGACAGCGTCCGTCAACGGGAAGTTTGCCTCCAGCAGCGTGCGAGCCACGTCGTGCAGTTGGCGCTCGATGCGGTCCTGCGTGCGGCGAGCCGCCAGATAGGCGTCCAAAAGGCTGACCCCCAGCACGACTGCCAGCATGGCGCCGGCAAACGGCAGCAGGATTTGATATCGCAAGGGCCAACGCATGCACGAAACTCCCAACCACCCAAAGGTGCCACTGCGACCCATCTTACGTCGTACGAGGATCGACAGCAAACCAGCGCGCGGCGGGCCATACGGCCAGCGCGGACGTGGCGTCGTCGCGTCGTTGCGCGGCGTTAAACTCGCGCCACTTTGCCCGATCCCATGACAGCACGCCCAATGGCCCGCTGCTCGGCCCGCGCGTTCTGCGGATCTTGAACCAAATCGGGTTCCATTCGTCCGCACCAATTCACCGATGCTAAGCCAAAGCGGGTTCGTCTGATCCCGCAATTGCCACGGATGGCGTCGCACGGCGGTCGGCCGCGCCTCAAGGAGTGAGGTGGATGAGATCTAAGCCGCAGAGTCCAATTTGGCCCTACCTGGGCATACTGGCGTGCCTGTTCGTGCTCAGCGTGACGGCGCCGCGCGCGTGGGACCGATTGGCGCGCCACGAACCGCTTGGCCAGTTTCTGGCTACGCGCAAGGCGTCGAACGACGCGATTCGCCCGTGGCCTGCGGAGGAAAGTACGCCAACTCTCGGCGCGGCACACTCTGACCAAGACGGGTCGCCGCTGCCTCCTGCGACCGGTGCATCGGATTCGGAATTGGATGATCGTTCCGACGACGTCGAAAGTCCAGATGCGCGCGAAGCCGCGAATCTGCAGTGGCCGACCTTCGTGCCACCGGCGCCGGAGTTTGCGATGGAGGTGGAATCGCCGGTGGAGATCATCGAGATTGCGCCGGTGGACGCCAACCAGATACTCGAACTGGTTGACGAGCTTGTTGCAGATCATCCGTCCGCATTCGAGAAAGCAACAACAGCATGGCCGCTGCCGCGCGTGCTCGTTGAGCAGTTGAACGCCGTCGTGGAGCACGAGCCCGGTGCAATCTGGGCGCGTCAAGCACTTGGTCTCGTTGGAGAGTTGTGCCGCAATGTCGATGAAGACGGGCGCTCGCCGGCCCAGATTCTGGGCGAGCTGCGCGCGATCGCCAACGATCAAGGACTAGCCGCGGTTTCGCACTCGGGACAAACCATTCGTGCCCGATACGCGTTAACTCGCTGGCTCGACGTGTGGGATCCGGCCGCTTCGCTCGACGAGACGCGCACCGCTGCCACGAGCGACGTCCCCATGTCCGACGGCGTGGCCGCCAGCCTGTCCGCGGTCGAGCAGTTGCTCGCTCGCGGCGCGCCGCGAGCGGCCTGGCGCAAATATCTGCGGCTGGACGCGATTTCGCGACTCGCCAGTGACTCGCAAGCGTCGCCCGCAGAGCGCCGCGAGGTGGCCGGCAAAGTGCTCGACCGGATCCATTCGCCGGTGCTGACGCAAGCGCAGCTTCGCTTTCTGGCCGAACCGGCCTTGGTTTCGCTGGCCAGCGAACTGCGTTCCTGGGCCGCCGAACCGGTCGGATCCACGCGGCTGTTGGCGCACATGGACGCGTATGAGCGATCGGGATTGCCGAGCGAGGCGAAACTCATCGCCAACGATTGGCGCGGTCTGCGTTGGCAAAACACGGCACCCGCCGAACAAGTCAGCAAAGGTCTCGAGACGCACTATCGCAATGCGAATCTTCGCCTGGCGCTGTCGTCCGAGCTGCTCAACCGTTGGATTCCGCAGCCTGACGCCGTCGAAGGACCCGTGCGCGACCGCATCTTGGATGTGCCCGTGCGCGGATGGAACACCACGTTTACCGATTTGTCCGTGCGACTGGTGCCCGACCCGCGCCGCATTCGCGTTGGCCTGGAGGCCGACGGGCTGGTGGCGTCGAACACGGTCGCGACAAGCGGTCCGGCCCGCTTTCATAACCGTGGCCAGTCGACGTTTCTGGTGCGCAAGCTACTGGTGGTGGG
>JBBDYK010000370.1:0-10608 GCA_040901665.1 Pirellulales bacterium | reverse complement strand
CAGAATAACGACTTACGTCGCTATTCTGTCATCGCATCCATGCGATGTCGCAGCCTGTTGAAATCTTCAACAGGCTGCTAGAACTCCGCCGAGGCCAGCGCTTCGGCCTGCACGTCGGCCGAGCCGTGCGACTGCCACCACCCAGCGGCATCGGCACTGGACCAACCGCCGGCAGCCACACAGTCGCCCAGCGCCTCGCGCAGGGCCGCGGCGCTGGCATACCGTTCGGCCGGGTTCTTGGCCAGGCACTTGAGCACCACGGCCTCGAGGTCCGCCGGAATGTCCGACCGCAAATGCGACGGCGGCACCACCGGCTCGTGCGCATGGGCCAAAATCACGCGCATCGGCTTGTCTCCGTCGAATGGCGGAGCGCCCGTCAACAGGTAATACGCCACCGCGCCCATCGAATAGATGTCGCTGCGGGCATCAGGTTCGCTGTCGCCCAACGCTTGTTCCGGCGACATGAACAACGGCGAGCCTGTAATCGAACCTTCCTGGGTGAGCTGGATCGATTCGGTTTCGGCCGAAATCGGCTTGGCCAGACCGAAATCGAGCAGCTTGGCCACGTCGTGCGTGCCGCCCCGATAGGCCGAAAAAATGTTGCCCGGCTTGATATCGCGATGAATCAGTCCCTGGGCGTGCGCTTCCGACAGCGCGTCGCAGGTCTGCGCCAGCAGATGAATGGCGCGTGCCGGCGGCAATGGGCCGTGCCGTTCGACCAATTCCGAAAGGCTCATGCCGGGCAGGTATTCCATCACGTAATAGAACGTGCCATCCTCGCTGCGTCCGTAGTCGAAGATCTCGATCGAGTTCCAATGCGACAACTTGGCCGTGGCCCGCACCTCGCGCTCGAACCGCGCCAGGGCCTGCGGGTCGGCCGCTTTGCTCGGTCGAATCAGCTTGATGGCCACCGGCCGCTTCATCATCTGGTGCTCGGCCAGATAGACTTCGCCCATGCCGCCGGCGCCAATCGGCCGGCACAGCCGATATTGCCCCAGCAGCTTGGCCTCGAAAGCCTCGCTGCGCAGCGTGTTGATCATGTGCGTGCCGTACACGCAGCTCACGCAGGCCACGCCCAGCATGATCACCATGTCGGTCATGATGCCGGGATGTTTTCGTAAAGCCGCGGCGTACTCGGGATTGATCCAAACCAGGACGCCCGTCAACAAGATCGGCAGCAGGCACATCGTGCCGACCACCACCGCGGCGCGGCGCCACGTGTTCGGGATGAACATGCCGTAGGTGAACACCAGTCCCAGCCAATACGGCAGCGGACTGACCAGGATGCCGTACTTCGTCAACTCCGCGGCGCTGTCGTACTGGTGAACCAGGAAATAGGCCGCCGGCATGCCAAAAATGATCAGCTCATACACCCGCAGGATCTTCAGATGGATGGCGCACGTGCGGCAGAGCAAAACCAGCGCGCCGCCCAGCACCACCGTGACGGCGAAATGGGCATAGAAGGTAAACGAATCCCCCGTGCTGAGATCCGCCGGATTGGTCAGCCGCCAGACGAAAAACGCCCCGAATGCCATAAACAGCACGCCGGCCGCGGCCCGCAAGCGATTGCGCAGCACGCTGGCGGTTTCGGTGGCAAGCTGGGGCCGGCTCCCCTCCATGAAGCCAACGTGGTGACACGCCGGCCTGAGGTTGCTGGAAAGATCGGTGATCGCCGTATCGAGCGTTTCTGCGCTGCTCGATGGCTCGCTCTTCTTGATCATGACCACCGCCACTGCAAAGAAGATCGCCTACCGCTGTGCTATTCGGGTAGTACGCAGATTTATTGTACTGGTTCGGGCAAATCCGGGGCAGAGCAGAGCAAACCCGCACCCGGGACCGACTACGGCATGCGTGCCTTCGGCCGCGAGCGCTAGATCAGGGCGGCGCAACACCTTGCGCGACGAGAAACGTCGCGTTGCCATCAGGTTCCACGCGACGAGCGCACTTAAGCCGCGCGGCGGCGAGCGCTACTGGCCAGAACCTCGATTTCCGTGGCGGGCATTAGCCGCAGCGAGGTGCCCCCCTCGGCGGCACGCGTTTCCAGAAACACTTGCGAGCCAGGGTGCAACATGCGCGGCACATAGAACCAGCCGCCGGCCAACGACATCACATCGTGTTGGGCCGAGATCAGCACCAGGTCCATGTTCGCCAGCGAATTGGCCGCCCGAGCCAGCACCTGCGCCGCTTCGCCCGGGATCAACTGCGTTGGCACATCGGTTGCAGCCAGCAAGCGGTGCGTCTCTTTCAGCGAGAGTCCACGGGGCAGGTCCGGCCCCCGGCCTTCGAACAAATCGATCGCCACGTAACGCACGGGTTCGCGGCCGGCAGATCGCCTGGCCAACTTGACCAGACGCATGGTGCGATCGGCAGAACCGATACCAATCTCCAAAATCCGGCGTGCCGGCAGTCGACGAATCGCCTGATACAAGGCGCGATCGCCCACCGGCTTGGAGAAATGGGCAAGGTATAAATACTTTAGATATGCGAGGCCCACGGGGGGCACCCTCCCTGGCGTCCCGTTTCCGATTCATTCCCACTGTAATTTCGGTTGACGGCAACCACGAAATGGAGTGGAAATAAGCAGCCGGAATATCCGGCCGGCCGATCCTCCCAAAGCGTCCTCGCGTCTCCAACCGACCGATCACGCTTGATCGATGCGTCGATTGCGGCGCCGCCACGACCGAACGATCCCTTACCGCAGCGGGACGAGCTATTGATGTCGAACTTTGCTCAGGAAGTTGCCGGCGGCCAGCGCTTCGAGTTCGGCAAGAACTGGCAACGCTTCCTCCGCACGCTCGACGATCAACGCATCGCCGAAGCTCAGCGCAGCCTGTGCGAGATGCTCGGCGTCGACGACCTGGCCGGCACTTCGTTCCTGGACGCCGGATCCGGCAGCGGCTTGTTCAGCCTGGCAGCCCGCCGTCTGGGCGCCCGCGTCCACTCGTTCGACTACGACCCCCAGTCGGTCGCCTGTACGCGCGCCGTGCGCGAGCGATTCTGTTCGCTCGATCCCGACTGGACCATCGATGAGGCGTCGGTGCTCGATCGAGACTATCTCAAGCGCCTCGGCAAGTTCGACGTCGTTTACTCCTGGGGCGTATTGCACCACACGGGAGCCCTCTGGCAGGCCATGGACAGTATTGCCATCCCAGTTGCGCCCGGCGGGCGGTTGTTTCTGGCCATCTACAATCATCAGCGCTTTTGGACACGGATGCACACGTGGCTCAAGCGCACGTACGTGGCGTTGCCCAAATTGCTGCGCTGGCCGCTGGCCGCCATGTTGATCGCGGTGCAGGTCGCCAAGGGTCTGGCCCGCGACCTCACGCTCTTGCGCAATCCACTGGACCGCTACCGAAACTACAAGAGCTCACGCGGGATGTCGTGGTGGCACGATTGCCTGGACTGGATCGGCGGCTATCCGTTCGAGGCCGCCACGCCGGACCAGATTTTCGCATTCTTCCAACCGCGTGGTTTCGTGCTCGAACGCCTTGTGACGTGCGGCGGCAGACCGAGCTGCAATCAGTTTGTCTTTCGCAAGGCGCTGGCAGGCTGGACCTGGAGCAAGCATCCGTACTTGCTCGCTGTCCAGCCGGTGGCTCCGTCGCACGGCGAGCCGGCGCCATGAGCAGCGAATCGGCGCTACCCCCGCGCGACGAGCCATTGGCTGCTGGGAACGCGCGCGCACTCACTGCCATCGCGATGCTGGGCATCGCCACGGTGCTGATCAAGCTGGTGGCGCTGGCCAAGGATTGGCTGGTGGCCGAGCGGTTCGGCGCCGGCGACGAGTTGGACGCATTTCTGATCGCCTTCATGATTCCCTCTTACGGCGTGGCAGTGCTCGGGCATTCGTTCGCCTCCGCCTTCGTGCCCAGCTATCTGCGCGTCTATGAACAGCAATCGCCGGCCACGGCTCGGCGACTGGTCGGCAGCGTGCTATCGGCCGGCGTAGCTATGCTGGTGATCGTCTGTCTGTTGTTGGCGCTGGCGGCGCCACTGTTGCTGCGGCTGGTGGGTTCCAGCTTCGACGAAGCGAAGTTGGCGTTGGCGTGCCGGTTGTTCTATTTGCTGCTGGGCGTGCTGGCCGTCGGCGGGATTTCTTCAATCCTCGGCGCCGTGCTCAACGCGCACGAACGGTTCGTCGCCACGGCCCTTGCCCCCCTCGCTGTGCCGCTGGGCACGCTGCTGGGCCTCGTGCTCTGGCAACAGCGCTGTGGCATCGAAGCGCTGGCCTGGGGCACGCTGGCCGGCTTCGCAGTGGAGTGTTGCGTCCTGTTTGCCGCCACGGCGCGCGTGGGCCTGTTGCCGCGACCCGCCTGGCCAGGCATTGATCCCGCGCTGCGCGACGTCGGACGACGCTATTGGCCGATGGTCATCGGCACGCTGCTGTTGAGTACCTCGGCCGTGGTCGACCAGTCGATGGCCGCCAGTCTCGGCAGCGGCAACGTGTCCGTCTTGAACTATGGCGGCAAGCTGGTGGCGCTGGCCCTGTCGATTGTCGCGGTAAGCTTGAGCACGGTGCTTTTGCCGCGGTTTTCGCGTTTGATCGCGGCCGGCCGCTGGGAGGATCTCGATCGCACGATTCGTGGCTACGTCAAAATGATCTTGGTGGGATCAGTGCCCATCGTGGCCGTCCTGGCGCTCGCCGCGGAACCGATGATTCGCTTGCTGTTCGAGCGCGGCGCCTTTACGGCCGAAACCACCGCGGCAGTGAGTCAAGTGCAACTCTATCTGGCGCTGCAGATCCCCTTTTATGTGTTGGCAATGTTAGGATCGCGTTTACTCAGTGCGCTGGATAGCAACCAGACCGTGTTGCGCATCGGCGCACTCAGCCTGGTCCTTAATATCGCCGCCGACTACGCCTTGATGCAGTGGTTCGGCGTCGATGGCATCGCCATGGCCACGGCGCTTGTCTATGCCGTGACTTCGGTCGTCATGGCTGCGGCCATTCGAGCCAAGATGGCCGAGGCGCGAGCGGCCGCGTGACGAATCCGCCGCTTTCCGGCTACCAACGCGTGCGCTGGCGTCGCCGCGCAACTCTGCCGCTAGCATGTCAACCTTGCGGCCGGCGGCTCCCTACGGGTATGATCGAGGGCCTAAGGATTGGTGGTTCGGAGGTCCCTGAGGCATAAGGCAGTGAAGTACGCGGCAATTGGCCCGATCGCAATCCACCTGCCCGAGCGGGTGGAAACCAACGACGATCTGAGCGCCCAGTTCCCCAAGTGGGACCTGGATCTGATCTACGCCAAGACGGGCATCCGCAGCCGGCACATCGCCGCTCCCGATGAGTGCGCCAGCGATCTGGGTGTCGCGGCCGCCGAAAAGTTGTTTGCCGAGCACGCCATCGACCGCAGCACGGTCGATTTTCTGCTGTTGTGCACGCAGACACCCGACTATCCGCTGCCCACCACCAGTTGCCTCATGCAGCACCGCCTCGGCCTGCCCACCAGCGCCGGAGCGCTCGACTTCAATCTGGGCTGCTCGGGCTTCGTCTACGGTTTGTCGCTCGCCGATGGCCTGATTCGCTCGGGCGCAGCCCAGCGCATCCTGTTGATTACCGCCGAGACCTACTCGAAATACATCGATGCCGAAGATCGCTCGCTGCGCACCATCTTTGGCGATGGCGCCGCGGCCACGCTGATCGAATCGGCAGACGTCCCGTCGCTCTCGGGCTTCACCTTCGGCACCGACGGTAGCGCCGGCGATGCCCTGATGGTCAACTCCGGCGGCGCTCGCCCGGCCGCCACTGCCCTGCAACCGCGCACCAAGTGGCGCTGGCACAGCAAGCTGTACATGGACGGCCCCGGCCTCATCAAGCTCACCATCGACACTGTGCCGCAAACTCTGGAGCAGGTGCTCAAGCGAGCCAAGGTGAACGAGCCGGACGTCGATCTTTACCTGGTGCACCAGGCTACGCACAAGCTGTTGGAAAGCCTGCGCCAGGAAATGCACATGGACGAGTCGCGCATGCCCACCGTGCTGCGCGACTTCGGCAACACCGTGTCTTCCACGTTGCCCATCGTCATCAACGAGCTGCGAAACGACGGCCGGCTGCGCCGTGGCACGCGCTCGCTGTTGGCCGGCTACGGCGTGGGCTTCTCTTGGGCAGGCTGCCTGTGGACCGAGCTCTGGGAAAACAAAGCCGTCAAGCCCGCCGATCTCGAAGCAGCGTAGTTAGACGGACCGCTGTACGGCCACCACCTCCACTTTTCCTACCGCCTACGGCCTACCGCCTTCGTCAAAACACCAGCTTGCCGCCGGGCTTTGCCTGGCCGTCAGGCCGCGGCGCTCCGGCAGGGCCCGGCTGCGGAAGAAAATGCTCGAGCAGCCGCTCGTCGTTGCCCCCCAATTGCGCGGCGCTCGAAAAGAACGTCCCCGACCGTTCCGCCTGTCCGTCGAAATAGAGCATCATGCCCAACAGCATCAACAGATCGGCATCGAGCGGATTGGCTTCCACCGCTTTGGCCAGGCCCTCCAGATGCGCGGTCTTGGTGATCGGGTCGGCGTCGTAGATCTGATCCAATCGAAACGGCGAATGGCGCCAGTCCGAGCGAATCACCAATCCACGGCGAAATGCCCGCGCCGCGCTTTCGTAGTTGCCCATCGCTACGAAGGCGAATCCTTGCCGAAAGAACGGCTCGGCCATGTCCGGAGCGATGCGCGACGCATCCTTATAGCGCTCCGCCGCCGACAGGTAGCTTTGCTTGCCGAAATTCGCGTCGCCATAGCCAACGAACTTGCCCGCCCGCGCTTTGGTTTGCGCATTGGTCGTACGAATCTTCGAGCGCACCGTGTCGTTGTCCGGCAGCGGATCGGCTGGCGCTGGCGTCTTGGCGGCCGGCAGGGCCGCGACCGGCCGCCCTACCGGAGACCAGCCGCTCTGCGTCGGATCGAAATAGTACGGCGATCCAAGATTGTCGTACGGAAAACCAGGAATGTAGCCGACATTGCCAGGCCACGGATAAATAATCGGCGGCCACAAGAATATCGGGCCGTTGCCATGCTCACGATGGCGGTGATGACCGTGGCGACGCTCGTCGCGATCGCGTCCTCCACGATCGCCGCCATCCGCGGGGCTCTCGTTTGCCGGAGCATCGCCGGGCGCTTCCTCAGGCGGCGCGGCCGGTGCAGTGGGCGGAGCCACAGGAGCCGACGGAAACGCCCCCGTCACCGTCACGCGCCTCGCGGGCAAAACGTGCGTCGGCGGCGCATCGCCGTCGATGCCTTGCGCCACTGCGGGCTGGTCCGCGAGCATGGCGCAGAGCAGGCCGGTTGCGATCATCAGAAATGAGCGTCGCATGAGGCCCCTCCTGTCTGGCCAACGACGAGAACGCATACTGCTACCATTCATTATCCGCACGGCGTGCGCTAGATGCAAGACGACCGCCGCGGCGGGCGCATCGCATGGATCACGATCCCATGCTGGCCTGGCCCAGCACCTTTCGCAGAGCAGTCATCCCCACTTCGCCAAACTGCAAAGGCCCAATGCGCCAGATCTGGGGGTTCATCAACTCCACCGAAACATATCCTGCGTAGCCGATCGATCGCAGATGAGCCACGATCGGCTCAAGCTGAAAGTCGCCGTCGCCCGGCAGCACGCGGTCGGCGTCGCTGGCCAGCTCGCGCGGCACGCCCGCCAGATCGCTCAACTGCACGTGAAACAGGTTCTCGGTGGTCAGATACGCCAGGTCTTCGGACTTGCTAGGACCGGTGTAGTAGTGAAACACATCCAGGCACAAACCCAGGTGTGGACTTTCCACCTCGGCCACCAGCGCCGCGGCCGTCTGCAGATTGTTGGCAAACGCCGCCCGGGCTTGAAACTCCAGCGCCAACCGCACGCCGTGCCTGCCGGCCAACTCGGCCGCCTGCACCAGCGACGCCTGCACGCGTTCGATGTCCTGCTGCGAAAGGGGCCCGCCGATGTCGCCGGCCAACACCAGCGTGCCGATCTCTAGCTGCCGGCAAAGCTGCAATCGTTGGGCAAACGCCTCCCAGTGCTGCTTGCGAAACTCCCCCTGGCTGGCCAGCACTCCGCCCTGAAAGCTGGCCACCGGCGTTGCCACTCCATGCTTCGCCACCAATGCCCGAAACGCATCAGCCGAATGCTTTTCCAAGTAAGCATCCAGCTTACCGGTCCACAGCTCGATCGCCGCGCACTTGCCCGCCGCATAGTCCGCAACATCCGCCTCCAGCGGCGCGTTAAGCGAACAAACCTGAGCGAGAGCGGGCTTCATAAAAGGGGTCAGAACTATTTATTGGTGACGGTCTGGGACGCGGCGCCAGGAACTTTGCGCGGGCGGCCGCGTGGACGGATCTCGAGGTCCAACCCTAGCCGATCGGCAAGCCGTCGCACCCAAATTGGACTTCCAAACGGCAATCCGCTCGACGCCGATGCGCGAACCTGCCGCAACACATCCTCGTCGATCTGGCGGTGCACCAACTTTGCCCAACGGCGCTGCCGAACGGCCGGATAGTTCGACAATTCGTCGAAGGTGACAAGTCGATCGAGGCGCTCGTCAACCGCTCCCGCACCGTGCGATCGATAACTGCTCCATCGATAATCATCCGCCCGGCGAACCACGTTCGCGCGCAGCGGATTGGCCTCGATGTAGCGGAGCACTGTCAGTAGATGTTCGTCGTCCTGGATCACCGGGCTCTTGAATCGCCCTTGCCAGACATGGCCGCCGGACTTGTAGTGGCGATGGTACCGTTGCGTGTGTGAAACCAACAGACTTTGAAGTATGCGACTGATGCTGACGCCCGTGGGGCGGATCAGCAAATGGAAATGATTGCTCAGCAGGCAATAACCGTAGAGCTCGAACGGCTTCCGCTTTTTCAATTCGTCCAGGGTCTCGAGAAACGCCTGAAAATCACCTTGCTTGCGAAAGACATCCTGGCGATTATTCCCACGATTGATCACGTGGTAGATCAAGCCGTCATCGATGGGTCGCAAGGGGCGCGGCATGCCGAGAGTTTAGCGATCGAGTGACCTCGCGTCAATTAAATAGTTCTGACCCTTTTTTCCGCTCGAGCTTCTCAGATAAACGCGCGAGGTCTCGCAAAGACCCTCCGATGTAGGAGAGTACGAATTGGTTTATTGAAGTGGGCCAGGGCTCGTCATATGTGAATCCCTCAAGACAATCGAGCAATCCATCGTTTATGAAGAGTACGAAACCCGCACCGTGGTGCAATCCAGCAATCTCCGCTACTACGTCTCCTAACCGAATTGATTTGTGATTCGCTAGCAGTGGCGCTTCCGCCGGAATAACAAGCGTTGTGAAGAAGCCTACTCCAGTCAACTCTCGCTCTTTAATCTGCGCACCACTAAGTTGTTGGCGCAATGTCTCCAACACCGGATGCTCGCCAGCAAGCAACATGTTGATCACATTCTTTTCAAATTCGTTCAAGTCCATCTAAATCTTCCGACAGTTACCAGTAAGTCGTCGAATTGGAAAAGTGGTCAAATTGGAAAAGGGGTCAGAACAATTTAATGGGAAAAGAGTTCTGACCCGTTATTGTCTCCAGCTTACCGGTCCACAGCTCGATCGCCGCGCACTTGCCCGCCGCGTAGTCCGCAACATCCGCCTCCAGCGGCGCGCTGAGCGAACAAACCTGAGCGAGAGCGGGCTTCATAAAGGAGAGTTGCCATTCACGCGCGAGACGTCCACGTCATTCCGTTTTCGCCGTCTGGCCATGGCCGCGAGCGCGACCACGCCGGACGCCGCCAGCCACAGACTCGCAGGCTCGGGGACCAAATGGTTGGCCAGGAAGTCGATGTTGTGCTGCAGCAGAGAGGCGCTGCCGAAGTTCATCGCGAAGATGGCTTGGTTGAGCGTGTGTCCGACTCCTGGCGCCACATAGAACTCGTGATACACGCCGACGTCGGTCATTCGCTGGGCGACGGCAACTTCCCCAGCGTATGGCACTTGAGTGTCTACGTCTCCGTGATATAAGAGCGCGGGCGGCCCTCCCGGTTGAATCGCTGCTTCGGTGCCATACATGCTGCCCATGAAGCTGAGGACGACCGTCGGCGGCAGGTTGCCCGGATTGTTATAGCCGACGAGCAACGAAGTGATCGCGCCGGCCGATGCGCCGCCGATGCCGATTCGCTCCGGGCTGACGCCGTAGTCGGCCGCGTGATCGCGCAGCCAATCCATGGCCAGCGATGCATCATCCACCGCGGCATTGATCGCGTTGCCGCCCAACTGCAAGTCGGCAAACGTGTCGTAACCCGGCGGCGGCGCCGTGAAACCGTCGGCGGGGCCGGGGGACGAGTTCGGCGGCAAGTCGAAATACATGCGGTAGTTGATCGACGCCACGACATAGCCCAGGGCCGCATAGGCCTGGGCCAGCGGTGCCATGTCCAGCTTGTCGCCGCCGACAAAGCCGCCACCATGGACCAGCACGATTGCGGGCGTCGAGGTGGGCACCGGCGTGGCGATCATCGTCGGACGATACAGATCCAACGTCAGGTTCATGGTCGTGGCGCCGTTGTTCGTGGGCCCCGTGCCATACACGATGTTAGACGTTTGCTGAACGCCGAACAGAAAATCGTGATAAACGGAAGCCCCCGACGCCGAGGACGTCAGGCACAAGAGAAGCGCGCATACC
>JBBDYK010000369.1:0-10663 GCA_040901665.1 Pirellulales bacterium | reverse complement strand
ATGAAACCCGCAACCAAATCATAAGTTCCGTTATTTACGTGACACTACACTAGTAAGTCGTGGATTGGGAGCCGATGAAGGGGAAGTATTCTGGTTTGGAGATGACTATAAGCTGAACTTACTAATGAACTTTCGAACTTTCCTTGAGTGTTATGTTATTCTGTTTACCACGCCTCAGCACAACTATGTAGTGCCAAGGAATTGCGACTGGTGCCTCAACTATTCGATGGCGGGGCAGCTGTCGTTTGGTTTCGCTGTGAATTCATAGATTACACGCTTCGTTTCCACACACCGTTTCCATCATGCCGGCCATCTACGAACATGCGGTTGCGATCGGGCCGGAGGCGATCGATCGGCTGGGGCACGTCAACAACCTGGTGTACTTGAGCTGGATGATCGAGGCGGCCCTGGCGCATTCGGCCGTGCAGGGCTGGCCCACCGAACGCTACGAGAAGCTTGGGCAGGTGTGGGTCGTGCGCTCGCACCAGATCAAGTATCTGCAGCCGGGGTTCCTTCAAGACGGCGTGATCGTGCGCACCTGGGTGGCAGGCATGAAGCGGGCCTCGTCGCTGCGCGAGTACAAGATCGTGCGCGCGGCCGATCGAGCGCTGTTGGCTTCGGCCGCGACGGAATGGGCCTTTGTCGATCTCGCCAGCGGCACGTTGAAACGCATCCCCGCGGAGCTCGTCGATTCGTTCGAGTTGACTGACGGCGCGTGAGCCCCGGTTGCCAGAGTGTGGGTGCCATGCTCACGGCACGTGAGCATGCTCAGCCGCGTTTGTGACTGGGTCAGCATGCTCACCCACCGCTAGCGCGTCGTGTGAGCATGGCACCCTGCATGCTCAGTCCGCGTTTGTGGCTGCGGCAACATGCTCACCCACCGTTGTCGCGGCGTGTGAGCATGGCACCCTGTACCTTCACCCCGACGGCCGACGCTACAGCCACCTGCGCATGGTCCAGGCGGTGCGATCGAGCCAGCGTTGCCAGCGCGAGCGGCGGCGAACGTGGGCGGCGGTCACGCGCTCGCTCTGGCGTATCTCTTGCTCGCAAATGTCCAACAGGGCTTGCGCCAGCGGGCGAGAACGGGCCACGGCAAAAAACTCGAGGTTCAGCCGCAGGCTGCGGGCATCGAGATTGCACGAGCCGACCATCGACCAGCAGCCGTCGATGACCATGGCCTTGCTGTGCAGCATGCGGTCCTTGCGTTCATAGATGCGCACGCCGCGGCGGAGCAAGTAGTCGTACATGTGGCGCGAGGCCCATTGCACGATCTTGACGTCGCTTTGTCCGGGCAAGATGACCCGCACGCGCACGCCGCGCTTGCGCGCTTTCAGCAGTTCGCGTAATACGCGCCCCAGCGGAACGAAGTAGGCGACCGAGAGCGTGATGTCGTGCTGCGCCTGGCGCAACAGGGGCACCAGGATGCGATGCGGGCGGCGATTGGTGACGAGCGGACGGGAATCGAAGAAGTAGATCGTGTCGTCCGGCGCCGCGGCCACCTTCTTGACGGGCCAGCGCGGCTCGCGATCGCCGGCCGGCAAGTGTTGCACGCGATTCCACAGCCGCTCGAACGCCGCGGCCAGCTCGGGCTGGCGAGGGCCTTGCATGCGGACGTGCACGTCGCGCCAGCCGGCCGAGGCGGGCAGATGCCGCTGCTTGGCGTCCGACTTGCTTTGAATGTCGCGCTGGTCCACCACGTTCATGCCGCCGAAGTAGGCGATCTGGTCGTCGACCACCAGCAGCTTGCGATGGTCGCGCTGGTTGAGCACTTGCAGAAAGCTGACCGCGTAGAACGCTTCGAGAAACGCATGGAAGCGATGCACCTGAACGCCGGCGGCGCGCAGCTTCTCGAACAGCGCGTTGGGCGTGCTGAAGCTGCCCCAGGCATCGACCAGCAGCCGCACGTCGCAGCCGGCCCGAGCGCGTTCGGCCAGCGCCTCGGTCACGGCACGTCCGGCGTCGTCATTGGCGAAGATATAGGTCTCCAGCCAGACGCGCGATTTGGCCTGCCGAATGTCAGCCAGCATGGCGTCGATCAACGGGGGCGACTCGGTATAGAGCGTCAGCGCCTGCCCTGCCACCGTGATGGGACCGGTGGTGGCGTCGTGCGGCTGCGTCGTGGATTCGGCCGGAGTCCGTTGCATCGAAAGCGCGCGTCGTTAGCACCTTGAGAGATAACGGTCGCACACTTGTTATTGTACGCTGGGGGCGCGCCGCCGAGGGCGCGAGGTTCCGATGGCCTTGGAATCCGCCAAAGCCCCGCACTTCCCGGCTGAATTGGCGCGTATCGTGGCCGCGTGCGAATGCCTTCCTGACGCGATCAAGGCGGCGATTCTCACGCTGGTTGAAGCTGCCGCAGGTGGCGACGTGTAGCGCCGCACACATCGGGTACGCTTGCGATCAGCCGGTGGCGTCAGGGCCAAAGTACTTTTCGATGGCACGTAGGATCGCCTCACGCGACCGAATCGCGAGACGGATTTTCGGCTGGCCGCATAACGTGAAGCTGACCATTTCAATGACAGACTCGTCCCATTTTGCCGCCGCGACATACAGCTCTCCGTCGCGCCAATCGAGAGGCAGGATTTCGCGTTCGCGGCAGAGTTTCGCCGGCAACAGCTTGACGATCTGCGGCGAGAGGTGCGATGAATCCAAGTCCGGCAAGTCGTCTGGGACGCGAAGTGTCGGAAGCACGAACGCCTCGGCGCCGTTGTGTACGACAATCGCCAGGAAGCATCCGTCGGCCACGTCGGGTAGTGACAACTCGGGCAGCCCACGAGCGCAGATCCGGTGCGCCTCCTCCAATGTACATGTTTTGCAAACCTGATGGCTCAATTTGGCTGACGTGTGACCGGCTAGTGAACTCGCCATTGCGACCGGTGGACCTTGAAACGCTTGGAACGAGCGACCAATGGCCAATTCCGAAAACTGCCTTCCCCGATCATTGTCGCAATCGATTAGAAACACCGCCCAAAGCTCGTGCCGATCCAACTCGGAGATCGCCTGTTCGAGCATTGGCAGAGATCTGGCGAAGTATGCGCGGCGGTCTTCGTGGTCAGCAGACATCGACTAAAGCTCGTTACGCCAACAACTCAACGTGTACGCATCGTTTCTATCACAGCTGACTCGCTCGGTGCCACTTATGGGGCGACCTGTTTCCGCGGGTCGGCCGTGTGATTACTTGTTACGGTCATTCGCGCTCGTCTCGGCCTCGGCCACTATGGTCTCCAGGAAACCATCAAGGCGCTCGCCGCGCAGGTATTTGTGCCGAATCACACCGTTGTGATCAATCACGTAGACCTTCGGCCAGCCGCGAACGTTCCATGCAACCGCAATCGGGCCGCCGGCGCCTTCCGCGCCGTTCCAAAATGATCGCCAGTTGATTGTGTGTCTCGTGACAGCTTCTCGAGCCGCTTCGATCTCCTCGTCTCCGTTGATGCCGACAATCACGAAGGGCCGGCCTTTGAACCGTTCGACCAGTTCTCGCTCGTGGGGTACATCCTCCATGCAAGGGCCGCACCAACTTGCCCAGAATACGACCAAGTTGACTTTGCCGCGATATTCGCTCAATTTCAACGGCGCGCCGTCCAGATCATTGCCTTCGATCTCGGGTGCAGGTTTCCCTATGCGCAAATGCCGTAGTTCATAGAGCTCTGGCTCGACTTCGCCTCGCACCGTTGCCGTTGCAGGACGAACCCCGCGCGTGCGCAGGTTCTCGCATTCCCCGTAGTCGCGAAGGACCTTTTCAAGTTGATTTTCCGCAGCTGCAGCCAATGGTTCGGCATCATCTGCGCTGTTGGACTCTGCCAGGACAAACGTGCGCTTGGCCAACCGCGCCAATCCAAGAGCGGCTTGCGCGCGAACGTTCCTATCCGGGTTGCTTTCAACCACGGCCGTGAGCAGACCGACGGCCTGTTGGAAACCGGCCTCGTTGTCGTGCGGCAGATAGTAACCGAGAACGGCAATTTGCTTGCCGATTCGCGGGTCTCGAACGTAGTGCATCCGTAAGAGTGCCAGGGCGCGTACGAAGCACGGGGCGTCGTAGGATTCCGGCTCCAGAAACAGCACCTTCAACGCCTCAAAGGCGACTGGAGACGTTGGCGCGTCTTCCGCGATTTGAATGATCTCGGCAAACGCCGCGTCACGCTTGTGAGCGTACCCTTCCCAAATCTTGAGGACCGTCGTTTGATCCTTGGGCTCAGGCAACTTCTTAATGGCGCTGATCATGGCTTGCTCAGCGCCAGTTACGTCCCGTTGAAGGGCTGCGAGCCTTTTCGCGGGGGATGCTTCGTCGCTTGCCAGCAACGTACCCGCGAGCGTCGGTACTACCGCAGAAAACAACGCAAGCACCAAGCCGTGGGCCGCGGCACGAGAGCGCCGGCTGCATAGTCGACTCATGTGAATCTGTTTCCCGCTTGGGCCTGGTGGCGGCTAAACGCGAGTTCCGCGAGACCAATTCGTGAGGCAGCCGCCCATCTGGGAATCTACGAGGTCGCGTTTAGTATGGCGCTAGCGTCCGCACAGGTCCAGAGTCGTCTGATGTGCCCACGGTGACCGCGGCGAGCTGCACGTTCGCAGTAGCGACCTGTGAGGGTGCGGTGACCGTTGGTGCTTGTAATCTCAGTCGCGGTGTTGCGGTTTCTACCACGTTCTCTTCATCACGATTCGGCGCCAGAGACATCTTCTCCGTGCAGATCAGAGAAGTCATCGACAAATCGCTCGTTCGAATACATCGCGCGCCACCCGTCGCTTCCCATGTACCAGCCGGCCAACTCCCCGAGTCCTTCCGCTGTAAGATCGACGACGGTCCCGTTGGAAGCCGTATACGCGAGCTGGAGGCTTCCTTCGTCGATGGCCCGGAGCAGATGGAAGACCGTGTCGTCAACGATATCGGGGATGAGAACGCGTGCGAAATCCTCGGGCGCCATTTCGCTCGCCGCTTTCTTCCAACGCTTCGCGACCGGAGCGTTTACCATCGGTCGCAGTGTCATGTCGCTGCTTTGAATGGCCGCGCCTCTTGCCCATTGCATCAAGGTTTTGGCGAACTCTTCAATTTCGGGAGTCATAGGATCATCTGCTCCATGGAATTCGTGTTGGTCCCGGAGGCTTGCTCCCCGAAAACTCATCCATGTGGCATGAGAGTCGTTAGCGCCCGATTGGGCAAGGAGAGACTCGATGAAGGTCAAGAAACACAAACCGGAGCAGAAACAGCAACCCGAAACTGTCTCACTGCGGCTGAAACAAATCAACTTGCGCTCAGTCGTACCAACGATGTTCAGACGGCGGTGATTTCACAGTGGTCAAGTCGCCCGCGCTTCATCACTTGCAAGAGTCGATCTGACACGATCATGGATCCTCCCGTTGAAGTTGTGCCAAAATCATCGCGCTGTGCGATTCCGTCAATCGCCAATCGAGAGAATTGCGGAAGCTGCCGCCCGGCATGAAGTTCTTCAAACAAGTCCGATTTGCTTACCGTGACGTCCTCGAAGCTGCATCCAGAGGGATTTGCGCTCTCGATCAGCTGCTGCATGTGTTTGGTCACGATGAAGCATGGAAACGCGGTGAGCAATTCATCGCCAAGCCAACCGTCGAACACGTAGTGAAGCGATCGAACAATTGGAGGATGGGTGGACCTGTCGGTGATTGTGCCAGGGCCAAAATGCCCAGCGACTTCCGGGTCGAGTTTATGGAACATAGTTCTTACCTGATGGGTGGGTCGAATAGGTGCCCGTACTTTTCGTCGATCTCGGTAGCTTTGTCGAGCAACTGTTCTTTCGTTGCCGTCGGATGTTGGTCGTAGAATCGATTCCATTCTCGCCTGATTTCACTCAGGTGCGTTTCGGAATTGGCTCCTTTGGGGATACCTCGAAGGTTTTCGAGAGAATGAAGCTCGGATTCAGTAATGACCCCAGGGTAGCGGTCGAGCACTTGCTGTTCAACGCCATGGTGTACGACGACCTTCCCTTGACGGTCAGGATGGGCATCAACGAACGTCTTTCGATAATTCTTTGAAGTCGAACGTCCAAGCGATGCGCGTGATCGTGTCGCGGCCTTTGTTGCCGCCTTTCTCAGCGCCGCTTTGCCGAGCACTGCCTTGCCGAGCCGCAGGATCGCAGGCCCGGCCAGACCTGCGGACGCAATCTCAAACTCGATGCCGGTTGATTGCAAACCGGCCGGCATGCCGCCCCTGGCGACCGCCCGCCCCACTTCCTCGATACCCTTTCCGCCGACGATGGTCTCTGCTGGCGTAAATGTAGAATAGGGAATCTCGTCGTATCCCGAGTCGCGGTATTGCCGCTCCAGGTCGCTCAATTGCTTCTCTAGCTCAGGTGCGAGGGCTTTTGCGGTTTCCAGATCCTGCTGCGCCTTGGCCAGGTTTTGCGAGTGGATGTAGGCATATCTGCCACCACTGCCAAGCTGTGCTCGTTCGCTCGCGATACGGCGGGGCAACTCCTGGATGTCGCGACGGGCTTGCTCAAGCGCACCCTTTGTCTGCCACCATGTATGCGCCAACTCCAGCATGTGTGGATTTTGCTCATCGTCGTCGCTGGCGTGGCGCTCTTTGGTGCTGGCGGGTCGACCTGTGCTGACGACTCTCCCTGCCCCACCGCCGCCCTTGGGAACCCATTGCCCGCCGATGGTCGTTCCCTCAGGCGCGCGAGGATGATCGGCCTCGTTCCATTCGGTAACAAGTGAATCCGACTCCGCGAATTGCTCGATGGCATGCCACGCTCTGCGCTCCTGGGATTCGCGCTGTTGGATCTCGCGGAGCTTCTGTTGGGCCTTGGTCGAGATTTGAGCGGCCCATACCAGCAGCTCGCGATTGCGATGAGCTTCTCGTTCGGCGGCTTGCAGATT
Source organism: Pirellulales bacterium (assembly GCA_040901665.1). GTDB lineage: Bacteria > Planctomycetota > Planctomycetia > Pirellulales > PALSA-1355 > JTS-RE94. The sequence goes on along the minus strand of JBBDYK010000369.1, from coordinate 3,808 downwards.
GCGCAGTTCTTTGGCGCGCGGAAACGAGAATTGCGCAAGCCGTGTCAGTTCCTCGCGTCGGGCACTCGCCTTGGCCACGGGAGACACGATTCGTGGAATCGGCTTGCCGAGAATGGCTTGTGCGAATAGCCAGGCTTTGCTGGGCGGCGAATCGCAGGCCACATCCGTTGTCTTTGGGTAACGGTCCATGGATGTCCTCTTCACGCGTGCAACAAAAAAAGAGCCCGCACCCGGCGCGCGCCTTGTTGGCGCGCACCAGCTACGGGCTCTCTGGATACTCGTTGTCGAGGTCTTAGCGACCCGGTCGAGCTCTTCGGATACCCCGGTCACTCGTGGTGACCGTGCTCAGCGATCGACTCGTCGATGCTCTGGAACCTATCACAAAGGGTGGCCTGATTTCTAGTCCGAAAATCCGACTCCGTTCTCAAACTTCGGGTCTCAAGGCAGTGGCCTTTGGATGGCGTTTTGCAGCCTCTCATCGCAGACGAACGAGTCGGCATCAGATTGCACCGACGAGGACGGCCGAGCGCCGGCGAGCAAGAAAAAATCGCGAATCCGCAAACCCGCGACGCGTGGCGAGCTGTGCGCCAGTTCGCGCCGCGATGCGCCAGATTGCATCGCAATCGACTCGCCAAAGAGAGTAGTACGCCCGACAGGATTCGAACCTGTAACCCTCGGTTCCGAAGACCGATGCGCTATCCAATTGCGCCACGGGCGCGTGGCTAGCGTTTAATTTACGCGGCGGGGAGGGCGGCGACAAGCTGACGGGCACGCTTGCGGCTGCGAGTGGACGGGAACATCGCGGGTTCGACGCTGGTGAGTTCCACGACTGTGCGAAGAAAACCGGCCCAACGCTTGCGCTTTCCAGCTACGGGAAAATGGGGAACACTTTGCGAATTCAGGCACAAGTACGGCGCTCTGGTCGCACTGGCACACTGGGCCGCGTGCTTGAGCATCTGCGGGCTGCATGCTATAAGCGCAGGTGCGCCGTGGGCGCTCGACCGCATGACGGGCACGGTCGAGTGGGAACGACCTGGCGGCTGGCTTGACTGTCGGCCGCGCGGCGGCAGGCGGCGCAGCACACTTCGCAAGCGCGGCTCGACGTACAACCGGCGGGAGCGCACAACGACCATCATGGCTTGCATCACACTACGCGTGCTCGACGGGGCCGACCGCGGCCGCGTCTATGAAGAGTTGTCCACGCCGGTCACCATCGGCCGCGAAGAGGGCAATTCGCTGCAACTCAACGACGAGCGCGTGAGCCGCTTTCACGTCAAGATCCAGGAAGATCAGGACAAGGTCGTCATCACCGACCTGGAAAGCACCAACGGCACCAAGGTCAACGGCGAAGACATCCAACTGCGCATCCTGCGCTTTGGAGACATCATCTCCATCGGCCGCTCGGTGCTGCTGTTCGGCACGCGCGAGCAGATTGCCGGGCGGCTGGCCGATTTGCGCGGCGAGATGTCGGGCACGATCGGCTATGACGACGAGGGCAAGAAGGCCGCGGCGGGCTCGCTCGATTTCGAGCTCAACTGGAGCGCCGATCCGGACGTGCAGAGCACGCTGCACACGCTGCTGCCCCCTGAACTGCCCGAGCGGCTGAGCCCGGGCCAGGCGGCCCAGTTGTGCGAGCTGTTGGAATATCTGCACCTGCGGGTGCGCGACTTGCTGGCCTCGGTGACGATCAAGCCGGACGAGGAGCGGGTGACGCTGGAGCAACGGCAGTGGCAAAACCTGATCGATCTGCAAGCCCGGCTGGCGTCGTATCTGCGGGCCGTGGGTCAGCCGCACGAGGACGAATAATTCGCACGGCACGTCCAATATTTCGGCCGGGTCGGCGAATAACGGCGCGGCCTGTCGCACTGGCAAGGTGCCAGTGGCCAGTGACAACGAATGGGTCGCGCACTGGCAGAATGCCAGTGGCACCATCCTCGATGCGGGTGGCACCATCTGTGGTGCCGCATTTGCCTGAATTGAATCTCTGTGGAGTGACTTGCCATGACGTTTGCCCTAATGATGACCCTGGCGTTGATGGCGGCCGACGAGACCCCGGCGACGTCGGCAGCGGCTGTGAAGGCGCCTGTTGCCCAGTTCGTGGACATTCCGGCGCTGGTGGATCAGGCGGAGCGCAGCTACCTGGTGCAGCGCTGGGATCGGGCCATCGAGGGTTTTCAGCAGGCGACCGAGGCCAATCCGACGGTTGGTTATTTGTGGTGGCGATTGGGCACCTGCCAGTTGATGGCGGGCAAGTATGAAGACGCGATCCCGTCGCTGACCAAGGCCCGCGAGTTGGGCGTGTATCAATGGCGGCCGCTGCGGATGGCGTATCGCGGCGAGATCGCCTGGGGGATCGCGGCGGCGCATGCCCGGCTGGGGCGGAACGACGAAGCCGTGAAATGGACGCGCGTGTCGCTGGACGAGGGGCTGCGCGACATTCGCAAGTTTCACGAGCGGCATTTCGACGAGTTGCTCAAGGACGACGCGTTTCGCAAGCTGGTGTGGGCCGATCGCGGGCAGAAGCTCGATCGCGACGAGGGCTTTCGCCACGATTTGCGCTATATGCTGCACGAGGCCAAACGGATTCATTACGCGCCGTTTCGCATCACCAGCGAGGAAGAGTTCGATTCCCTGGCCGCGCAGCTCGAGTCGGACATCCCGCGGCTGTCGGATGACGAAATTCTGGTGCGGTTCAAGCAAATCCTGGTGCGATTGGGCGACGGGCACACGAACATTCGCCCAAGCGATCCGCCCGGCTGGCTGGGAGTGATGTTCTTTGAGTTCCCGGAAGGTGTGTATATCGACGCCGCCATTACTGAACACGCCGACCTGGTGGGCGCCAAGGTCCTAAAGATCGGCAATCGTTCGATCGACGAATCGCTCGAACTGGCGCGCGGCATCACCTCGCGCGACAACGAGCAGAATGTCAAGATGATCGCGCCGCACTTGCTGGAATCGAAAACGCTCCTTTCCGGCCTGGGCATTCATCAAGGCGACGGGCCGGTGCCGCTGGTGATCGAAGACGCCGCCGGCAAACAGAGGAATGTAGAATTGTCGTTCGTCAAGGGCCAGGTTCCCACAAAGAACATCGCGCGCAGCGTACCGGGCTGCGACAAGCCGCTGCCCAAGTATTGGGAAGCGCGCCACAAGATGTATTGGTTCGAGTCACGGCCGGACGAGGGACTGGTGTATTGCCAGATCAACGGCATCGGCAACGACTCGGCCGAGCCGTTTGCCAAGTTTTGCGGACGGTTGTTCGAGGCAGTAGAGCAGCCCGGGATCGACGGCCTGGTGATCGACCTGCGGCATAACGGGGGCGGCGATACGTTCACGAACGTGCCGCTCTTGGAAGGGATCATTCGCTGCGACAAGCTGCAAGAGCCGGGCAAGTTGTTTTTAATCATCGGGCGCCGCACGTTCTCGGCAGCGCAGAACACGACCAGCGATTTGGAACGGCGCACCAAGGCGATTCTGGTAGGCGAACCCACCGGGTCGAATCCGAACTTCATCGGCGAGAGTATTGCCATCCCGCTGCCGCATAGCGGCTGGGTGATGAGCCTGTCAGACCTGTGGTGGCAGCACTCGATGGCGATGGACTATCGGGTGTGGACGCACCCGCAGCTTTACGCGCCGCCGACGGCCGCGGCGCTTCGCGAGCATCGCGACGTGGCGATGGAGGCGATTGGGGCGTATCGGGCGAAGAAGGCTGTAGGCGGTAGGCCGTAGGCTGTAGGAAAGAGCGAGCACTGGCAAGATGCCAGTGCCACCCAACGCCGTCCACTAGTCGGCGATGGTTATTGGCGTTAGT
>JBBDYK010000368.1:2219-10707 GCA_040901665.1 Pirellulales bacterium | reverse complement strand
CCCACTTTTGGCGAGGCTCGAGTACGATGCGTCCAACGAGCATGATCACGGCGGTCTTGGCGTGTGTTGGTCTGGTCCTTGGCGTGAGCTGTTCGCCGGTCGCTGCCGCGACGCCGCAGCAACCCCCGACGGTGGGCCATGCGGTCGAGCGATTCGAACTAAAGGACTTGCAGGGGGTGACGGTCTCGCTGGCCGAGTTGCGCGATGCGCCGCTTGTGGTGGTGGTGTTCATGGGCGTGGAATGCCCGCTGGCCAAGCTGTACGCTCCGCGGCTTTCGGAGCTTTCGCAGGAATACGGCAAGCGCGGCGTGGTGTTTCTGGCCATCGATTCGAACGCCCAGGATTCGCTGGCCGAGATGTCTCATTTTGCCCGCACGTATCAACTAACGATTCCGTTCTTGAAGGACTCTGGCAATGGCGTGGCCGACCAGTTTCGCGCCGAGCGCACGCCCGAAGCATTCGTGCTCGACGGCGAGCGCGTGGTGCGCTATCGCGGGCGAATCGACGATCAGTACGGTTTTCAGACCGGCGTCGGCTATCAGCGCAAGCAGGCTGTGGAGCGTGAATTGGCCGAGGCGATCGAGCAATTGCTGGCCGGCAACGACGTGGCTGAATCGGTGACGCGAGCGCCCGGTTGCTTGATCGGCCGCGTACAAGCCGCTGACGAGCAAGCCGAGGTGACCTTCTCGAATCAAATCGCGCGGCTGTTCCAGGATCGTTGCGTGCACTGTCATCGCGAGGGAGAGATCGCGCCGTTCAGTTTGTCAAACTACGCGGAAGTGGTGGGCTGGGCGCCGATGATCGACGAAGTGGTGCGCGAGCAGCGCATGCCGCCCTGGCATGCGGATCCCGCTATCGGGCATTTCGCCAACGACAGCCGTTTGAGCGACGAGGAAAAACAAATGATCGCCGATTGGGTGGCCGCCGGCGCGCCCGAAGGAGATCCCAGCGACCTTCCGGCGCCAAAGCAATTCACGTCCGGCTGGCAGATCGCGCCGCCCGACCGCGTCATCGCCATGGCGGACAAACTGTTCGAAGTGCCTGCCGAAGGTAAGGTGGAGTATCAATACTTCGTAGCGGATCCGGAGTTCACCGAGGACGTGTGGGTCAGCGAGGCGGAAGCGCGGCCGGGCAACAACGCGGTCGTACACCACATCATCGTATTCATCGTGCCGCCGGGGGCACCCGTCAAGCAGATGGGCGAGGGCATGGGCTCGCGCGATCTGCTGGTGGGCACCGCGCCGGGCAATCCGCCCACGCGACTGGCGCCGGGCATGGCCAAGCGCATTCGGGCCGGATCGAAGCTGCTGTTCCAAATGCACTACACGGCCAACGGCGCTCAACAACAAGACCTGAGCAGCGTGGGGCTGGTGTTCGCCGATCCGGCAAGCGTCAATCGCGAAGTGCAGACCGACCTGGCGATCAACCACGATTTCGAGATCCCTGCGGGCGATGGCAACCACGCAGTGCCGGCGTGGCGGAAGTTCGCGTCCGACACGCTGATCCTGTCGTTCATGCCGCACCTGCACTTGCGCGGCAAAGCTTTTCGCTACGACCTGCAGTATCCCGACGGCCGGGTCGAGACGCTGCTGGACATTCCGCGCTATGACTTCAATTGGCAAAACACGTACGTGCTGGCCGAGCCGAAGTTCGTGCCCAAGGGCGCCCGACTGCACTGCGTGGCCCATTTCGACAACTCGGAAGAAAACCTTGCCAATCCGGACCCGACTCAACCGGTCGGCTGGGGCGAGCAGACTTGGGAAGAGATGATGATCGGCTGGTTCGTGCGCACCAGCGTCGACGAGACGCCGAACCTGGCAGCCCTGCTCGCGGAACAGGATCGCCAGAAAGGCGCCAATGCACCGGCCGACAAGGCGGCCCCACCGGCCGATCAGTCCGCGGCCGTTTCGGCGCAGCCGTGACCCAACGCCACGGTTTTTGACATTCTCAGGGCGGCGCGCCACGATACGTCATACCGTGCGTGGACAACGAGCCCTGAGGATACTTGCGATGATGCGTCACGCGGCCCGATTGTTCGTTGGCCTGGCGTGCCTGCTCGCGCGCGAATGGACCCATGGCGCGCAGCCGCCTAACGTGCTGTTCATCGCGGTGGACGACTTGCGGGTGGAGTTGGGCTGTTACGGGGACACGATCGTAAAGTCGCCCAACATCGACAGGCTGGCTGCGCGCGGCACGGTGTTTGGCCGCGCATATTGCCAGCAGGCAGTTTGCAATCCGTCGCGGGCATCACTGTTGACCGGCTTGCGTCCCGACACGTTGCGGGTGTGGGACTTGCCCACGCACTTTCGCGAACACCTGCCCGACGTGGTCACGCTGCCGCAGTGGTTCAAGCAGCACGGCTATCACACGCAGAATATCGGCAAGGTGTTTCACAATTGGCGGCAGGACGCATATCAGGGAGACCCTGTTTCATGGACCGTGCCGGCCGCGATGCACTATGCCAATCACGGCATGGACCAGGCGGTGGTCGAAGGGGGCGTTCCGCCCGACCAATCGAACGTGCCGAAGACCGAGATGCGCGACGTGCCGGACGAGGCATACTTCGACGGGCGGGTAGCGAAGCTGGCGGTCAAAGCGCTTGGGGAACTGAAGGACCGGCCGTTCTTCCTGGCGGTGGGCTTTTGGAAGCCCCATTCGCCATTCAACGCCCCCAAGCGCTATTGGGATCTGTACGATCGCGCGGACATCAGCCCGCCGCTGGTGCCGCGGCCGCCGATCGGCGTGCCGCCGCTGGCCATGCACGATGCGCGGGAGATCCTGCGGGCGTTTGGCGATCGGCCTAACGGTCGACCGACGCCGGACGAAGTGTTGGCGCTACGGCATGGCTACTATGCGGCCACGAGCTACGCGGACGCGCAAATCGGCAAAGTGCTTGACGCGTTGGATCAGTTCGACTTGCGCAAAAATACCATTGTCGTCTTGTGGTCAGACCACGGCTATCACCTGGGCGAGCACGCGCTGTGGGCCAAGACGTCCAATTTCGAACTCGACGCGCGCGTGCCGCTGATCATCGCCACGCCACAGCATCCGGGTGACCAGCGCTGCGCCGCGCTGGTCGAGTTGGTGGACATCTATCCGACACTGGCCGATTTGTGCGGACTGCCGGCGCCCAAGCAATTGGCAGGCGTGAGCCTGCGGCCGCTGCTGGACGACCCGGCGGCGGCAGTCAAGCAGGCCGCGATCACACAGCATCCGCGGCCAGCCTACTATGGCGACGACGAGCCGTTGGTGGCCATGGGCTACTCGATGCGCACCGTTCGCTATCGCTACACGGAATGGCGCGCCGCTGGCAGCGCAGCCGACGACGGTCACGTCGTGGCGCGGGAGCTTTATGATCATGAAGACGACCCGGCCGAGACGGTCAACCTGGCGAGTCAAAGCGTGCATTCGGCGACGATCGAAAAGCTTGCGGCTCAGCTCGCCGACATCATTCCGCGCGGTCGCCCGGTCGGACGGGAGGATTGAGCGATCGCTGGGCTCAATCGAGCGAGATTCGCCATCTGCACGTCTTGTCGTCGTGGCTCGTTGCTCTTGGTATTGAAGCGTACGTCCGCAGCGTCAATTCGCCGGCTCGGGTGCGGCAATGTACGCTTCACCCTGCCGGTAGAGCTTGAGGCGGGATTCGATCGCGCCAGCCAGGTCCGCGTTTCCGGTTTGTCGTGCGCGCCGCAGCGCTTGCTGGGCGGTGTCGACGGCTTGAGTAGTATCGTTGTTGGCGGCGTAGGCGGCGGCCAGGGTATCGAGAACCTTGGCGTTGCGCTCGTCGCTCATTGCGACGGCCTGCTGGGCCAACTCCAGGGCACGGGCCGGATCGCGGCGCTCGGCAGACGGATGGGTCGCCAGGCTCCAGGCCAATTCGTTGACCAACATTGTCCACTGCGGCCTGACCTTCAGCGCTTCCTGAACAAACCGTTGGGCCGTGTCGCGATCGGCGGCGCGGACGAGATCGAGGGCCAGTTGCTCCTGAGCGCCGGCAACGCTCGCGTCGACCCCAAGCGCGCGCAGGTAGTGCTCTTGGGCTTGCTCGAGATCACCCTCGGTCAACAGCAGGATTCGGCAGAGGTTGATGCGCGCGCCGATGAAGTCGGAATCGGACTGGATGGCGGATTCGAAGTGGCGAATCGCACCCGGCAGATCGCGCTTGGCGAGACTGATGAGCCCCAGGTTGTTCAGCGCGCGGGCATGATCGGGGCGGATCTTCACGGCTTGCAGGAAGTATCGCTCCGCTGCGAACAGTTCGTGCCTTTCCATGTGCAAGACGGCCAGGTTGTGCGCGGCCATCCAGGCGTTTTAGTTCTTTGCCAACGTGTTGCGCCACAGCGTCTCGATATCGACATAATCGTCAATCTGTCGCCAGGTGAGCGTGGCCAACGTGGCAAGGCAAACGAGGCCGAACAACGCGACGGCGGGTCGCGCGGACTCGGCGGCGTAGCCATAGACCTGCCAGGCAACGCCCGCCATCAGGGTGATGATTCCCAGACTGGCCAGATACTGAAAATGGTCGGCTACGTAGCTGTATCGCATCGGGAAAACATTGACAAAACCCAGCGCCGGTGCGAGCGATATCAGGAAGAAAAGAACCGCGACCAACGGACCACGGCCGAGCGCGGAGCGCTTGATCCACAACCGTGCGACCAGCCCAAGCGCCGCGGCGGGATACAAATACTGCCATGCGACCGCCGCATCGACGTTCCAGCGCGGATAGACAAAGATGAGCGGATGCGGCCAGAGGAGCTTGCAGGTATAGAACCAGGCCGCGCGGCCCGCCAGCAGCACGCGCTCGACCAGCGACAGGTTCCACTCTTCTCCGACGGCGCCCACGAGATGGCGCTCCAGCCACACGGTCACGAGGCCCAGACCGATTCCCAGCGCGACAAATGGAACCACTCGCGCGAGGTCGCCGAGCCTCACTCGCCCATATCGATACCACAGCAGCAGCAGGATCGCCACGGGCAACGAGGCAGTGACCGTCTTGCTCAACAGCGCCGCGACGAACAGGATCACAGCCAGCGCATAGTATCGCCAGCGCCGCTGGTGTTGCTGCGAATCCTCGGGCGCGCGGTCGCGCTCATCGAATTGCAAATAGGCCAACAGCGACGCCAGATAGCAGACGCCCGACAGTACGTTCTTGCGCTCCGTGATCCAAGCCACGGATTCGACGTGTACCGGATGGATGCCGAAGATCAGGGCGGCGAGCCAGGCCACGGGCGCCGGCAGCCCCAATGCCAAGAGCACCCGCCACACCAGCAGCGCGGCAGCGCAATGCAACAGCACGTTGATCGCGTGACCGACCGCCGGGTTGAGACCGAATAGTTGATATTCGATCCAGAAGCTGGTGAATACGAGCGGATAGTACTGGGGCGTGGCCCCCACCTCGAACCAGATGCGACGCAATCCGTCGGCGGAATGCAGCGTGTCATTGCGCGTGACGTAGGAATCGTCGTCCCAAATGTAGCCGCAGCGGAACACCGGGGCATAGGCGTTGGCGGTGATCGCCACCAGCACGGCCGCCAGCAACAGCGTGCGATAGCTCGCGGGGAGCGACCGCGTGGCCGAGGAGCGTGCCGACGCTTTGCGAGCTTGCCGCTTCATGGCTGCTGTGCACTTGGGAGGCTGAATTCGCTGAGTCCTGTCAATCGCGCCGCCGCTCGAGCGTTGCAGAACTCAATCGTCGTGGCGGATTCCTTCCAGCTATCGTACCATCGCGCGGGCGCTGGTGTGGACATTCGATCGGCGGGGATAGAATGGGTCGTGGCAGGTTCACCGTCGCGAGACCTCATCCATGAAGGCACGGACATTCGAAATCGGCTCGCAGGAGTACAAGCGGGATCCCTATCCGACCTTGGCCGAGATGCTCGCGCAAGGGCCGCTGGTGCGGATGAAATACCCGTTCATCGGCCGCTTCTGGGCCGTCACGCGGTACGACGAAGTGAACGAGTTGTTGCGCGACCGCGAGACCTTCGTGCGCGATCCGCGCACGGCCGGCTTGAAGAAAGGGGCTAATCTGCCCTGGTGGTTTCCCCGCTCGCTGAAACCGATGACCGAAGGCATGATCATCCGCGACGAGCCGGATCATCGTCGTCTGCGCAGCCTGGTCGAGCAGGCGTTCGTACGGCGCAACGTCGAACAACTGCGTCCCAGGTTCACCGCCATCGCCACGCAGATGCTGGATGATCTCGAAACCGCGTACCGGCAAATGGGACAGCCGGTCGACCTGGTTGCCGGACTGGCGCGGCCCTTTCCGTTGGCCGTCATCTGCGAGCTGTTGGGGTTGCCCCGGGCCGATCGTCCGATGTTCGTAAAGCAGGCCGAGAGAATCGCCAACAGCCCTTCGCTCGTGGGAATGTTCAAGATGTTTGGCAGCATTCGCCGCATCATGGGTTACACGCGCGAACAAATCGCGGCCGCCAAACGTGCACCCCAGGAAGGTTTGATTTCCGCGCTGGTCGCTGCGGAGCACGACGGCCAGCGGATGAGCGAGGACGAAATGCTGTCGATGATCCTGCTGCTGTTGTTCGCCGGCCATATTACGACCGTGCATTTGATCGGGGCGGGAATCTACACGTTGCTGGGCTATCCCGAGCAGCAACAGGCGCTCATGGCCGACTGGTCGCAAGTGGGCGGCGCCGTCGACGAAATGTTGCGCTACCTGTCGCCGGTGCAAACGACCAAGCCGATGATGCCGATTCGCGACATCCACTGGCACGGGCAGCCCCTAAAGCGGGGCGAAAAGATCCTGGCCCTGCTGGCCGCGGCCAACGTCGACCCTCGACGGTTCGACGACCCCGAGCGCTTCGACATCAAACGACATCCCAATCCGCACGTCGCGTTCGGCGCCGGCACGCACATCTGCCTGGGCCTGAAGCTGGCGGTCGCCGAGACCGAGATCGCACTGGAGCAGCTTCTGACGCGGTTTCCCCAACTCGAGCTGGCCATCCCCCGCGATCAAGTCCGCTGGTCCCGCCAACCCGGCACCCGCGGCATGGAAACGCTGCCAGTTCGGCTGTGGTGAACTGGGACGGCCGCTACGCGCGCAACGCCCTACTCCACGCGCACTTTCAGTGGCAACTCTTCCGGCGTGGCGGGGCTTGGCAGCGGGCCGGCAACCACGCGCTCGGTCTCGGCGAGCAGGCTGTGATAGCCGGCCAAAACGTCTTGCTGCTGATCCTGAATCTCGATCAGGCGGCGCTCGGATTCGATCAGGCGGAGGAAGTCGAGCTTGCCGGCGATGTATCCGGCGCGGGCGGCTGAGACGCTCTGCTGAGCGGCGGGCACCGTCTGGCGCTGGTACAACTCGACCAGGCCCTGGCTGGCACGCAACTTGTCGTACAGGCTTTGCACGTCGCGGTTGATGTCGTCGATGCGTTGCTCGTACTCGGCCCGGCGCTGGCTGGCGCGAAAGGCGGCCTCGCGCGTCGCCGAGTCGAGCCGCTTGCGATAGATGGGAATGTTGGCGTTGATGCCGATCATCGTGCGCAAGGGAAACTCTTGCCAAAACGCATCGTAGCGGGCCACCAGCTCCACGTCCGGATAGTAGTCCTTGTTGGCCAGATCGACGGCCGTCTGCTCGGCATACAGGCGTGAGACAATGGCCGCCAGGTCGGGGCGATTGGAGATCGCAAGTTGCCGCAACAGCTCGGGCGGGGGCAATTCGGCCAGACGCGCGAGCTGCTTGGGCGAGGGGGGCAGCGGAAAGTCCGGCGCGCGGTGCAGCAGCGTGTTGATGCGCGCGATGGCCACGCCGCGATTGGCCGTCAGCTCGAACTGCCGCCGATCGAGCTGGGCCAGTTCGACGTCGGAGTCGAGGATGTCTTGTTGCGTGACCTGCCCTTGCTCGTAGCGGCTGACGGCCGCCTCGCGAAACGCCCGCACCGCGGCCAGGTTCGTCTGGTTGAGCTCCAACTGGCGCTGGGCCAGATAGTATTCATAGAAAGCCAGCCGCGCTGCTTGGATCAATTGCAGGCGCGTGTCGCCGACGTCGAAGGAAGCGGCCCGCGCCTCGAAGCAGGCCTTTTGTCCGCGCAGTTGTCGCTTGCCAAACCAGGGCAGTTTTTGCGAACCACCGACGAGATAGGCCGGCATCACGCTGTCGGAATTGAACGAGGCCGGTCCGATCATGCCCATGAACATCGGGTCATCGAGCGCCACCGCCTGCGGATAGCGTTCGGCGGCGGCGCGCCAGGCGGCGATGGAAGCTTGCAGCGATCGGTTCTGCGCCAGCACGCCCTCGACCAGCGCCGGCAGCGAGAGCTCTCCGCGATCGGCCAGCGGATCGTGGATCCAATTGGGCGGAGTGGCGGCGATCGAGGTGGGAAGCAATTCGGCGCCGCGGCGCGAGCTTGCTTGCGCTACTTCGGACCAACTCGTGGGCGACACCGCTCGACGGAGCAGCCCGTCGCCGACTGGCAGACCCGCGGTGACCGGGGGTAGTCGCCGCACACCGTGCGACGTCAGCGGCGCAAGCGGC
>JBBDYK010000368.1:0-2209 GCA_040901665.1 Pirellulales bacterium | reverse complement strand
CGGGCCGCAAGCACGGCCGCTTGCGCTGCCGGGCGAATGATTTCCACCGCGGAAACCTGATCGTGCCGAACACCGCAGCCCGACCATGCGGCCAAGGCCACGACGGCATTTTTCAACAGACAGTCAGCCAACCACCGGCGCGCAGCCCTCTGCGCGCGGTTGTCCGTTTGCGGGACAAACGCCATGGGTCTACCCGGATGAAGGGAGATGGGATTGCTGGCTGGCGGGTTAGCAGATGGGGTTCGCCCCGAAGGACGATATCCGGTTGCATCGGATATGCCGGCGGTCGAACTTGATGGCTGCGGGGACGACCGGAAAACTCTGCCCAGGATCTCCGGCGGCGACTCAGGTTGCCGTAAGCTGCGGGGGGTTGTAGTATTGTGGAAGAGTTTGAGCCATCGAATCGCTGTGGATCGCCTTGGACTAATGACTTCGGTCTTGCTGCCAATCCGCTGTGCTATCACAGGTTGCCTGGTGCTGGCGATCGGCGCCGCGCCCGTGCTGGCCACGTCGGCGAGTTGCGCGGCCGGTACTTGCACTGCCTCGGCGGAAGCTGCCGCGCCAAGCTGCTGCTGCCCGTCGGTGGATGGCACAAGCTGCGGCATGGCCTGTTGCGCGGCCGATTCGTCGAGCGAGCAGCCGGCGCCCGCAGTGCCCCAACGGCGCGACCAGCAGGAGCGCCACCTCGCCTGGGCTCTCGACGCAGGGAGCGGTCAACCGGCATCGAGCAAAACGTTCGAATCGCACACGATCGCGACGGGCATTTCTTTCTCGCTGCCCGCGGGTACGTTGCAAACGCAACACGTTCGCATGCAGACCTGATCTGCCGGCGCGCCAGTAGCACTGCGCGCGCATCTTGAAATCCACCGCTCTGGTGGAGCCGATTTCATCCGACGACGTCGACGCGCAATGCCGTGCGCTTTTGCGCGTCGAAATGGCGACTGCCCGCGGACTGCCGAAACACGGCAGCCGTGGCATGCTGGCGGGTTAGCACTCAACGTTCGCGTTGAGCCGACGGCGCCACGGCTGCCCTTTGAACGAGCGTGCGAACGCGACTACTCAGCGAAGGAACTTCGTGATGGCCACTTACGACGATGACCACAATCGGAACTTTGCGCCGGACGAGCCGATCGACGAGGGCGGGCTGCGCGCACCACCGGGATTGACCGGTTGGCGAAAAGCCTGGTGGTGGTTCGACTTCATCATCCTGGTCAAGCTGGCGCGGCTGCGCTTCATCGCAGTGCTCTTGGTCATCGGAGTCGTGATCACGCAATGGGACACGCTGTTGGCGTACTACGATCGTTGGACGCGACCGAGCGACTACGAAACGGTGGCCGGCGGCGACTTCGAGTTTTTCTGCCCGATGCATCCGACGGTCGTGCGACCGACCAACAAGGAAAAGTGCCCGATCTGCTTCATGCCGCTGTCCAAGCGGAAGAAGGGGGAACAGCAGGACGTGGTGCTGCCGGCGGGCACGGTCAGCCGGGTGCAGCTTTCGCCGTATCGCGTCGTGCTGGCCGGCATTCAGACCTTTCCGGTCGAATTCGTGCCGCTGAAGAAAGCCATCACGGCGGTAGGATACGTCGATTTCAACGAGCGGTTGCAACGCAGCGTGGCGGCGCGCGTCGACGGACGCATCGACGACCTGTACGCCAACGAGACGGGCCGCTTCGTCAAGGCCGGCGACGATTTGGCGCTGTTCTACAGTCCCGAGTTGAACGTCACGATGCAGAATTTGCGCGACGCCCAGCAAGCCGGCCAGGCCGATCTGATGGCCAGCGCGCGCAACCGACTGAAGCTGTTCGGCATCGAGGACGATCAGATCGATGAAGCGCTGGCTGCGGGCAAATCCGAGATCCACTTGCGCATCCGCTCGCCGATCAGCGGCCACATCATTCGCAAGTACGTGCAAGAAGGCCAGTATGTCAGCGAGGGTACGCCGCTCTACGACCTGGCCGGCTTGTCGACCGTGTGGATTCAAGCGCAGGTTTATGAAGACGACATGGCGGCGCTGCCGTTGGAAAATATCCACCAGCAAGACAACGCGTCCACCACCGACGTGGCCGTCACTGCCGAAACGCCGGCGTTTCCAGGCAAGACGTTCCGCGGCAAGTTGTCGTTCATCTATCCCCACGTCGATCAGGCCACGCGCAGCGTCACGGTGCGCTGCGAGATCGAGAATACCGGCGCCGAGCAACTGATGCCCGGG
>JBBDYK010000367.1:2753-10818 GCA_040901665.1 Pirellulales bacterium | reverse complement strand
AGCTGGAGGGCAAAAGGGCCAGTCGCCCGAGTTGAACGCGGGGGCATCGCCGGCCCAGGCCGCTGAACTGACGACCGCGATCGCCACGAACTCTACGGCCAGCAACGACAAGCATCGCGTCAGACGGCGAAGTCGAGTTCGCTGGTGCATCGTGCTCTCGATCCAGAGGATGCCGGGGCGTGGCGGCCGGCGCGGCGGGAATTTCCTGCGCCGCCGGGATCGGCCGGTAACTCAGTCCCCCATGATAGCCGCGCGCAGCGCGTGCGACAAATCGCTAATGGTCGGGCGGCGCGAATGACGGGCGTCGGCGCCCTTGGTCACTGACCGGGAGCTAAGTGCGACCGACGGCCAAGGTGGGCGATCAACGCCGCGTTGAACACGTCTCTCTACCGTTCGGCCGGTTCGGTGAGCGGGCCATCGGCCAGGGTCTGGATGTCGACCATCTGGCGATACGGGCCCTCCTGCGACAACAGCTCGTGGTGCGAACCGACTTGCACGATGCGACCGGCTTCGAGCACCACGATGCGATCGGCATGGATAATGGTGCTCAAGCGATGGGCGATGACGAAGCAGGTGCGGCCCTGCATCAGCCTGAGCAGGCTCTGCTGGATCAGCCGCTCGCTTTCGCTGTCGAGGTTGCTGGTGGCTTCGTCCAGGATCAGGATGCGCGGATCTGCCAACAATGCCCGAGCGATGGCGATGCGCTGGCGCTGCCCACCGCTTAAGCGCACGCCGCGCTCGCCGATGATGGTTTCGTAGCCATGGTCGAGGGCCACGATGAACTCGTGCGCGTTGGCGGCGCGGGCGGCCCTTTCGAGCTCGGCACGCGTGGTGCCACGCACGGCATAGCTGAGATTCTCGGCCACGGTGCCGTCGAAGAGAAACACGTCCTGCTCGACGATGCCCAGCAGTCGGCGGTAGCTTTCGACGTCGATGTCGCGCAGGTCGACTCCATCGAGCTCGACGCTGCCGACAGTGGGGTCATAGAATCGCGCGACGAGATTGGTGAGCGTGGTCTTGCCGGCGCCGCTGCGGCCGACCAGGGCGATGGTTTCGCCCTCGTTCACTTCCAGGTCGACGTCGCGCAGCACGAGCTCGCTGGCCGTGGGATAGCGGAAGCTGACGTCGCGCAGCCGCACGTGGCCGGCGACGTCCTGCTTGCGGATCAACATTGCGCCCTCGGAGTTCTCCATCTCGGTCGGCTCGCCGAGCAGGTCGAGCACGCGGTCGAGCCCGGCGAGACTGCTTTGAAAGGCGGCGGCGCTATTGGCCAGCACTGCCAACGGTCCGAGCAGCATGGCAAGATAGAACAAAAACATCACGAGGTCGCCCGGTTCGAGGTCGCCGTTAAGCACCTGCCAGCCGCCGTAGAGCAACAGCGCCGCGGAAGCCAGCGGGATGAGCACTTCCCAGACGATTTCGATGAGCCGCGCCCACCACCAGGCGTGCAATTGCTGCCGAGCCATGAAGTGGTTGTTGCGGGTGAATCGCCCGGTTTCGCTCCGCTGTCGCCCGAAGGCGCGGACCACGCGCATGCCGGCGAACGACTCGGTGGCCGTGCTGTCGATGTCTTGGCGTTGCAGGCGGATGTCGCGGTGCAAGGGGCGGATGCGGGCGATCCAAGTCCGGTGCGTCAGCGCCACGACGGGCACGACGACCAGCGATCCCAACAGCAGTCGCCAGTCGATCCACGACAAAATCAACAGGCTGCCGATCAACTGAATCACGGCACGCCAGGGATTGTAGAGCATGCTGAAGATCAACTCGGCAACGCTGCCGGCATCTTCGCGCAGAATGCTGGCCACGCCTCCGCTCTTGATTTGATGCACACGATGCAGTGGCAAACGCACGGCATGTTGAAAGGCGCGCTTGCGGGTGGCGGCTTGCATCTTGTTGACCGTGCGCGTGGCGTACCAGCGTCCCCACAGGCGCAGCGCCGCTTCGACCAGCGAAATGACCACCACGCCCAGCGCCAGCCAAACCAGCAGTTGCCAGCGGCTGTCGGGCGTGGGCAGAATGTTCGACCAGGGCGGTGCGAGCGGCTTGCCGCCGAGCACGTTGTCGATGGTGATCTTCGTGGCCGCCGGCGGGACGAGCGACAACAGCGTGGCGAACGTGACGGTGGCCAATGCAAAGATCACCGGCCCGCGATGCCCGCGCAAGAGCCCCCAGAACTCGACGAGCAATCGCCAGAACGAGCGGGGGTGGTGCGGGGATGGCTGCCGCTGATCGTTGGGTATTGCGTTGCCGCGGCGCTTTTCGACAATTTCGCGCCGATAGCGGTCGAAGCGCTCGCGACTAGGTTCGTGGTGCATGGGCGAATGGTTTCCGTACGAGGGGACGCAGCTCATTCTATCAGCATTGTATTCTAGACAGCGTAGGCGTTGCCGCCCATGTTGGCTGTCTGGAGAGTGCGAGCAATATGGTCGTAAGACCCACGAATTGCTATGTTGGAGACCGCGCCGTCGCCCACGACAAGGAATAGCCCTGCCATGCCTGCCAACGCCGATTGGTTCTATGCCGCGAATGGACAGTCGATTGGACCGATGACGCTGGACGAGTTGCGCTCGCGCCTGGCGGGAGTTGCTGGCGGCCGGACGCTGGTCTATGGGCCGGAGACGACCGATTGGACCGAGGCCCGGCACGTGGCGGCACTGGCGCCGGGGGCGAGCCGTCCGCCCACGCCGCCACCGAAGGCCGGCGCCGGTCGCTCGGACGAAATCGACTACGAGGTCTTCGGCTCCGAGATGCAGTACGTCGAGGTGGAGCTCGACCCGGGCGAGATGGTGATCGCCGAAGCCGGCGCCATGATGTACATGACGCGCGGCATCCAGATGGACACGGTGTTTGGCGATCCGTCGGCGCCGGGCGGCGGATTCTGGAGCAAGGTGGCCGCGGCCGGCAAGCGCGTGATGACCGGCGAGAGTATGTTCATGACCACGTTTTCGAACGCGGCTTCGGCGGGCAAGGAAAGTGTGGCGTTTGCCGCGCCCTATCCGGGCAAGATCCTGCCGATGCACCTGGACCAACTGGGCGGCGAGCTGATCTGCCAGAAGGATTCGTTCATTTGCGCGGCGCGGGGCACGCAGATCGGCATCGCGTTTCGCAAGAAGATTGGCGTGGGGCTGTTCGGCGGCGAAGGGTTCATCATGCAGCGGCTGACCGGCGATGGTATTGCGCTGATGCACGCCGGGGGCACCATGATGCGGCGCACGCTGGCGGCCGGCGAAACGCTGCGGCTGGACACCGGCTGCCTGGTCGCGATGATGCCCAGCGTGAACTACGACATTCAACTGGTGGGCGGCATCAAGAACACGTTGTTTGGTGGCGAAGGATTGTTCCTGGCAACGCTCACCGGCCCGGGTGAGGTGTGGCTGCAATCGCTGCCGTTCTCGCGCCTGGCCGGCAGGATCGTCGCCGCCGCGCCGCAAACCGGCCGCGCCAACAAGGGCGAAGGCTCCGTGCTGGGCGGACTCGGACGAATGTTGGATGGCGATAATTCGTAGAGCATCGCCCCTGTGACTCACACCACCAGTTTCTCCTCACCCCTCGCCGAGTAACTCATGGCAGCAACGCAGTATCGTACCACGCCGATCGCTACGGACCGCATGCCTCCGGGCGTGGGTTACATCGTCGGCAACGAGGCCGCCGAACGCTTCAGCTTTTATGGCATGCGGGCCATCCTGATCGTCTTCATGACGAAGCATCTGATGGATTCGTCGGGCAGCCTGGCGGTGATGGGCGATGAGGAGGCCAAGTATTGGTACCACTTGTTTCTGTCGAGTGTTTACTTCTTTCCGACGATGGGCGCGCTGTTGTCGGACGCAGTGCTGGGTAAGTATCGCACGATCATCTATTTGTCGGTGGTGTATTGTGCCGGACATGCGGCGCTGGCGATGGACGAAACTCGCCTGGGGCTGGGCATCGGGTTGACTTTGATCGCCATTGGCTCGGGTGGCATCAAGCCATGCGTATCCGCCAACGTGGGCGACCAGTTCGGATCGCAGAATAAGCACCTGCTCGAGAAGGTGTATTCGTGGTTCTACTTTTCCATCAATTTCGGGGCGTTCTTTTCGACGCTGTTGACCCCTTGGCTGCTGGATCACTACGGTTCGAGTTGGGCGTTCGGAGTGCCGGGAATCTTCATGGCGCTGGCGACGCTGGTATTTTGGATGGGACGGCACAAGTTCGCTCACGTGCCGCCCGGCGGCTTGGGGTTCTTGCGCGAGGCGTTCAGCCGCCAAGGGCTGGCGGTGTTGGGCAAGTTGCTCGTGATTTACGCCTTCGTGGCGTTCTTTTGGGCGCTCTACGACCAGACGGGCTCTGCCTGGATCCTGCAGGCCGACAAGATGGATCGCACGCTGTTCGGTACGGAGATCTCCGCCGCGCAGACGCATGCCGCCAACCCGATCATGATTCTGACGTTCATTCCCATCTTTTCTTACGTTATTTATCCTGCCATCGATCGAGTGTTCAAGCTCACGTACCTTCGCAAGATCGGCATCGGCTTCGTTCTGACGGCGGCTTCGTTTTGCCTGTCGGCAGTGATCGAGCAATGGATCAGCGACGGAGCGACACCACACATCTATTGGCAATTTGTGGCATATGCCGTGATTACGGCGGCCGAGGTGATGGTGTCCGTCACCGGTCTGGAGTTTTCGTACACGCAGGCGCCGCCACGACTCAAGTCGGTCGTGATGGCACTATGGCTGCTGGCGGTCTCAGCCGGCAACGGCATCACGGCGATGATCAACCTGTTCATCCAGGACGAGCAGGGCAAGTCGCGCATCAGTGGGCCCGACTATTACTGGATGTTTGCCGCGCTGATGGGTGTTGTTGCGATCTTGTTCGTGTTCGTGTCGATGCTGTACCGCGAGCGCACGTATACACAGGACGACGCAGAAGCGCTGGCCGAGGGCGCCGCGGAAGGCAACTGAGGAAATCCCCACTCCTCGCAGGTACTGCAAAGTCGCTCGTCGGCAATGCGAACCAGTTCGGTAGTTCCGGCGATCTAGATCACTGCGGCTTCCGGTTCCAGTTCGATATCCGCGGCCGTGTGCTCGATGACGCGCATGGTTTTCCAGCGGCCTTGCTGGAAGCGGAGCACGAAGCCCACGGCCAGCGCGAACAGGAACGCGACCACGGCATACCACGACGTGAGAAAGCCGGCCGAGCCATGGCGCACCGCATAAACGGTCGGCAGCACCAGGAGAAATGCGCCCAAGGTGACCGACAGATACATGGCAAAGCGCGTGTCCCCGGCGCCGCGGATGGCCGAGCTGAAGACCACCGCCGTGGCGTCGAAGATCGAATACAGCGCTACCAGTCGCAGCAACTGAATCACCAGGCTCGCGACTTCGGGCTGACTGGCGGCCACGCCGTAGGGCGCAAGGATCACGTGCGGCACGAACAGATAGACGGTCGCGAAGGCGAGCGTATAGACCATGGCCACGCCGAACGCCAGCCAGGTAGTGCGCACGGCGAGCTGTGGCCGGGCATCGCCGATCCGCTGCCCCACCAGCGCGGTGACGGCGGTGCCCAGGCCCATCATGGGAATGAACGCCAGCGAGTTCAGATTGAACACCAGTCCCGTGGCGGCGAGCTCTGCCTTGCCGAGCCTGCCCATCAACTGGATGAAGATGCTCCAGCAGGCGATGTCGAGGAATTGCTGGACGCCACTGGGAAAACCGTATTTGAACAAGCGGGCGAACAGCTCGCGGTCGAACCGCCAGCCGGACCAAAGACAGTAGTGCGAGTGCCGCTCGGTCCACAGCATGTGGATCACGTACATCAGCGCGATCGAGGCGAAGGAGATCGAAGTGGCAATGGCAGCTCCCTCGATCCCCAGTTCGGGGAAGCCGGCCTTGCCGAAGATCAGCACATAGTCGAGCACGACATTGAACAATGTGGCGATGATGTTGGCGACCATTACGGTGGCGGTCCGGCCGCGTCCACTGTAGAAGCACGAGAGGGTGGACGAGACCAACAGTGGCCCGGTGCCAATGGCGAGGATGGTGAAGTAGCGCACTTCCAGGTGCTGAATGTCGGCATGATGATCGAAGGCGGCGAAGGTTGCGCTGGCCAGTGGGATGAGGCAGAGCATCAGCCCCGCCGCAACCAGTGACATGTAGATGCCTTGCCAAAGCACGGGGCCGACACGCTTCTCGTCGCCGGCGCCGACATATTGACCGACGATCGCATTGGCGTATGTGACGGTGCCGATGGCCAGCGAGGCCAGGTTCCAATGAATGACGCCCGCGGGGAGAGTGGCCGCCATGGCATCGACGGAATACCAGCTCAAGAAAATGCGGTCGACCACGTGCATCAGCGCCGTGGCGCTATAGCTGATGATCAGCGGGACCGATACGCGCAGCAGCTCGCCCAGACTGCCGGCTCGGTCGTGCGTGCGCGCGGAGATATGCAGGTCGGACTTCATGGTTGTCTCAAAGAGACCCGAGCGTGGTGAGCGAGGTTCGCCCAATCATATCCGGAGCGAGCGATGGCGGGCTATGAGGAAAATTCGCCGGCCAGCCGCGGACATCACGACCGGGCAACGAACCCAAGTTGAGACTGCGACGACGATTGCGTAGCTGACTTTCGCCAAGCGGGGCGGCAGCTAGCGTTGGTGGTCCTTGAGCCGTCTTGCTCAGTTCGTGGAACTTATCTACAAGTTGCCCGACTTCGGCGTGACCCGGTTGCCACGTCGTTCGCTTGCCTTCGAGACGATACCCATGCGAAACGCAGGTTGGTGCGCTTTGGTGTTGGGGCTGGCCGTTGCGCTGCCGGCATCGGCGGCCTCGCCGCCGCCGGTGGATGCGGGCGGCGTGCAGGGACTCGATCTCAAGACGCAGTTGCAAAAAGGACTCCGAGCCCGTCGCAAGGTGGAGTTCCAGTACATCGACGAGATCATCACGTTGGTCGAGGCGGGGACGCTGCCGCGGGAGCTGGTGACCACGACGTTCGTATGGTCCATTAGGCAGCCGAGCCGGCAGTTGCAGTATTTTCAGTTTGCCCTGCAAGCGCGGGTTCGCGCCGCGAAGCTGAACGTCGACATGCCCGACTTGCGGAAGCAGGCCGTGGGCGTGTTCTTCGCGGACGATTGACGCGTGTCGAGCCGATTGCGCTCGAAAAGCAATTTGGCGTCCGGACACGCGGTCCAACGGCCACAAATCTGGGGTCCCTGGGTTCATTTCCGTGTCAAACCTGGCCGGATGCTTGCGCGAGTCTTGTGCGTTGCTAGCAGAAACCTAACAATCGCGGGTTACAACACTGCAGCCGTTTGGTACTACGCTTCTCCTTCTGTGAGGACACCCCCATGATTCGACGATTGCAACTGTCATTTTTTGCCACGCTGCTCATGCTGGTGGTGGCAGCGCCCTCGCAAGCGGCCATCAAGATTACGGAGGCCATGAGCTCCTC
The DNA here is from genome assembly GCA_040901665.1 of Pirellulales bacterium. GTDB lineage: Bacteria > Planctomycetota > Planctomycetia > Pirellulales > PALSA-1355 > JTS-RE94. Next base: position 3,399 of record JBBDYK010000367.1, on the reverse strand, counting down.
GGGCAGCGGCGGCACGGACGACTGGATTGAATTGACCAATACTGGTGGATCGGCCGTGGACATCACCGGTTATAAAATGGACGACGGTTCGTTCAATGCGGCCAACAGCGTGTTGTTGCTGGGAGTGACCTCGATCGCCGCCGGCCAATCGGTGGTGTTCTTGGAGACCAGCGATCCCGGTACGGACATCCCCGCTTTTCGCGCTTTTTGGGACGGCGCCAATGCGCTGTCGGGTGTGACCATCGGCTCCTACTCGGGCAGCGGGCTGAGCTTCTCGGGCAGCGGCGACGGCGTGATCATCTTTGACTCGCTCAATGCCAACGCGATCATCGACCAGGTGAGCTTTGGCGCCGCCACGTCGGGCGTCACCTTCGGTTTCGATCCCAATACGTTGACCTTCGGCGGGCTGAGCGTTGCCGGTCAGTTTGGCGCGTTCAACTCGTTTGACACCACGCCGCTCAACGTCGGCTCGCCCGGAGCCGTGCCCGAGCCGTCGACTTTGGTGATGGCGGGCATGAGCCTGGTGGGCGCGGCGCTGGTCGCGTTGCGCCGTCGTTTGCAGAAGTAAGACGTTCAGAGCGCGTTGCCAGCCAACAAGGTTGTTGGTTTGCCACCCGACGCGCGAGATAGAATAGCAAACCGCGGG
>JBBDYK010000367.1:0-2743 GCA_040901665.1 Pirellulales bacterium | reverse complement strand
ATCGCCCGCGGTTGTCTTTTGATCGGCGCCGTCCGCCAACGTATCGGCCCGTTCAGTCCCTGGCTTTGACAGAGGTTTTTTTACTCCGCAGCGCCCGAGGGCATCTTGCCGGCAAAGGGCAGCAGGTCCGGTGTGACATACACCGAGGTGCTGAACTTGAGCGGGTATTCGTGACCCGTCGGGTAGGCGAGCTCGACGAAGAAGGCCGTGAAGCCCTTGGCCGATTTGTCGATTTCGGCGAGATACGTGCCATCGGATTGTGGTTCGAGCACGCTCTTGGTGTAGGCTTTGCCGATCGTGTCGACGCGAAAGTCGCGGGCGTCGGGATTCGTGGCCTGCCAGAGTGTGACGTGTTCGGGCTTGTCATCGACGGTGACGCGGACGGCTCCGTCACCCTCGCGCTTCCAGAAGAATGTCGGCCGCGGCGCGTCTTCCAGCACGGAGAGATAGAACGACGCGATGCTTTCGCGGGCGTCGCTGCCACCCAGATCGTGCTTGGCGTTCTCGACGTAGCGCAGCCACTTCGGTTGTTGCAGATCTGCGAAGTAAAGCTGCGAGTTGTCGGGCAGGAAGAATTGGTCGCCCGAAGCGTTGATCAGGTACTTGGGAATCTTCAGGCGCTCGCGATGGCGATAGTGGTAGGGATCTTCGATGGCCAGGATCTCGCGATACTCGGGGGTGCCGATCTTATCCGGGAAAAGGCCATGGCGCACATAGTCCTTGAGCGCCGGCGAAAAGAAGCCGTAGGCTTCGAAGTGGTGCCGGGTGATGACTTCCGAGTTGAGCGCGTCGATGACGATGGGAATGATGGCCACCACGCGCGGATCGACGACACCGACGAGCCAGGTGGTCCAGCCGCGTTTCGATCCGCCGGCGACCACGAACTTGTCGAGCGACCACTTGCCGCCTGCCTCGGAAGCTAGGAACTCTTGCAGGCAGTCCATCGCCCGCACTCCGCTTTTCACCATCGCCAGGCGCACCAGCCAAGTGGGGTCCTTGGTCGCCATATACTTCACGCGCGTGTAGGCGATCAGATTGTCTTCGTAGCGATCCTCATCGAGCGAATCGGTAAAGGCCAGCGGTTGATTGGGCACCGTACCCAACTCGGCGACGATCGAGCCAGTGTATTTGGCCAGCTCGATCGTGCGCGCCGTCGAATCCGCGGGCATCCGATCGCGGTTGCTGCCGCCGCCGATATAGAGAAACGCGGTGTGAAACTTCAAGTTGTCGGGCTTGACCACGGTCAGCCAGTGCTTCCACAGCGGCCGGTCGACGTCCTTCTCGCTGCGCCAGGTTTGCGACGTGAGGTCGATGATGTACGTGGTGTAACCGTCGCCGGGCACCGTCTTGGCCAGCTTCCAGGCATAGGCCGGATCGGGGGTGGCGATGTAACGGTCGAGCGCCGTTTCGTCGGCGCGCAGTAGTCTGCTGGCCTGGACTACAAGCAACAGGATTGGCAACAAGAGTTTGAATCGTCGCATCATCGTTGTGCTCCGCCGGCAAGAGAGGATGTTTCGACCGTCGACTGCCGGGGATTCTAGCCCTGGCGACGCGCGGTCGCAAGAAAACTGCGCGATCTTGCGAGCGCGGACCATGGATTCGGCCGGATTGATGAACTAACTCGGCGAGTTGGCATACCGTTTGGCTATTTTTGCCGCCACGGTTCCGATGCCGTAATAGCCGATCGATAATTCGGCCACGTGGGTTAACAGATCGTAGGCCCGCCAGCGGTTCCAGCCATAGTCGACTTCGAGCCAGAGAATGAGTTGGGCGAACGCTTGGGCAGCGGAACGCTCCAAGGGCGCGCCGCTGACCACGGTCATGATTTCCTCGGGCGATTCGATGCGCGGACCGGGGAGCTGCTGGTTCTTGACGAGGTCTACCGTGATCGTGCTTTCGGCGGGCATCTCCAGGCCGCTGGCCGACAGCTCGCCGTGACCCATCGCGGCGTGGGCATCGCCCAAGTACAGGTATCCGCCGCGGACGAAGACCGGCAGATGGATCGTGTTGCCTGGGCAGACCTCGATGATGTCCATGTTGCCGCCGTGGGGTCCGGCAGGAACCGTGGTGGGCGATCCCCACGCGGGCGCCGTGCCGATGCAGCCCAACATTGGTCGGTAAGGAATCGTGAGCGTGTCGCTCCAATGGATTTGCCCGTCGCGGATCGGGCAGACGTGCGTGCCATGCGGGCAATCTCCGCCAAGCCACTGGGACAACATGCCGGCGTCGCCGGTGCGCGTGACACATTGACCATCTAGCGGCGCGATCGACTCGATGGTCACCGCCAGCGCGTCTCCCGGTTCGGCCCCGGTCACGGCGATAGGGCCGGTCTGCGGATTGCTGTACGGCATCGTCGCTTTGTCACGTCGATCGTCGTTGGTGCGAATCTGGCCGGAGAAGGCGTCTTGCGACTCGACCACGATGGTCTCGCCCGGTTCGATCCACAATCGCGGCTCGACGTGGCGACTGTATTCATAGCAGAGTGGTCCGAGAGGTAATCGCTGCATGGGGTAGGTCCTGGAGCGGAGGGCGCGGCGCGATCGCAATTTACACCGCGCGTACAATCTAACCCGCGCGACGGCCGTAAGCGACTCCTCACGGTAGCTGGACTCGCAAGAGTTCAGCCGCCTTACGCAACGCTGGGCTGAATTCCTGGCGAATTCAGCTATGACGTGCATGAGGGGCTGAATTGTCATTCACCATTAGAAATGACCCCTATCGGCACCATTAGAAATGTCCCCAT
>JBBDYK010000366.1:6062-10846 GCA_040901665.1 Pirellulales bacterium | reverse complement strand
GAAAGCGCGGATCACATAGTCGCGATAGCGCCAGGCGTGTGGGCGAACGTCGTCGGCATGCTGGATTCCCTCGGAATCGGAGTAGCCGGCCACGTCCAACCAGTACTGTCCCCACCGTTCGCCGTAGTGGGGCGACGCCAGCACGCGATCGACGAGCCGGTCGTATGCATCCGGATGCTCGTCGGCCAGAAAGGCATCTACGTCCGCCGGATCGGGCGGCAGCCCCAACAGATCGAAGTACACGCGTCGAATGAGCGTCGTGCGGTCCGCTGCGCTGGCCAGCGTCAAGCCGCGCTCTTCCAGCTTCGCCAATACGAACGCGTCGACGGGGTTGTGGACGTTGTCGCGATCGTTCACCAGCGGCACGGCGGGTAACTGCGGCGGGCGGAACGACCAAAACTGACGATCCTCGTCGCTCACCAGCGGATCGGGCTGATTCGTGGCTACGTCCGGCGCCACCGTCACTTCGGGCGCGCCGGCGGCGATCCAGCGACAGAGCGTTTCCAGCTCGTGATCGGCAACCGGCTTGACCGAATAAAAGGCCAAGGTCTTCCGCGGCGGCATCTCGGCCGCGCGGATTTTTTGCACGAGCAGGCTCTCGTCCGGCTTGCCCGGCACGATGGCCGGCCCGGACTTGCCGCCGGCGCGCAGCGCCGCGATGCTGCGCACGTCGAGTCCGCCTTCGCGCCGCTGTCGGCCGTGACAAATCGCGCATCGCAACAGCAGCGTGGGCAGCACGTCGTGCTGCGTGAGCGCGGGTTGGGACGCGCTTGGCGAATCATCCATTCGCGCGCCTGCGGCAATCCAGCCTGTGATCGTGGCGATCTCTTGCTCCGACAGCTCGCCTTCATCCTCGGGCGGCATCATCCGCTCGTGGACGTACTCGTAAAGCCGGCTCTCGGTAAGCTTCTCCCGATCGATGATCTCACCTGACTCGCCGCCGGCGCGCAAGCCCGCGGGCGTGCTCAAATCGAGCGATGCCTTCTTGGTTTGCGGGCCGTGGCAACGCACGCACTTAGCCTGCAGGATCGAGTGTACGTCCTCGAATGGATACGTCGCAGCCACATCGTCGGCCGCAATCGTCCGCGCGCCGCCCACGAGCCACAAGCCAAGCAGCAACGCTCGACAGCGTGCGGATCCGCTGTGGCTCATCGTCTGCCCTCGCTAAAGATTTCCGGCGCGCCCGAATCGTCGTCAAGCGCAGCCGCTGCGGTTCTGTTCACACACTTCGGGCATGGTTGTCAAGGCGAGCGTCGAGGCAATGGGGCGCCGCGCGGCGGGACTGAACACGATTGTATATCACTTGAAACCGCAATCAACCGCGCCCTCGACCGGCGCACGACGGTTCGCCAAAAAGCGGCGATTTCGACGTTTAATCGTCCTCGATTCGATCGGCCGTTCGGCGGTTCGCATGGCACGCCGGCCGGATCACGCGACCGCCCGATCGCAGCAAGGCTCTCGCGCTATTTCGCTATGTTGTGGCGAGTCGACGCCGGCCCAGCGGGCCGTCCCGCATAGCCACCGCTTGTGCACGTCCGCACCGCCACTCGAAAACTCGCTTGCGCCACGCGTTGCCTTTTTGCAACATCAGCGGACGGCCTCCGACACCGACGGCAAGATCGTCAAAATCGACGGTCCATTCTTCGCGCAGCGTTCTGTTTTCGCCGCGCGCATCTTGTAGCGATGCCCTCGGTAACTAGCCTGAAAGTTACCCCAATCGATTCGCTCTTCCCGTCTTACGGAATCGGTTCGGGCCCTATCTGCCGGAACAGATAGCCACCTCTTCCCGTCTTGTCTCCACCATCGACTCCGGAGGTTGCTCATGTGGCCATGGTCCGCTCGTCGTCGTCGCACTCGCACCGCCAGGCCGCGTCCCTTGCGTCGTCGTCTCGGTTCGGAATCGCTCGAATCGCGCCACCTGTTGGCGGCCGTGAGTCTGTGGGACGCGTTGGATCAATCTCCCGTCGAAGCCATCTCGGTCAGCGCCTCGACCGGTGAGAAACCGCAATCGAAAGTCTGGGAGCACGGCGGCGACTGGTGGAGCGTGCTGCCGGACAACTCGGGCACGTGGCTGCGGCGACTCGAAGGCGACGTGTGGAATTCCGTGGTACAACTTTCCGGCGACACCGGCACGCAGGCCGACGTGAAAGTCGTCGGCAATCTCGCGCACGTGCTGATGTTTCAGGGCACCAGTTCGGAATTCGTAACACTCGAGTACGGTCCGAGCGGATACGGCTTCTGGAGCGCGCAGCCGCAGGTCGTCGACATGGTGCTCGGCTCGGGCGTTGAAACCGCAACCATCGACGTCGATTCCACCGGCCGCTTGTGGGTCGCCTACGATCGATCCAGCACCATCGAAGTGCGCTATAGCGACGGGCTCTACACTTCGTTCAGCGCGCCGATCACCGTTGCCAGCGGCATTACCAGCGACGACATCTGTTCGATCATCGCCATGCCGGGCGGCACGGTCGGCGTGTTCTGGTCGAACCAGAACTCGAAGCGGTTTGGCTTCCGCACGCACGTGGACGGGACGAACCCGAACACCTGGACCGCCGACGAGGTACCCGCCAGTCAATCGGCGCAATCGAAGGGCAAGGGATTCGCCGACGACCACCTGCACCTGGCCGTCAGCGCCAACGGCACGTTATATGCCGCCGTCAAAACCAGCTACGACTCCTCGGGCTATCCCTCGATCGCGCTACTCGTGCGGCGGCCCAACGGCATTTGGGACAACGTCTACACCGTCGACACCTCGGGCACTCGCCCGGTTGTCGTCATCAGCGAGGCCCACAATCAATTGGCCGTCCTGTATACCGAGGATACCGGCGGCGGCGACATCGTGATGCGCGCGTCGGCGCTCGACCAAATCGACCTCGGTCCGGTGCAAGTCGTCCTCTCGGGCAGCTTCAACGACGTTACCACCTCCAAGGCCAATGTCGGCGACGAGCTCCTGGTAATGGCCAAGAAGAGCGGCTCCGCCTACGGCAGCCTGATTCAGATCGGCGTCTCCGGCGCACAGCCCAACGCCGCGCCGCTGGTCAACGCGGGCGTCGATCAATCGATAACCCTGCCGAGCGGCGCCAACCTGAGCGGCGCCGTCAGCGACGACGGACAGCCCACCGGCACCTTGCTAGCCACGTGGTCCGTCGTCAGCGGTCCCGGCGCCGTCAATTTTACCAACGCCAACAGCGCGACGACTTTCGCCACGTTCAGTCAAGCGGGCACTTATGTGCTGCGACTCACGGCCAGTGACGGCAGCCTGCAGTCGAGCGACCTGGTGACCATCCAAGTCGCAGCCTCCGTCCAACAAAATCAGGCGCCCACCGTCAACGCCGGAGCCGACCAGTCGATCGCGCTGCCGGGCAGTGCCAACCTGAGCGGGTCGGCCAGCGACGACGGACAGCCTTCGGGAACGCTATCTACGACGTGGACTAAAGTCAGCGGGCCTGGCATCGTCACCTTTGCCAACGCCAGCGCGACGTCCACCACGGTCACCTTCAGCCAAGCGGGCACGTACATCCTGCAACTGACGGCCAACGACGGCAGCCTGCAGTCAAGCGATCAATTGACGATCCTCGTGGCAGAGGACCTTGTGGCCAGTCCGCAAGCCGGCGCGAGCGATCCTACCCTGGTCGGAAGCTGGTCGCTGAACGGAAACGGCAACGACCAATCGGGCCAGGGCAACAACGGCAGCACTGCCGGGTCGACCTCTTACGTGGCCGGCAAGAACGATCAGGCCCTCAGCATTTCGGGCGATGGCCGACTGGTGGTGCCCGACGACAGTTCGCTGGACATCAGCAGCGCCATCACGCTTTCGGCTTGGATTCGACCAAGCGCCAAGGGAACCCAATACTTCCTCACGAAGAAAGGCAAGAGCAGCACCGACGGGTTCGAACTATCGTTGTCCAATAGCGGCACCATCTTCGTGCGCTTCAACGAAACGTCCAACGATGACGCCTACCGCGTTGACTCCACGTCCAAGTACTCTACCAACGGCCAAACGTGGATTCACGTCACGGCAACTTACGACGGTTCGACGATCAAGCTCTACATCAACGGCCAACTGCAGGGCAGCAAGAACGCCAACTTCCAAATCGCCACCAACAACCTGCCGCTGAGCATTGGCTCCGGACAAGACGGCTATCGCGGCATGAAAGGCGCCGTCGACGATGCGCGCGTCTACTCCAGGGCCCTGACGGCCAGCGAGGTCACGGCGCTCATGACCAATGCCCCGCCGGCTCCTCCGCAGAACGCCGCTCCCACGGTTAGCGCCGGGGTCGACAAGACGATCACCCTCCCGAACACAGTAAGTCTGATCGGCTCGGCCGGCGACGACGGTCAACCCTCCGGCACGCTGATTACCACGTGGACGAAAGTCAGCGGTCCCGGCACGGTGACGTTCGCCAATGCCAACGTCACGGCCACCAACGCCACGTTCAGCCAGACCGGCACCTACGTGCTGCGTCTAACGGCCAACGACGGCAGCCTGCAAGCCAGCGACGACGTCGTCATCCAAGTCAATGCCGCCGCGCCGCTGAACGCCGTTCCCACGGTCAACGCCGGAGCGGACCTGGCGATCACGTTGCCGGGCAATGTCACTCTGAGCGGATCAGCCAGCGACGACGGTCAACCCTCCGGCACGCTGAATACCACCTGGACCAAAGTCAGCGGTCCCGGCACCGTGAACTTTGCCAACGCCAACAGTACGTCAACCACGGCCACGTTCAGTCAGACCGGCACCTACGTGCTGCGTCTAACGGCCAACGACGGCAGCCTGCAAGCCA
>JBBDYK010000366.1:3232-5962 GCA_040901665.1 Pirellulales bacterium | reverse complement strand
GCGACGACATTGTCATCCAAGTCAACGCCGCACCCAGTTCGGGTGGCGCCGACGGTCTCGTCGGCCACTGGACCATGGACGGCAACGGCAACGACCAAACGGGCAACGGCAACAACGGCTCGCCGGCCGGTTCGACCTCCTACGGCGCCGGTCGCATCAGCAGTGCGCTGTTACTCTCCAGCAGCAGCAGTCGCTTGGAGGTGCCCGACGACAACTCCCTGGACGTCAGCGGAGCGATTACCGTGTCGGCCTGGATTCGTCCGCAGACCACAGGCACCCAGTACGTCATCAGCAAAAACCAAAAGTCGGCGATTGACGGCTACGAGGTGTCGCTCTCTAACGGCGGACGAGTGTTCGTGCGCTTCAACGAGGATTCGAGTGGCGATACCTATCGCGTCGATTCCTCGACCAAGTATCCCACCAACGGCCAAACCTGGTTGCACGTCGTCGCCACCTACGACGGCACGACGATCAAGCTCTACATCAACGGCAATCTGGAAGCCAGCAAGAACGCGACGTTCCAGATCGCAACCAATGATCTGCCGCTGAACATCGGTTCCGGCCTCGACGGCTATCGCGGCATGAAAGGCGCCATCGACGACGTGCGGATCTTCTCGCGAGCGCTGTCGGCCGCGGAGATCGCGGCGCTTGCCCAGGGCTGATCGATCGAGAACGTGAGCGGATGACCGGACGCGAACTGCGCCTTTGCCGGCGGACTGTCAGGCCGCCATCGAACGGCGCGGTTGCTCGTGTCCATCCGCGTTCTGGGGAAAGCGAATCACGCCCGATTTGTCTCCGGACGCAGCCGCTTCGAATCGCTGTTCCGGCGATCGCTGCGCGTGCTCGAGCTCCCACAGCCGAGCCTGCTTCATGAAGGTGTAGAACGCCGTGTAGGCGCACACGTGCAGCCCGGGAATGCCGTCCAAGAATCCCAGCCGGAAAATGTAAAGCTGAACGAACCGCAATGGAGCGCGGAAGAACATCGAGAACAGCGTGACGCGATGTCCTTCGTCGCGCAAATTGAGCGCGCCCCACGTGGCGTAGCGATTGAGCTTGTGCCAGTGCTGTTCCGAGCTCCAAGCCGTGAAGTGATCGAACGGATGCGCAAGCCGCCGCACGCGATCGGCGTGCAGTTCGATCTCGGCGTGCACCCAGCGTTCGCGATAGCGGGCCACGTCGCGACGGAACAATCGCAGCACGTCGTCGCTGTTCCAGCCGCAGTGCGCGATGTGATAGCCCAGGAAATGATTCTTCCGGCCGATCCAGTAGCCGTCGATCTCGGCCGGCGGCGCGGCCAGCACCTGGCGAATCTCGGCGGCCAGCTTGTCGCTCACCCGTTCGTCGGCGTCGACGATCAACACCCACGGATGCGCCGCTTGGGGTATGGCCCAGTTCTTGAAGTTGGCCGAATGTACGTACTCGCGCTCGATGATCCGGCAGCCGCCCATCTGGCGGACGATCTCGAGCGTATCATCGGTCGACCCCGAGTCCGCGATCAGAATCTCATCCGCGATCGCGCGCACCGACTCGATGCAGGCGCGAATGTTGCTGCGCTCGTTCTTGCACGGAATCAGTACGGTCAGCTTGGCTCGCATCGATGGCATACCCGGCGAGAATGCTCCTGGTCCGATCGTCCAGAATTAGAAAATCGGCACAGGCAAACCCAGGACTTTCGTCAAACCCTGCGAAATCCTACAAACCACCTGTATTTTTCCCGACCGCCATCACCCGGAGCAAACAGGCTCTTGCTAGCGGGTGCTGGCGCCTGGCGCAAAGCGCGCCATTCGCAGCGCGCAAGGCGGCCGATTGTGGCCTTATCGGTTTTTGGCCTTTCTGCTACTGTCCCGCCTCGATTTGGGAAACCCCAATTTGCCGCTTGGGGCAGAATTTCCCTTGCCGCCATGGACGGCGGCGCCTCGGACCGAGCGGCCGAAGACTGCATGCATATCTCCAATCTCTGGCATCCCGGCCTGCGCATCATCGAATTCTCAGCCGCCTCCGGCAAACTGGCCGACGCGCTGGTCGCCGCCGGTTATCAGCACTACCTGGCCGTCGTGAATCAACGGCGCACGCTCGACAAGATCGCCGCGGCGCATCCCCGACTCCAATCGCGCATCGCCGTCACCCAAGCGCCTCGGGCGGTGCGCAACAACAATGCCGAAGTGCTGATCCTGCGCGGCGCACGGGGACTGCACCTGGCCCGGTTCCGATCGGTGCGACATGCGCACTACGTCGCGTTGCCCGTGACGCTCTCGCCCGGCATCGTCCCGGCCCTGTTGGCCGGACTCGTCCAGTGGCTGTTGGGCCGATTGACGCGGCCCACGCTGGTCGATGTCACCTCGCACGGCGATCGATCGTTGCGCCTGATCGTCTTTGGCGTGCGGCGACGGCATGCGGCCGCCGCGCGACGCTACATCCCCCACGCGCTGGGCATCGAACGTTTCCTGCGCCGGCTCAATCGCCAACGCGTGCGCTACGTCGTGCTGCGATGGTTCGAAGCATTGCCCGTACTGCCGCCGGGCGAGGATCTCGACGTTCTGATCGACGACGCCGACATGGCCGTGGTGTCCGCCATGCTCGACGAAGGGCCCGGTCTGCAGCCCATTGATCTCTATTCCGTGACCGGCTTGCCGGGCGCCGACTATTGCGGCATGCCCTACTATCCACCTTACGTTGCGCAGCAGTTGCTAGACCGCTCCTGCCCCCGACACGATCTGTGCTGGATTCCGT
>JBBDYK010000366.1:0-3222 GCA_040901665.1 Pirellulales bacterium | reverse complement strand
CCGGAGGATCACTTTCTGAGCCTGGCGTATCACGCCCTCTATCACAAGGGTGCGAAGTCGGGGCTGAGGAGCTGCCAGGACGCGGACGACGCCAACGAGCGCCCCGAGCACGACTATGACGCCGAGTTACGAAGGATGGCGCGGCGCCTGAGCATCGACTCGCCCATCACGCTGGCCGATCTCGACGGCTACCTCGATCGCCGCGGCTGGCGTCCGCCGCACGACATGCTGGTTCGCCTGTCGCGCCGCAATCCGTGGATTCACTCGCTCTTGAAGGAAAGGCACCAGGTCGATGAAGACCGGGGACTGGCAGTCTTCGTGTTGCGACAGAAAGCCTTGGAACGGGGAGGAATCGACAAAGCTCGCACGCTCATCGAACGTCACGGCTTTGGCGTCCTTCGCGCCGACGTCTTGCCGAGCGAGGCGTTGCTCCCCGTCGCCCGTTCGATTCGCGGCGGCAACTGGGGGCCGGGTCCTTGGCCAAATTCCGGCGGACCTCCGGCTGCGCTGGTCGTGGCTTACGACATGAACCCCCAGGAACCCACGCGGCGCCAGCGAAAAAAGTTTCCCTTTCTCAGCAACGCCCGCCTGCTGTGCAAGGACAAAATCCGCGACGCCTTTAACGAGGGCCTGCCCCCGCACGAGCATTGCAACGCCATTCACTCCAGCGACAACGGACGAGAGGCCCTCGACTACCTGCGCGTGATGCTGCCCGACGCCGTGCCGGACGTGCGTGCGCAAGTCGAACGACTGCGCGGCTCGTTTCGCACCGACGAGCCGGTGCTGGCCACCTGGACGCGCGCCGGACGCAGGGCCAAGATCGAGCTGGTTGCCTGGCAGGGCGGATTGGCCGTCAAGAAGACCTTCAAGCCGCAGCAGGAGCGATTCTGCCAGCGCGAGATCACGGCCCTGCGCGACTTGCACCCGCTGGTGCCACAAGTGCCATCGCTCTTGGACGCCGGCGACTCGTCGCTGACCATTCCCTACTACGAGCATGTTTCGGACTATCGTCGGTCGTCGGGCAAGCTCCTGCCGCTAGCAGTCGCCAAGCAAGCGATTGCGGCGCTACGCAACGTTTACGATGCCGGCTATGCGCTGATCGACGCCAGCATCGACAACGTTCTGATCGATCGGCGCGAGGGCCTGAAGCTGATCGATTTCGAGTTTGCCTATCGCTACGAGCGCAAGCCGCCGCGCTTCGAAGACAGCTACGACATCGCGGGCCCGCCCCGAGATTTTCCGGCGGACGTCCCGATTCAAGGCGGCAATAGCTACGACCGCAGTTGGCGGCCGTACATCGGGCTGAGCTTGCGCTCGCTGTTGGAGGATCCCCTCTGGCTGCAACACCTGAAGCGCGCGAGCTATTTCGCGGCGCATGCCCACCGGTTCGTGCCCCGGCTCGTGCGGCACTATTTCCGCCAGATGGCAATGCGCGGACGGCAATCGCCGTCAACGGAATTGGTCCGGGGCAAATTGCCGCTACCAACATCCGATTCAGCCGGCAACCGTCGGGCCGCCTAGCAGCCGGTTGAAGGCTTCAACGGACTGAACGCCGCGGCCGTTACGCCGCTCGTCGCACTTCGCGCCGCAGCAACAGCGTTGCGCGGGTGACCGCGGTCTCGACGTCAGCCAGCTCCTCCGCGTTGCTGTTGCGTTGGAGGTCGGCCTCCTTGCGGGCTTCAGCCGTGAAGTCGCGAACCACGAGCCGCGCTGTCTTGGAGGAAAGCAATTGCGTCATTGAAGATGTCCTTTCTTCTACCCCACGGAATAATCGGCACATCTTCGAGAAATAGTTGAAAGATATCTCTGCAAGCAGATGGTTTGGCATACCCCGGTGTACCCGTATCACGCCGAATCCTCGCCGCAGGTTGCCATGCTTACCGTCAATAAGCGGTGCACGCATCCGGCCGAGTTCAAGGACGGCCGCACTTGCCCAGGTTAGCCGGTGCCCTATGATGGCGCGATGCTAGCATCCCCATCAGCCGCCGCGAGCGATCTCGACGCCGTCCGGCGCCGGGTGCTGCTCACCGGGGCCACCGGCTACATTGGCGGTCGATTGATTCCCCGGCTCGAAGCGCGCCCTGAAATTGCGCTGCGTTGCCTGGCCCGTGATCCAGCCCGGCTCAGTCCGCTGTGCAAGTCGACGACCGAGGTGGCGCAGGGCGACGTGGTCGACACCATGTCGCTGTATCGCGTGCTCGAGGGCGTGCACACCGCGTACTATCTCGTGCACTCGATGACCTCGCATCCCGACTTCGAAAAGCAAGACCGGCTGGCGGCCCAGATCTTCGGACAGGCCGCCCGGCGATCGAACGTCCAGCGGATCATTTACCTGGGAGGGCTTGGCGACGACCGCCAGGTATTGTCGCCCCACTTGCGCAGTCGTCAGGAAGTGGGTCGCGTGTTGCGCGATTCGGGCGTCGAGTGCATCGAGTTTCGCGCAGCGGTCGTGATCGGCCAGGGCAGCCTGTCGTTCGAACTGGTGCGCTCGCTCACCAACCGTCTGCCGGTCATGATCTGTCCGCGCTGGCTGGCCACGCCCACTCAGCCCATCGCCGTGGACGACATGCTGGCCTATCTCTTGGCCGCGCTCGATCTGCCGCCGGGCGACAGCCGAGTGTTCGAGGTCGGCGGCCGCGACGTGCTGACCTATGGCGACGTGATCCGCGAATATGCCCGCCAACGAGGCCTGCGGCGACTACTCATCTCCGTGCCCGTGCTGACGCCCTACCTATCGAGCCTGTGGTTGGGGCTGGTGACGCCGACCAGCGCAGCAATCGGACGACATTTGATCGAAGGATTGCGCAATCCGACGATCGTCCGCGATCCCGCCGCGCTCGATGCGTTCGCCCTGCGCCCCGTGGGTATTCGCGAAGCAATCGAGCGCGCGCTACAAGCGCCCTCGACGTCCGTCGCCGCCCACCGCGCGGTTTGACCGTGGCCACCCTCTGGCACATACTGGCCGGTCGCTGACCCTACGACGCGTCACTCACTCGGTCCTACGATGAAAGCAATGCTGCTGCGGCGCGAATTAGCGCGGTTCCTGATCCTCACGTTGTGGGCCTTGGGCACTTGCGGCGCCATCGCGGCGGACGCACCTTCGTCACGGCCCAACATCGTGCTCGTGCTGGCCGACGATCTCGGCTACGGCGACCCCGGTTGTTACAACGCCGAATCGAGAATTCCCACGCCGAACGTCGACCGGCTGGCCGCCGGCGGCAT
>JBBDYK010000365.1:2194-10933 GCA_040901665.1 Pirellulales bacterium | reverse complement strand
CCCCGAGCCGTTCTATTCACCTCGTAAACCGACTGCGTCAGCAGCCACCCGTGTCTGGTCAGACTGGAATGCATCCTAACGAATGGGCGGCGCCATACCAGTGTAAGTTTTTGGACACTGGAAAATTTTAAAAATTGGCTGATGGCTGGCGACGAAGCGGGAGTCGAACCACAGAGGGCGCGGAGGACGCAGAGGGGACGAGGACGGAGGGAGATTAAAGCCCAATGCCGTTTGGGTGGAGTCGCAGGCCTGTGCGTTTCTCGATCACGCCGCAGCAGAGAAATTACCGTGCGGGGAATTTACTTCAAATCCTCGCGACTGTTGGTATACTCACCTGTCGAGTTTGATATTGTCACCCGGCGTGCGCCGGGGCTTGAACGGCTACCGCTACGTTAGCGGGGTACCTGTTCGTCATTCTTATTAGTACAGAGTGCCGCTAATGAACGCAAACGAAATTCCAATGAAACTCTTGTCGCGCGCACCTATCTGCGGTCTTATCGTCGGCATTATTGCGAGCATTTGTTCGTGCTCGGTCGCCAGCGCTGACACCATTGTCTTAATTGGATTTTGGCCGCCGACCAACGAGATGCTTCGCCAGTTCAGTACCAGCCCGGTCCAAAATCCTGGGGGTTGGATGGGGCAGAACTGGAATGGACTGGGTCACGATGTTCATGCTTTCTTCCCCGAGTTTCCACCCGACGGCGATCCGTTCAACGATCCCTTTGGCTCGCCGGGTTATATTGGTTCATCGGAATCTGATTTTCGCGTCGACTATCAAGACACCAGCGCCGATTTCTGGGATGTCATGGATACGTTGAACCCTCGCGGCATTATCACGTTCAGTTGGGGCGGCGAGGACGACCGCTGGGAAATTGAACGCGTCGAGGGAGGACATTTTGGTGGAAGCACACCCCCGTTTGATTGGGAGGGCGACGGCAACGGCGAGCAGAGTCCGACACAAGCGACCATCGACCCACGCAGTTGGGATGCCATCTCGACCTATCGAGACGGAAATCGCCTGCAATCGCAATTGCCGGTCGACGATATTGTCTCTGCGACCTCGGCCCTTGGATTGGCGAACGTGTTTATCGACGAAACGGGGACCAGCGGCGAATATTTATCGGGATTCCTTGGCTTGCATGGCTTGTATTACAACAGCTTGCACAACGACCCCAACGATCCGTTTTGGAACATCGCCGCAGGGCACATTCACGTCGGATCGGGCTTGTCCGTCGCCGACGCGCGGTTGCTTTCGGAAGTCACGCTGAACCAGACTCTGTTGTACATCAATCGCAGCGCGGTTCCCGAGCCGTCAACCTTGGTGCTACTGATGTTGGCGGCAGCTGGCTGGTGTCTCTCGCGAGTTCGAGCCGCATAGAAAGTCCCAACAACTCATCAACGCGTGACACTGGTCATCAACCGACCGTTTGATGATGCTTGCCGCCCGCGTCAGAAACTCATCCGCTTGGTGGGACCGTCTTGGCGCCCGGAAAAGTCAGCCGCATTCTTAGTTTCGATAAATGATGCGTTCCGACATTGCGTTCGATAAGGCGGATTCACCTTTTGGCGTGACAGCCGTTCCGCGGAGGATAACCCGTTTGATTGACGGGGACGACGACAACCTCTTCGCGTCAGAGTCATTGAAGGCGTAGCCCAGAATCATCAGAGCCTCAAGGTTTGGCAAGGATCTAATCGCCACCAGATCCTCGGGAGGAAACGGTGCTCCGCGCGACATCCCTTCGCCCCAGACCAATAGTGTCCTTATGTTTGTCAACGATCCGTACCAGTTCTCTGGAACGGCGACATCGTTCACTTGCACGCCAACCAGCTGAGGGAAGTGAGGCAGTACGGACTGCAGAGTTCGGAGTCCTGCAACGCTTACGCCACGAGCAATGCTGACGAACTGTAGCGATGAAAACCGAGCTGAATACACAGCCAGGATGTGAACTTGCTCGTCGCTGCTGAGATGGATGCTTCGTACCGCATCATCGGTTGGAATTGCTGAAAGACTTTCAGTAAAGGGCCCGAGCCAAGGTGGAAGGCGCACTGCCGGCGCAGATTCTGGTACGGGCGGAGGCTTCAAACCCATGCCATCGTAAAAACTGTCCCAATCGAACTCGACGTTTAGGGTCGCGTTTGCGGCAGCGAGTTGTTTGGTTGCCGTCCGGGCTGACCGGTAGTCGACTAGTGGCATTGCAGAAACAAACACAAATACGGCGACTAGCGCAACACACGCCATTAAAGCACGAAGCCCAAATCGAAGACGGTTCCTTGCAAGCAGGACAAGTCCGATAAGCAACGGCAAGAAAGTGGCAAGCGTGCAAATGATGAGTCCTATCGCGCTGCCAGTGCCCAACCATCCAAGCGTACGCAGTGACACAACCAGCCCGGCTTCGAGCAACAATAAGCCAGCGAGCACGAATGGAGTTACGAGCCGTGAGTTCTTATTGAGCGGCATAATCCGAATCCGACGTGCCGGAAAAGTGTCCCTTTCGGCTCAGTAGAAAAGCTCGACGCATACCAAGATCATGACGTTGTGCGCGAGGGCCATCAAGCGGAGGTCGCGGCATTGGGAAGTGGTAGGTGCGGCCGCGGGTGGGGGGCGCCTTGGCGCCGCTCGGGTCCTTGGGCGTCCAAATGCGCTTGGAGTTGGAGCGCAGACCCAACTGGAGCGGAAGCAGCACGCGCGGCGGCGAATCGTGGTGCAGGTCTTGAAAGGGTGTTAGCTGGCAGGTTCGTCGGCGAGGGGCGCGCGGATTTGATGCAGCTTCGCGATGATTCGTGCCTGCTGTTCCAGGAGGTGGTTGAATTGCTGGTCGCAGCCGGCAATTGGAGTTGGGTAGTTGCGGATTTCTTCGTAGAGCCGGCGCCGCTCGGCCTCCAGGAACTGCTCGCTATCTTCTGGTAGTCCGTTGCTCATAGGGCCAGTATAACCGCAGGCCGAGCGACGCCGCACGAGGCCGGCCTGACGCGGTGCGTCAGAGCGAGGCCTGAATGGCGAATTCGGCGACGGGGCGTCAGCGCAGCGCTGCGGTGGCGCTGGCCGTGGGCGCTTGGGGCCCGCTGCCAAAAGCCAGGGATTGGTTTTGCCCGGCGCTGAGCTGGACGGTTTTCACTTCCGACACTTGCCGGCCGTCGCGGGTGAACTCGGCGCGCACTCGATACGTGTAACGTGCCCCGGGCTGGAGATTGCGTGAGACGTAACTGCGGCTGGCGCCGGTGGTCTTCGTGGCCTGGTCGTTCACGAAAATCCTGGCGTCCGCGGGCACGCTGACCGTGAGCGTGGCGCTGTTGTTGGCCGTGGAAGCAACGCGCGCCGAAGTGGTTGGCGCTGCGATGTTGGCCAGGTAGCCGAGCGACGTGCGATATCCGCCGTACCCCCAACCGTATCCGTTATACCCACCGTACCAACCGCCGTAGCCCCAGCCATATCCGCCGTAACCGCCATACCAGCCGCCATAGCCACAACCGCCCCCACCACAACCACCGGCGCCGCACCAGCCGCCGTGGCGGTGACCAAAGGCGTTGGCCTCTTGAGCCGCCAGGAAAAGGACAACAGCGATTGCTCCGATCTTCAATGCTGAGCGCATCATGGTCTTGGCTCCATCAGCGTGTGAGGAATGGGCCTGGCGCGACACCGACGGGGACAGGCCCCAGCCCGTTGTCACCCACATTTTAGCGGACTCGTATTGGAGTCAAGGGAGCGGAGCCGGACTCGTGCGCTGTTAACACTTGGATTTCGGCAACGCTTGGATTTCGGATGATGGCTCTGACGCGAAGCACTAGATATTTATTTGCGCCAAAAGCACTTGCGTCTTTGGCGACGTTGCGCGTCAGCCGCATGAATCGGGTTGACGCTCCACTAGCGCGCCGCGATTTTCTTCAACAGGGCAATCTGGCCGGCGTGATAGATGTTGTGCTGCACGACGCCGTGCAGGATGGCGTAGAGCGACGGCATGTCGTCGAAGATGCGTTCCGTTAGTCGCGCGTCGTCGAGCTGGGCGACGTCGACGACGAGGGCCTGGTGCGTTTCGCGCAGTCGCTGGCGCGTTGCCTGCCAAGCGCCCTCGCTGGTGTCGCTGATCGTCGGCCACGAGGCTTCGTCGGCCGGTCGAGTGCGGTCGCCGGCGAGCCATCCGCGCACGGCCGCTTCCCAGAACGTCATGTGGTCGACGATTTGCCAGATGCTGTGGATTGCGGCCGGCGACGGACGTGCGGCGACCTCGGCGGTCACCCCGTCGAGGATTTGTTCCACGGCAGGCCCATGCCAGGCTGGGCCGGTGAAGGTTTTTTCGAGTTGCTTGGCAATGCGGCTGGTTTCGGACATGGGTTGGCACTCCTCTTCATCGCGCCGGTCGTGGAGAAAAACGTTTGTCGTAGGGTTCGAGGGGGACAGTCCCATTTTGCTTGCGCAAAATTGGGACAGTCCCCGGTGGAGCCGAGCGTTTATTGTGGGGTTCGAGGGGTACAGTCCCATTTTGCTTGCGCAAAATTGGGACAGTCCCCGGGTGCGCGTCTCCGGATGCGCGTCCCCGGATGCGCGCGATTCTCTGGCGAGCGATGGCGAATTGCAAGCTTTGGGTCTGAATGTTGACCTGCTCGGCTGTTGCTGGATAATCTCGAGGGACCGAAGTACGGTTCCGCACAGTCGCTTTCCATAACACCAAGGTCCACCGATGCGCTATGTCCTGGCCGCTCTCGTCGCAATGGTTTTCACCTCGCCGGCGCTAGCTGGCAAGTACAACGACGTGCTGAGCATTGGCGATGCGGCGCCGGCCTGGGAGGGGTTGGAAGGGGTCGATGGCAAGCGGCACGCGCTGGCCGAACTGGCCGCCAAGGAAATCGTCGTCGTCGTGTTCATCAGCAATAGTTGCGACGTGGCCACGGACTATGAGGACCGCATCCTGGCGTTCTCGAAGAAATACGCCGGACCCGACGGCAAGGTCGCTCTGGTGGCGATCAACGTCAACAAGGTGCCCGAGGACCTGCTGCCGCAGATGCGCGAGCGGGCCGCAGCCAAGGGTTTCGATTTTCCCTACCTGTTCGACGAGACGCAGAAGATCGGCCGCGACTTTGGGGCGAATTTCACGCCCGAGTTCTTCGTGCTCGACAAGGAGCGGAAGATCGCCTTCATGGGCGGCATGGACGACAGCAGCGTGCCGGCCACGGTGAAAACCAACTACCTGGAGCCGGCGGTCGAGGCGGTGCTGGCCGGCAAGGCCCCCGAGACGGCCGAGGCGCCGGCGATCGGCTGCCGCATCCGCTACGACCGGCAGCGGCGCAGCCGGTAACTCCAACAAGCCCTGGCGTTGGTCCCGGCGGATCGCATTTCGGAGGCCAAAGGCGGCATGTCCGGCGGCCCTGAGCGTGCCAGTGCGGTCCGTCTTCGTCCTCCCGTCTCCAGCCTCCCGCCTGTTAAAAAAACCTTGACAGGCCGGGACGTCGTCACTATAAAGAGAATGAGAATTCTAGTTCAGTTCCCCTCTTTTTCTCGACGATTACGCAGAACGGGAATTCCGGTTCTCATTACAGCGTGCGGAGGCTTCGCGTGACGGCTGCTCATACTCACATCGAATGGGTGCGACCCATTCACCAGGCACGCAGCCAGGAAACGCTCGAGCGCATTCTCGAGGCGGCCGAGGAGGTCTTGGCCGAGAAGGGCTTCGACAACGCCACCGTTTCGGAGATCGTCCGCCGCGCCAAGTCGTCCGTGGGCGCGTTGTATGCCCGCTTCAACGACAAGGATTCGCTGCTGGTCGTGCTGCACGAGCGGTTTTGCGAACAGGCCCTGGCGACGACCGAAGCCGTGCTCGATCCGGCCCGCTGGGAAGGCGCCTCGATCGCGGAGATTCTCTCCACGGCTTTGCCGTTCGTGGTACACGTCTACCAGCAGAAGCGCGGCTTGCTGCGAGCGTTCATGCTGCGGGGTTGCAACGACGCGCAGTTTGCCGAGCGCGGCATTCGCGTGGGGCGCGAAATCTCCGAGCGCCTGATCGCGCTGCTCTTGCCGCGCCGCCACGAAATCAAGCATCACGATCCGGTGCTGGCCATCGACTTCGGTCTGCGGGCAGCGTTCGACGTTCTGGACTTGACCACGTTTCACGGCGACATGCAGCGCTCGAAGCTGACGCTCACCAGCGAGCAGTTGGGCGAAGAGCTGACGCGGATGTTCCTCTGCTACCTGGGCATCGAAGTTCCTGCCGCCTGGCTGGGCGACGAGAGCGATGCTTCCGATACGGAATTGTAGACCGACACATTCGAGAACGAGTTGACGATTCACGACTAACCAGCGTTCATTGGACAAAAATCAGGACGCAATCGTCGCGCCGCTTTGCACTGGAGGTACAAGGACAAATGGGCAAGAAAACCGTGCTGACCGTGTTGACACTTGTGGCCGCGATGGCGGCCGGTTCGCTTGCGCGGGCCGGCGATACGCCTTCGCCAGTCGGTAAGAAGATCGAGAACTTCACCGCGCAGGATTATCGCGGCAAGGAAGTTTCGCTCCAGGATTTCGCCGGCAACAAGCAAGTGGTCGTGGCGTTCCTGGGCACGCAGTGTCCGCTGGCCAAGCTCTATGGCCCGCGCCTGGCCGAGTTGGCCGCGGAATTCAAAGCGCAGGGCGTGGCCTTCATCGGCATCGATGCGAATCGCCAGGATTCGATTGCCGAGTTGGCACATTATGCCCGGGTACACAACGTCGAGTTCCCCCTGCTGAAAGACGCAGGCAACGTGATCGCCGATCAGTTTGGCGCCGTTCGCACGCCGGAAGTATTCTTGCTGGACGCCGATCGCGTGGTTCGCTATTGGGGCCGCATCGACGATCAATACGGCTTTGGCGAGGGCTTTGTCGGCTATCAGCGCGAGAAGCCCGACGTGCGCGATTTGGCCGCGGCCATTAGCGAAGTTGCTAGCGGCAAACCGGTCACGAATCCCATGGTCGCCAGCCAAGGGTGCGTCATCGGCCGCATGAAGGAGCCGGTGGCCGATAGCGAGATCACGTACACCAAGCACATCGCCAAGATTTTCAACGACAATTGCGTGTTCTGCCATCGCGAAGGGCAGATCGGACCGTTCGCGCTCACTTCCCATGAAGAGGCGGTGGGCTGGGCGGACATGATTCGCGAGGTGACCAACGACCGTCGCATGCCGCCTTGGCACGCGGATCC
This sequence comes from Pirellulales bacterium, assembly GCA_040901665.1. Classification (GTDB taxonomy): domain Bacteria; phylum Planctomycetota; class Planctomycetia; order Pirellulales; family PALSA-1355; genus JTS-RE94. Next base: position 3,767 of record JBBDYK010000365.1, on the reverse strand, counting down.
CGCGGTGGGGCACTTCTCGAATGACGCGCGTTTGAGCGACGAAGAACTTGCTCAGATCAACCAGTGGGTCGAGAACGGCGCGCCCGAGGGGAACGCGAACGACCTGCCGCCGGCGCCGGTGTTTGCCACCGGCTGGCAGATTCCCAAGCCCGACGCCGTGATCAAGATGGCGGAAACGCCCTATGAAGTGCCGGCCACCGGCACGGTGGAGTACCAGCGATTCGTGGTCGACCCGGGCTTCACGGAAGACAAGTGGGTGCAGGCCATGGAGTGCGTGCCTGGCAATCCGGCCGTGGTCCACCACATCATCGTTTACCTGGTGCCACCGGGCGTAACGCCCAGCGGTCAGGCGGGCCGCTTGCGCAGCAACTGGCTGGGCGCGTTTGCCCCCGGCCTCCGCCCGCAAGTGCTGGAAGAAGGCTTGGGCCGCTACATTCAAGCCGGCTCGAAGCTGTTGTTCGAGATGCACTATACGCCCAACGGAACGGCGCAGTCCGACTTGAGTTATGTGGGCTTCAAGTGGGCCGATTCGAAGACCGTGAAGAAGGAAGTCGCCGTGCAGAATGCGGGCAACTTCACGTTCAAGATTCCGCCCGGCGATGCGAACTACGAGGTAGAGTCGGAATTCGTGTTCCGCAAGAACTCCGTGCTGTTGACGGTGTCGCCTCACATGCACGTTCGCGGCAAGGATTTTCGCTACGACCTGATCTATCCGGACGGCAAGCGGGAAACGTTGCTGTGGGTGCCCCGCTATGACTTCGGTTGGCAGACGACGTACGAACTGGCAGAGCCGAAGCAAATTCCGCGCGGCACGAAGATGTATTGCGTGGCGCACTTCGACAACTCGGCGGACAACTATGCCAACCCCGATCCTGGCAAAGAAGTGACCTGGGGCGAGCAGACTTGGGAAGAAATGATGTTCGGCTGGTTCGAGATGTCGCTGGCGGATCAAGACCTGACGCAGCCGGCCACCGCCAATGCCATGCGCGTCAAGGAGTTCCTGGCCGCGGTCGACACGATCACGATCGACGACCAGATGAAAGAGATGGCCCGCAAGGCGCTGGACGATCCGAAGGCATTCGAGCGCTTCACGTACCAGTTGTTCGAGCTGGTGCCGCAATTGGATCGCATCTGCGTGACGACGGTGGAGAAGGACCGGCTGCGGCTCAAGTTCTTGATGGAGCAGCTTGGCTTGAACACGTCGTTCCGCAGCACCTCGACCGTGATGCGCATCAAGGGACAGTCGCTGGCCGACTATGCCCTGGGCGACAAGGTGGTGGTGAACGAGACGCTGTCCGGCACCAATGGTTCGATCATGGCGGGCATGGCCAGCAAGGACATTCGGTCCAGCATGCACGTGCCCGTCACGTTCCAAGGCAACAAAGCAACGATCAACTTCTGGAGCGCCGAGGCGGGGGCCTTTCCGCCCGAGGCCGCCAGGCTGCTCGAGCAGATTGCCCGGCTGATGGCCGGCGATGGCGAGTCGGTGGCCCAGAAGTGATTTAATGAGCCATGAGGAAACCCACCTGGGGGGTGGGGGCAAGTGGAGTGGGGGGGGGGGGGGGGGGGGGGG
>JBBDYK010000365.1:0-2184 GCA_040901665.1 Pirellulales bacterium | reverse complement strand
GCTCGCGGCACTCACGTTTTTAGCGAGTGTCGCGGGGCAATCGCGCGCTGGGCTATTCCATCGCTGCGATGCCAGTGTAGTCGGTCGCTGTACCGATTGCTACTTTGCGGCTGGCTTTTCCTCGGTCTTGGCTTCGACCGGGGCGGGACTCTTGCCCAGGTACATCTTGAAGGTCTCGGTAATGTCCTGCGAGATCTCCTGCTGCCCGCTAAGTTCCTTGACGGCTTTTTGCGTGCCTTCGGACTTCACCAGATGACCGGCCTCGGTATCGAAATAAGCCGTGGCCGAGCTTGCCTGCTCGATGATTTCCATTTCCATGCGGGCATCTTCAGCCGGCTCGAACAACAGCTCCGTCTTGGCTTCGATCTTTAGCAGCTTCTTGCCGTCGACGGTTTCCTCTGGGCCCAGCGAAAAAGTGGTTTCGGCAAGCTCGGTTCCCAGCATCGGCAGTTCGTTCTCGAATGCTTGCGTCCAGGTGGTGCCCGCTTCGGCCGTCTCGGGCAGCGGCAGCATGGCCTGCTCGACCAGCTTCTTAATGGCGTCCTCGCTGAACGCGTTGCCGCCGATGCCCATTCCGGCCCGGCGATTCTGGCCGACTTCGTTCTGTTTGGCGAACTCTTCCTGCAGCTTGGCGGGCAGTTCGATATCGCTGACGGCGCCCAACGGCGAGACTTTTAGCTTGATGGGCTGGCCAAGCAGACCGTTGATCATCGGGCCCAGCATGGCGCCCAGGGGTCCGCCGGGCGCGGCGCCCGCGGCGGAGTCGAATTTGATTTCGCCCGACAACGGTGAGTCCATCGAGATTTGAATGCGATCGACCGTTTGTTCCAGGCTGGCGGCGCCATCGTCGGCGACGGCGGTACACTTCCAGGTGGTGTCGAAGGTCATGCCCATCTTGATGCCGATGGGATTGCCGGCCAGCTTCATTTGGCCATCGGCGTTGCGTTCGAGCACGTAGTTGAGCGATTCGCCCGGTTTGAATTTCCAACGCGGAGCGGCATCGGCCGCGGCCGCGGTAGCGCCAATCAAAACCACGGCCAATGCGGCAACCAGCCCCCGGCTGCGCGCGATCACGAAACGAGTACGCATGAGTGGACCCCTGTTGAGAAAACGTGAGTGCGGGTGGGAAGTTGTCGCGACGCGTTGGGGGGCCGGACCGCGACAACAGATCATTCCGATTGTAGCCCGCGATCCGATCGCAGGCAAAGCGGCCCAGGGCCGGGTAGTGTCGAGGTGCCTTATTCCTCGGTTGCGTGCTTCCGCCGGCGGCTTCGTCGGGCTACGATTCTGCCAGGCGATTCTGTTACCTCGCACGGCAAGGGTATGACGACATGCCGCATCAATGCCGCACATTCAAGTGCTTGCACACGGCAATGCTTGGGCTGGTCGTGCTGGCGCTGTGCTCGCCCGCACAGGGCGACGAGCCGATCAGGGCATCGGTCTCGCAAGTCAACACCGTGCGCGTGGCTGGCGTGGTGTTGAAGTGGATCCGCACGGACAAGGAGGCCAACTTCCGGCGAGCCGAGCCGTTGATCCGCGAGGCGGCGGCCGGCGGCGCCAGAATCGTGTGCACCACGGAGTGTTTTCTCGACGGTTACGCCATTGCGGACAAGTCCATCCCGCTCGACGTGTATCGGGCCCTGGGCGAGCAGGTTCCTGGCGGGCCGTACTTCGAGCGGCTGGCGCGATTGGCCGATGAACTCGACATCCATCTGATCGCCGGACTGCTCGAAGCTGACGGCGACGCGCGCTACAACACGGCAGTCGTGCTGGGCCCCGACGGCAAGCTGGTGGGCAAGTACCGCAAGCAGAAGCTGCAACACGAGCTGGTGCGCAACACGCCGGGCAACGTCTCGCGCTTGTGGAGCACGCCCTATGGCAAGCTGGGAGTGATGATCTGTGCCGATCGGACGGAGCCTGACATCGTGCAGCAGTTTTGCAGCGCTGGCGCCGACTTTCTAATCTGCCCCTCGGGCGGCATGTTCGGTCCGGCGAAGAACGACCCGATCGTGCAAGCCCGCTCGCGCGAGAATGGCGTCTACATTGTCTTCGTCCATCCGGCCGAATTCCTGGTGACGGATCCCAAGGGGCAGATCGTCACCGCGGAGTTATTCGGCGATCGCTTGTTGGTCGACAAGAGTGACGTCGGCAGCGACGCGGACAGCCGGGCCGTTCGCTACTTCG
>JBBDYK010000364.1:7742-11015 GCA_040901665.1 Pirellulales bacterium | reverse complement strand
CCGCCGGACAGCTTGGCGAGCCGCTCTTGCAGCTTCTCGCGATCGTACTCGCTGTCGGTCACTTCGATTTCCTTGCGGATTTGCTCGGCCCGGCCTTCGATCGCCTCTTTCTTCCCGGCGCCACCCACGATGGTCGTGTTCTCGGCGTCAATCGTGATCTTGCGCGCCCGGCCCAGGTCGGAGAGCTTCACGCTGTCGAGCGAGATGCCCAGGTCTTTGAAGATGGCCGTGCCCGCGGTCAGGATGGCGAGGTCGCCGAGCATGGCTTTGCGACGATCGCCGTAGCCCGGCGCCTTGACAGCGCAGACGTTCAAGATGCCGCGCATCTTATTGACGACCAAGGTGGCCAGCGCCTCGCCCTCGACGTCCTCGGCGATGATCAACAGCGGCTTGTTGGCCTTGCTCACGGCTTCGAGAATGGGCACCAGCGTCTTGGCGCTGGAGATTTTCTCTTCATAGATCAGCACCAGGACATTTTCCAGCTCGACCTTCTGGTTTTCCTGATCGGTGACGAAGTGCGGCGAAAGATAACCGCGATCGAACTGCATGCCCTCGACCACCTCGACGTAGGTCTCGGACTGGCGGCCTTCTTCGACCGTGATGACGCCGTCCTTGCCCACTTTCAAGAAGGCCTCGGCCAGCACGCTGCCGATCGTCGGATCGTTGTTGCCGGCGATGGTGGCCACCTGCATGATTTCCTTCTTGCTCTTCTCGTCGATCGGCGTGGCGCTCTTGGCGATCGCGGCGCTGACCGCGTCGGTCGCTTTGCCGATGCCGCGTGCCAGCGCCATCGGGTCGGCGCCGGCGGCAATCATCTTGAGCCCTTCCTTGAAGATCGCTTCGGCCAGCACCGTGGCGGTGGTCGTGCCGTCGCCGGCCACGTCGTTGGTCTTGCTGGCGGCTTCCTTCACCAACTGGGCGCCCAGGTTTTCGTACGGGTCGTCGAGCTCGACGCTCTCGGCCACGGTCACGCCGTCTTTAGTAACCTTGGGAGAGCCCCAGCCCTTGTCCAGCACGGCGTTGCGGCCGCGCGGTCCCAAGGTGCTGCGAACGGCTCGGGCCAGTTTGCTCACGCCGGCGGCCAGCGCCTTGCGTGCTTCTTCATCAAAGACCATCTGCTTTGCCACGCGGAGATCCTCCTAGTGCGCTTTGGGGACTCGACAGCCCGGCTGGCGACACCCGTGGGAGCCGCCGGCATCGAGGCCGCGCGAAATCAGTTGTTCGGTAAGTGGGGCTCCGAAACGAATCGACCGCCACAATTGGCAGCCGCCGGCCGGAGCCGCCCCCTGCTAACGCAAGGACTGTGCCAAGTCCTGACAGCACGACGTAATATGTTGCCACATTGAATCTTAAACACCACATACCCGATGTGTTCTGGTACCGACGGACCGCGCAATCCCGCGTCAAAATGCCATTTTGGCAGCTCCTGTCACTCCAAAAGGCGTAGACTTACGGTGGTTCGCCGTCCACGGTTACGTCACACGCAGGGGAGCAAGAATCATGTTGCGCTGGGCCGTCACGTTTCTGATTATCGCGCTGATTGCGGGTGTTCTCGGCTTCGCGGGACTCGAAGGCCTGGCGATGCAGATCGCCTGGATCCTCTTCGTCGTCTTCCTGGTGCTGTTCGTGATCGCGCTGATCTCCGGTCGACGTCCGAGATTGGACTGACCGCGCGATTGAACCGCGCAAAGGCGCCGCGTCCGAAGCCTGCCGACTCGTTCGTCAGGACGGCTGGCGGTGGAGCCACATGTCGGTGGGTCCGCCGAAAAAGTCGTCGAGGCGGCGGTCGCGCTGCGCTCCCAGCTTCTCGGCCACGCGCGCCGACGGCAGGTTCTCCGGTAGGATCAAGCTGCAGATCGACTCAACTCCCAGGTGCGCAAAGCACCACGCAAGCACGGCCCGCGCTGCTTCGGTGGCGATGCCTTGTCTCTGTCGCGAGGGCACGACGACCCAGCCGACTTCCAGCATCGGCCAGCCCTCGGGAAACCACGGCCCGCACTCGCCCAAGAACTCGCCCGTCGCGCGATCCTCGATCGCCAGGTTGGTATAGCCGCGCAGTTGATGATGCCCAAGAAACTGCGCGATCTGCCGCCAGGTTGCGGCGCGATCCAAGGTCTTGCCATCGCCCAGATGGCGCATCACGTCCCCATCGGCATAGAGCGCCGCCAAAGCGTCTAAGTCCCGCTCACAAAATAAACGCAGCCGTAGACGAGGAGTTTCAATCGTGAAGTGTTCGATGGAAGTGGCACTCCGGTTTGGCCGGCATGCTGTTGTTGCCTATTTGACGGGGGATTCCACGGGTCCCTTGGCAATCGCGGCTTGCTCATCCGCTTTTTGTCGCCATTTGGCCGCCTCAACATTATCGCCGACGCCGGTGAAAGCCTCGGCTACCGCTGAATAGGCTTCGGAGAGTAATTGCGGGTCGCGCTGGTTCTTCGCTTCGCGAAAGCGCTCAGCAAACGCGTCCATTTGCTTCCGGACGCCCGGTAGCGCGCATATCCGACGGCCCTCACGCGTCGAGCAGCCGAAGACCACTCCGGCCAACTTGTCCCACTCGCCGAGTTTCTCGGTGCCGCGCGGCTGGAGACGAAGCACTACCTCGTGCGTCTCTCCGCGAATGAGCTTGATTTTAACGTCGCGACGCCCCAGAAAGACAGGCAATTCGTAAACCTCGCTGAATACGGCTAGTTGCTCGCCGCCGGCGGGCAGTTCAAGCATCGCCTTCCCCTCGGCGTCGGTTTCAGCTTGGAACGGCTGTGGGAACGCCTCCTCGATGGCATCTTTATAGTCTCGAATCCGCAGCAGCCGCTCGCCGCGCGCCAGCGGGTGACAATAGATTTGCGACCCCGAGTTCCACCAACCAACGTTGGGCCAGGAGGCCACCGAGACGCCCGCGACCGGCTTGTCATCCTCATCGACGGCCGTTACCACGCAGCGCGCCAGCGGCGACATCGCCACCTCGATTCGTTTGTCGTCACTGGGACTGAACACTTGCGGGCGTTTGAATGGGTCTTTGTCGGGATCACGTGGATTTTTGACGGCTTCGGGCGCGCTCCCGGAGGTTGCGATATACCCGTCGCACAAAGCAATGAGTTGCATTGCCTACTCGACGGGCCAGCCATCGATCGTAAACGTGCCGTCGGATTGGACTGGAGCCCACGTGAGCCAACTTACTCGGTCTCGGGCCGCATCCGCCGGATCAAGCGTCCCAGTCGCGACTCGACCCGCACGGACAGGCCGCGGTACGTTGTCGCTCAGGATCCCCTTAATGCG
>JBBDYK010000364.1:0-7732 GCA_040901665.1 Pirellulales bacterium | reverse complement strand
CATCGCCGGGATCCGCAAAGCGCCGTCCGCCAGTCTCATCGGCGCCGCCCCCGGCTTCCATGAACGACCGTCAGACCAGAGCACGAAAACGTCGTCAAGGTCCGCCGAGTCGCCATCGAGCAATGGCCGTATTTCGAGCTGAGCTCCGGCGACTAACTCAACAACGTGAGGACCGTCCGCTTCAAGTGGCACGTCGATGTGCAGGCCGTCGACGTACGCGAAATCCGGATGATCGACCTGCAGCGAAACGGACGTCGTGCGAATTTGTTCGTCGAGGTCGCGATAGTACGGATAGAGGACCGTAGCGTTTCCCGCGGCGTCCGTAAAGAAATCCTCGGGGCCGACCGCTGCCCGCTCGTCGCCTTTACGCCACCAGCCGTGCCCCTGCGAGCTTCGCAGCGCCCACGGAGTGACTTTCGCTTGTGCCACCGGCTTGCCACTGGTGTCGACCACGAGCACTGCCAGCTCAAGCACCTGCTGTCCGCGTGCAGTCGCCGTTGGGTACAGGTCGATGTTCGGTGGTTCTGCCGAGCCGTGCGCGACAAACGAAACTGCGATCGCCACCACTCCCCACGCCATGCCGCCTATCTGGCGATTCATGAGAAACCTCCTGCGTAGATGCGATCGGACTCGACCGATGAATGGAAGTTGTCAGGCAATCCAAGCTACGCGAACGGCCGCTGCCATCCTAACAGAGAAGGTATCTTTAGTCCAAATTTGACGGCCGTACCGACGAAAAAGTACGCACCAGGTTGTTCCGCAGATTTGGGAACTAAAGTTTTCATGAGGGCGAATCCGAGCGGTGCGACCGCCGGGGAGACAACAGTCTGCTGAACTCAACAACCCAAGCGCACCACCGGAGGCGACGACAGCATGTTGCTCACCATCAAGACCATCGTTAACAAAGCGCTCGGATTCTGCGGCTCGATTGGTCGCTACCGCGTGTCAGCCGCGATCGTCGTCGCGGCCGTGGTGCTTCTGCCGGCTCGGTCTCATGCCGACAAGGGCCGTAAAGAATCGCTGCCGATTGACGCGAAAGCTGGCGTCAACCAGCGCGTAGTAGCGGCGGACTCGGCCCTGGAAACGCAGGTTCTGCAGCTCCTGTCGGCCGGCGAGCAAAGCGAGGCGGAGGACCTGATTGTCAGCGAATTGGCCCGCTATCCTGAGGCGGTCCGAGTAGCCCAACTCATTGCCCGCCGGCAGTACGACGAAGCCCAAGCGTACAAACTGCAAAATCTGAATGCCGTTCGTCCCGCCCAAAGCGCGTTGTTCCTTTTTGCCTGCTGCACGCGAAGTCGATTTGCCATCGAGTCGGCTTCCCCATTTTTCAATGTCGTCTGGATGTTGGATCACAAGACCCCAGCGGCCAAGTGCGCGTACTACATGATGGCCATGGATTCGCAGCAACTGCGAAACGAGCCCGCGGCGGTCGTCGACCGGGTATTCCGTGATCTTCGTAAACTGGCCGACGCACATCCAGACAACCTGATGATCCGTTGGATGTTGGCCGTCCAATGCCGCAACTGGAACCGCGACGAGGAAGGAGCCGAGGCCTACAAGCTGGTCCTGGCGCGCTGGCAACCTGGCCCCGCGCTTGTGCATCAGACCTATGCCAACCTGCTGGACAATCTCAAGCGCTATGACGAGGCGCTGGCCGAGCGGTATTTGGTAGTGAAAATGGAACCCGCGTCCTGGAGCTACGATGGACTGGCAAATACGCTTGACAACCTATCCCGATTTGACGAATCGTGCGAGATTCACGAAATCGCCGTTCGGATGGGACCGGGCAGGTCGCTGAATTGGTCGAACTGGGCCGTGGCGCTCAACGGCCAAGGAAAACATGAAGAAGCGATAGAAAAGTGCCAACGCGCGTTGCATCTCGACGCCCAGAACTGGCGCGCGCATTGGATGTGGGGTAAAGCCCTCGATGGGCAGGGTAAGCCCCAAGAGGCTCTGGAAAAATGCCAGACCGCCACGGCCATTTTCGAATTCCCCGAGCTCAACGACTACATTGCGGACTTGAAACGGCGATTGAATAAGTAAGCCATCCGTTGCCTGTCTATCGCGCGCCAAGCGTCACGAAATGCCGAGCGCGTTACAACGGCCGAGTATGAATCCACACGTCGGCCGGCTCGCCCATGAACTCTTCGAGCTGATACTCGAGCTTGGCGCCGAGCTTTTCTGCCACGCGAATCGAGGGGCCGTTGTGGCTGCGGATCAGGCTGCAAACGCGCTCGACGCCCAGGTTGGCGAAGCACCACTCGAGCGACGCTTGGCCGGCTTCGGTGGCGATGCCTTCGCCCTGGCGCTTGGGCACGACGCCCCAGCCCACTTCCAGCATCGGCCAGCCCTCGGGAAACCACGGCCCACTGCGACCGAGAAATGCGCCCGTCGAGCTTTCCTCGATTGCCAGTATCGAGTAGCCTCGCAATTGCATATGGCCGATGAACATGGCAATCTGCCGCCAGCTCTCTGCCCGCGTCATCGGCTTGCCAGAACTCAGGTAGCGGGCCACTTGCGGATCGGCATTGAACCGTGTGAGGTCGTCCAGATCGTCCTCGCGAAAAGGACGCAATCGCAGGCGGGGCGTCTCGATGACCAGCGACTCGGGCACCTCGAGATACTCCGGAGTTTGGCGATCCAACGGCCCGGCTAGGGTATGAACTTCTCGTCGCCGGCTAGGCGCAAGGCGAAACCGGCCAGCAAATCGGCCGCCCGATCGATGTCGTCCAACGAGATCATTTCCACCGGGCTGTGCATGTAACGATTCGGAATGCTGACCAGCCCCGTGGCCACGCCGCCGCGACTGGTTTGCATGGTGTTAGCGTCAGTGCCCGTGGCGCGGCCGCTGGCGGCGATCTGATAGGGGACGTTGCCGGCAGCCGCCGTTTCCAATAGTTTCTCCACCACCACCGGATTCATGTTGGGGCCTCGATAGATCACAGGTCCCTTGCCCAGCGCGATGTCCCCTTCCTGCTTCTTTTCGATCGTCGGGCAATCGGTCGCGTGCGTCACGTCGATGGCGATGCCGACGTGCGGATCGACGGTAAACGTGCTGGTCGTCGCGCCGCGCAAGCCGATTTCCTCCTGCACGGTCGAGACGGCAAACAGCGCGCAGTTGAGCTTTTTCGAGCTGGTGCGGCGCAGCGCTTCGATGGCCACCCACAATCCGGCCTTGTCGTCCATGGCCGGTGAGCTGGCAAGTTGATTGCGCATCGGAGTGAAGCCCAATTCGACCGTGACCGGATCGCCCACGCGCACCAGTGCAGCGGCTTCGGCCTTGTCGCGGGCGCCGATGTCGAGCCACAGATCCTTGAGCTTGGGCACTTGCTTGCGTTCTTCCTCGCTGAGCAAATGGATCGGTTTGCGAGCCATCACTCCAAACACTGGCCCACTCTTGGCCCACACCGTGAGCCGCTGGCCGATAAGCACCATGGGATCCCAGCCGCCCACCGGCTGCACGTAGAGAAAGCCCTCGCTGTCGATGAACTGCACTACGAAGCCGATCTGATCGCAGTGTCCGGCCAGCATCATTCGCAAGGGAGCGTCCGGGTTGCGGGCCACGATCACGTTGCCATGCGCGTCGGTCGTTACCGCATCGGCAAAGTCGGCCACGTACTCCCGCACGATCTGCTGGACCGGCTGCTCATAACCGGAAGGACTGGGAGTTTCCAGAATGCGTCGCAAGAAATCGAGCGAGTCTGCGTTCATGCGGGAGACGTGCCTTGGCGATCTGCGGGGATGCACAACGAAGAGTATCGCGGCACTGTATCGCGCCACGGCACGCCGCAGCAAGGGAGACGCGCGAATCGGGCGTCGCAGGTATGCAAGCAACTGGCGTGCAAATGGCCGGCGCGCCGCCGATTCGCAGCGGGCGGGCGCTTTATGCGAAACGCCGCCGCACCGAATACCATGCTAGGGCCACGATTCCGAACGCGGCCAGCACCATCGTCGACGGCTCGGGCACGGCCTCCACGATGAAGAAGTTCGTCATCGACACGCTGTCCATCGACGACAGGCTGAAAACGTTCGTCAGCCCGATGGACGCAAACGCCGGTGGACCGGGGGCACTCGGACCCGGCAATCCAAAGCTCACGGGCGGAATGGAAACCGTGTCGCCAGGGAATGCAAAAGGAGCAGTGCTAAACGGAGCGGGGTGCAATTCGGCAATCGGCACCACGCCAACGCCGTCGATCGTGCCGGTATAGATGGCCGCGGCGCCCACTGTGGAGACGCCACCCAAACCGTTGAAGTTTGCGTCGGTCACCGATCCACCCATCGAACCACCCATGACCGTCGAGGGACCCAGCGGCGCCACCGGCATCGTCACGCCGATCACGAACGACATTGTCGAGCCGGAGATATTCTGGAAGCCGAACGCGCTGCTGATGAACGGGTCCTGCTTAACCGTCAAGGTCGACCAATTCCACACCCAGTTGGCCGTTGACATCGAGCCATTGTGGAACGTGAACGAGCCGTCCGAGTTTTCCACGACGGAGGCACTGTTGAGTTCGAGCGTCTGCGGCGAGACAGTCATGGGACTGCCGAGAGGTCCCACCTGGACGGAGAAATCCGGGAGAACAATCTCCGCGTGAGCCGTCGCGGACGATAGAGTGAAAGGCAGCAAGAGTGCCGCGAGAAGGATGATGACAGTCCACAATAGTCGGAATGACATGACGTTTCGTCCTGAAAATGCTTTGCTTAGCGTTCCACCCTGTCTTCGATTAAACGTGCCGCAATAACGCCGTGCTGCCAGTTGCCCGACCGACGAATCTTTTCCGTGTTCGCGCTACTCTAGCAACTCGAAGCCGATTCTAGATGTACCTACACGGCTAGTCAAGAAAAAAACTCCCCGCCCGACCGCTTTTTCAAGCCGAGTCGTCACGTTTGCCAATTGTCGTTGCAACGGATTGGTCGGTATCGCATTCTTAGCAAAATCGAGGTTCCTCACGATTCGACCGCAAACCATGTACTAAAAAACACTTACGCCTCGCGGTACACGCTGCACAGCCCTTGCCGCAGGGCTGCTAAAGGCGTGAACTGCGAACCTTGACGCCCCTCTGGGGGCTATCCTAGGATGAGCGATTCGCCGTTTTTTCCCCGGTTGTATATGCTTAAACCTCCCACTAACGTCGCCATCGTGGGCCTGGGCACCGTCGGCACCGGCGTTGCGCGGCTGTTGCTCGATTTTGGCGACCGAATCGCCCGACATGCCGGCCGGCCACTCGAATTGGCTCACGTGGTAGTCAGCGATCCGCGCAAGCCCCGCGCCATCGAGTTGCCGCCGGGGGTACTCTCCAACGAACTTCGTCGGATCACCTCCGACAAGCAAGTCACCGCGGTGGCGCTGCTCATCGGCGGCCTGGAGCCGGCCCGTACGATCGCGCTCGACCTGCTGGCCGGCGGCAAAGACATTGTCACGGCCAACAAGGCCCTGCTGGCGGCGCATGGGCCCGAGTTGTTCGATCGCGCGCGAGAACTGGGTCGCTCGATCGCCTTCGAGGCCGCGGTCGCCGGCGGCATTCCGATCATTGCCAACATCAGCCAGTGCATGTCGGCCAATCAGATCCTGTCCCTGCGAGCCATCCTCAACGGCACCAGTAATTTCATCCTCACGCAGATGGAAGCCCACGGCGCCGATTATGCCGAGGCGGTGAAGGAAGCTCAGCGGCTGGGCTATGCCGAAGCCGATCCCGCCATGGACGTCGACGGCAGCGACGCGGCACAAAAGCTGGCAATCCTGGCCCACCTGGCATTCGGCGCCCGCGTCGATTGGCACAACATCCCTCGGCAAGGCATCGACACTTTGGATCTGGCCGACATGCGGTATGCCAAGGAACTGGGTTATCGCATCAAGCTCTTGGCCGTGGCTGATCTGACCGCCGCAGGCATCGAGCTGCACGTTTCACCTACCCTGGTCAAGCTGGGCAGCCCGCTGGCCGAGGTGCGGGGCGCCTACAACGCCATCAGCGTGGTGGGGGATGCCGTGGGCCGGGTATTCTATTCGGGCCTGGGAGCCGGCCAAATGCCCACCGCTTCGGCCGTGGTCGCCGATCTGATCGATACGGTGGTCGGACGCGCGGCGATCACCTTTGGCACGCTCGAATTGTGGTCGCAAACCAGCACGCGGGTTCCCGCCAGTGACTATGCGAATGTCGCTGGCCGATACTATTTGCGATTCAGCGTGGCGGATCAGCCCAGCGTCCTGGCCGAAATCGCCGGCGCGCTAGGCAATCAGAACATTTCCATCGCCTCGGTCATACAGCACGACGCCGAGGACGAGAGCCGGGCTGTTGTCCCGTTGGTCATCATGACGCACAATACGACCGAAGGCGCCGTGTGCCGCGCTATCGAAGCAATCGACAAGCTGTCGTTCCTGCGCGGTCGGAGCGTGCGAATGCGCGTGCGCGATTCCTGAAATTGGCGGCCACCGCGTCGATCCGTATCCACATCGTTGGCACTTTAAATGAAATACGCGTTGGTCATTCCCGACGGCTGTGCCGACGAGCCCCAAGCGTCGTTGGGCGGCAAGACACCGCTAGCGGCGGCCGCGACCCCGGCCATGGACGCCATCGCTGCCGACGGAGTGGTCGGCCGCGCCAATCACGTGCCCGCGCATCTGCCCGCCGGCTCCGACGTGGCCAACCTCAGCCTGCTCGGCTACGATCCCAACGACTGCTACACCGGCCGCGCGCCGCTGGAAGCTGCCGCCCAGGGCATTCGACTGGGCGAGAACGACTGCGCCATTCGCTGTAACCTGGTCACCGTCGAAGATCAAACGATGTGCGACTTCACGGCCGGCCACATCTCGACCGAAGAGGCCACCGAGCTGTTGGCCTCGCTGCAAGCCGAGTTGGGCAGCGCCGATCTGGAGTTCGTGCCCGGCGTCAGCTATCGCAATCTGCTCATCTATCGCGGCCGCAACGGAGCGCCGCCGTTCACGGCCGATACCCGCGCCACGCCGCCGCACGACCTGACCGATAAGTCGGTGCAAAACGACTATCCTCGCGGACCGGGCAGCGACTTGCTCAATCACTTGATGACCGAGAGCATGGCGATCTTTGCCGAGCACCCGGTCAATCTCAAGCGCCGGCAACAAGGCTTGCCGCCGGCCACGAATGTCTGGCTGTGGGGACAGGGCCGCACGCCCGCCGTGAAACCGTTTGCCGAAGTCTATGGAAAGCAAGGCGCCATGATCACGGCCGTGGACCTGCTGCGCGGGCTGGCGGTCTTGCTCGGCTGGCAGCGCATTGACGTCGCCGGCGCCACCGGTTACCTCGACACTGACTACGCTGCCAAAGGTCGCGCCGCAATCGCAGCTCTGGACGGCTGCGACCTAGTCTGCGTACACGTGGAGGCACCCGACGAGGCTTCGCACGAAGGCCGCACCGACGAAAAGATCAAGGCGCTCGAGGCCATCGATCGCGACATCGTGGCCCCGCTGCATGAGGCCTTGAAAGCCCGCGGCGACTTCCGCATCCTGGTCACGCCGGACCATCCTACGCCGCTGCGCACCAAGACGCATAGCCACGGGGCCGTGCCGTTCGCCATGGCGGGCACCCTCGTCGTGCCCGACGAGTTTCATACCTACGACGAAATCAACGCGGCCAAATCCAAGCTGGCCTTCGACGAAGGCTGGAAGCTGATGCGCTATTTTCTGGGCACGTGACGCGGCGACTGACACGCCCACTCACCGCTTGCCCCAGCGGAGAACATTCCCCCCATGCCTTTG
>JBBDYK010000363.1:0-11017 GCA_040901665.1 Pirellulales bacterium | reverse complement strand
CTGGTGCTGAAGCCCGGTCCGCAAGAGCCGTGGACGCCCTATCGCATGACGGCGGCCTTCACCCAGGCCGGCATCCCGGCCGAGGCCATCTCGATTTATCCCGGCGGGCCCGACGTGGGCGCCGCCGTGCTGGCCAACTGCGAACGCAGCATGATCTTTGGCGGCACCGCCACGGTCGAACGCTACAAGGGCGATCCCAAGGTGCAAGCGCACGGCCCCGGCTTCAGCAAGATCATGCTGGGCGACGACCTGGTCGACCATTGGGAGAAGTACATCGACCTGATGGCCGACAGCATCTATCTCAACAGCGGCCGCGGTTGCATCAACTGCTCGGGTATTTGGGCCTCGCGACATACCAAGGAGATTGCCCAGGCACTGGCCGACCGGCTGGGGCAGGTGCCAGTATTACCGCCGGAAGACCCCAAGGCGGGCCTGGCGGCCTTTACGATCCCCGGGGCTGCCAAAGCGATTTGGGGCCAGATCGAAGCCGGCACGAAGGAAGTCGGCGTGACGGACATGACCAGCAAGTACGGCCCACGGCTGGAAGAATTCGAGCGCTGCGGCTATCTGCGGCCGGTGATCGTACACTGTCAGTCGCCCGCCAACGCGCTGGCCAAGGCCGAGTACATGTTCCCGTTTGCCAGTGTCGTGGAGTGTCCGCAGGATAAAATGATCGAATCGATCGGGCCCACGCTGGTCGGCACCGCGATTACCGAGGATGCCGCTTTTCAGCGCGAGCTGACCGACGCCACGCACATCGATCGCCTGAACGTGGGGCCGATTCCGACGATCAAGCTCGATTGGCTGCAGCCCCACGAGGGAAATATCGTCGATTTCCTGTTTCGGGCCCGGGCTTACCAAATCCCCCAGGAACGGCTTGCCCTGGCGCGGTAGAATAAGCCGATGTGAGATCGCGGGCGAGCGCCGGCCGTTTTACCCGGAGCGCTCTCGGTCAACCATCTCCGGCGTGACTTCAAACCCCGCCCCAGCCACCCGCCCCGAACGAGTGCATGATCCCCTTCGACTATCAGCCGCGTACGCGCATCGTGTTTGGGCCGGGCAAGATTGAATTGCTGGGCGCCCTGGCCGGCGAACTGGGGGCACGACGGGCTCTGGTCGTCTCCGATCCCGGCATCGTTTCGGCCGGACATGCCCAGCACGGCCTCGATTCGCTGCGCGCCGCCGGCATCGACGCGCAATTGTTCGACGGTGTGAGCGAAAACCCTACTACCGACAACGTCGAAGCCGGCACGGCGCTTGCGCGACGATACGATCCCGAGTTGATCGTAGGCATGGGTGGCGGCAGCTCCATGGACTGCGCCAAGGGAATCAATTTCATCTACTCCAACGGCGGCCGGATGCACGACTATTGGGGCGTCGGCAAGGCCACCCGCGAAATGCTGCCGATGATTGCCGTCCCCACCACCGCCGGCACCGGCAGCGAAACGCAGTCGTTCGCGCTTATCTCCGACGCCAAGACGCACGTCAAGATGGCTTGCGGCGACAAGAAGGCCTCGTTCCGGATTGCGCTACTGGATCCCATGCTCACCGTGTCGCAGCCCGCCAGCGTGACGGCCTTGACGGGCATCGACGCGATTGCCCATGCGCTGGAGACCTATGTCACCAAGGTGCGCAATGCCGCATCGCTAGCATTCAGTCGCGAGGCATGGCTGCTATTGGGGGAGAATTTCGGCCGCGTGCTGGCCGACCCGCAAGATCTCGATGCCCGCAGTGGCATGCAACTGGGCGCGTGCTTCGCCGGTCTGGCGATCGAGAACTCGATGCTCGGCGCCACGCACGCGCTGGCCAACCCGCTCACCACACGGTACTCGATCGTCCACGGCCGCGCCATCGGGCTGATGCTGCCGCACGTGATCCGCTTCAACGGCCAGGAATTTGGTCATTGGTATCGCGACCTGCTGGAAGGCACCGGCGGGGCCAACGGCTTTCCCGATCCCGCTAGCGGCTACGAAGGGTTGGCCGATTTCGTGGCCGAATTGGCCCAGCGCGCCAAACTTCCGCGGCGACTCTCCGAGTGCGGCGTCCAAGAGGACAAGCTCTCGGAATTGGCTGCCGAGGCCGCCAAGCAGTGGACCGGCAGCTTCAATCCGCGTAGGGTAGGGGAGACTGAGCTGCTCGAATTGTACAAGACCGCGTTCTGACCACGTCAGGCACACAACTGCCATGCACTGGACTTTACAGCAACGAACTCGATTCCTGTCCGCATGCGGCTTGGCGGCGCTCCTCGGTGTGCTCGCCGCGGGATGCGACACGGCAGCCACCGGCACGCCGGCATCTTCGACTGCCGTAAAGTCCACGACCACGCAAACGACGACGGCCGCGACCGGCAGCAGCGCGAAAGCGGTTCCCGCGCAAAAGTCCCAGGTCGACGATCAGTCCGGCGGCGCCGACTGGCCGGTCTTTCGCGGCAATGCTCTGGCCACGGGCGTTGCGCACAGCCCGCTGCCAGACAATTTGGAAGTACTTTGGAAGTTCAATTCCGATACGCACGGCTTCGAGGCCACCGTGGCGATCGTAGATTGTCTGGTGTTTGCCGGCAGCTTGGATGGCGAGCTGTACGTGCTGTCGCTGGCAGATGGATCATTGGTGTGGCAGCATCACACCGAGCTTGGATTCAATGCTCCGCCCGGAGTGGCCAACGGCCGGGTGTTCGTGGGCGATGCCGACGGGCGGATTTATTGCCTGGATGCCGCCACGGGCAAGCCGCTGTGGGGTTACGAGACCGGCGCGGAGATCGACTCGGGCCCCAATTTCTACAAGGACTGGGTGCTGGTCGGCTCGCAGGACGCCACGCTCTATTGCCTGGAACAGGCCACCGGCAAGCTGGTTTGGAAATACACGATCGGCGATCAGGTGCGCTGCTCGCCGACGATCGTCGATGGTCGCGCGTTTCTGGCGGGCTGCGACGCCAAGCTGCACATCATCGACCTGGACAAGGGCGAATCGATCACCTCGGTCGAGATCGACGGCCCCACCGGTTCCACGCCGGCGGTGGGCGGCGACTGTGTTTTCTTCGGAACCGAAGGCCCCAGCTTCTTTTGCATCAACTGGCGCGAAGCCAAGATCGTCTGGCAGTTGAAGCCCGAGCGCAATTTGCCAATTCGTTCGTCGGCGGCCGTGACGGACGAGGCCGTGATCTTCGGCGGCCACGACAAACACATTTACTCGGTCGATCCCGCCTCGGGCAAGGAGCAATGGTCATTCGCCACGCGGGCCAAGGTCGATTCGTCGCCGGTGGTGGTGGGCGATCGGGTGTACGTCGGCTCGGGAGACGGACGCCTGTATGGACTGGAGCGCGCCAGCGGCAAGAAGGTTTGGGAGTATGAAGCCGGCGGACATTTCGTCGCCTCGCCGGCCGTGGCCGAAGGACGACTTGTCATTGGCAACACCGACACCACGCTGTATTGCTTTGGAGAGAAGAAGAACTAACCCTAGCGCGGAGAATCCGCCCCATAGTTCAGCCCCCGTCTCCGCCGCGCGATCGCATCCGAGTAAACGCCGTTGGTCAATCCAACGCGTCGACCGAAACGAGTATTGTATGGCCACCGAAACCACCAAGACCGAAGTCGGCAGCTACTTCATTTCGAATTATCCGCCGTTCTCGCAGTGGACACCCGAGGACCTGCCGCATGTGCGCGCGGCGCTCGACGCGCCGCCGGTGCCGCCGCCCGGCCAGTCGGAACCCGCGCCACTCGGGCTTTATCTGCACATTCCGTTCTGCCGCAAGCGGTGCAAATTCTGCTACTTTCGCGTCTATACCGACAAGAATGCCGGCGACGTCGAAACCTACGTCTCGGCCCTTTCGCGTGAGATCGAGCTGGTCAGCCGTCTGGATATCATGGGCGGGCGGCCGTTCCGCTTCGTTTACTTCGGCGGCGGAACCCCCTCGTTCCTGGCCGCCAAGCAGTTGACCTCGCTGGTCGATCGCCTGCGGGCCAGCATCAACTGGGATCACGCCGAGGAGGTCACTTTCGAGTGCGAGCCCGGCACGCTTTCCGAGCCCAAGATCCACACGCTGCGCGAACTGGGCGTCACGCGATTGAGCCTGGGCGTGGAAAACTTCGGCGACGCGGTGCTGGAAGAAAACGGCCGCGCGCATCTGTCGGGCGAGGTCTACAAAGCCTGGGAATGGATTCAAGCGGCCGCTTTTCCCAATGTGAACATCGACCTGATCTCCGGCATGGTCGCCGAGACGTGGGACAATTGGAAAGACTCGGTCAAACGCACCATCGAACTGGCGCCCGACAGCGTTACGATCTATCAGATGGAGTTGCCGTTCAACACCGTCTATTCGCGCGACATGTTGGGGCGGCACGTCGAGTCGCCCGTGGCCGATTGGCCCACCAAGCGCGCCTGGGTCAGCTATGCCTTCGATGAGCTGTCTGCCGTTGGTTACACGGTGTCGAGCGCGTACACGCTGGTCAAAGACAAGAACAAGGTCAACTTCAGCTACCGCGACAATCTGTGGCATGGCGCCGATCTGCTGGCAACCGGCGTGGCCAGCTTCGGACATGCCTCGGGCGTGCACTATCAGAACGAGCCCGAGTGGGCCAACTACATTGGCCGGCTGGAGCAAGGCGAGCTGCCGCTGCATCGCGGCATGGCGCCCACGCCGCATCAACTGCTGGTGCGCGAGTTGATCTTGCAGCTCAAGACGGGCGAGTTGGATCTCGACTACTTCCGGCAGAAGTTCGGTGTCGACGTCATCGAACATTGGCGCGACGTCTGGCAACAGCATCGCGACGACGGTTATCTGGCCTATGACGACCGTCGCGTGCAACTGACCCGCGAGGGTCTGTTGCGGGCCGATGCGCTATTGCCGGCGTTCTTCGAGCCCGAGCATCGCGGAGTGCGTTACACATGAGCGAGTCGCTCGTGTTCTTGATGGGGAAGTTCGAGGCCCGATTTCCCACGGATCGACAATACGCCAGAAATCACATGTGGGCCCAGGCCGGCGACGGGGCGATTCGCTTCGGCTTCTCGTCCTACGCCGTGCGGCTTTTGCAGGACGTGTATTTTCTGGAGTGGTCGATCGATCCCGACACGGATCTGCGTGAAAAGCAGGAAATCGGCTCGATCGAAAGCTCCAAGGCCGAAAGTGCCCTGTACGCCCCCATGGCGGGTCGGCTGATGACGTTCAACGAGAGCTTGCTGGCCGACCCCTCGACGATTAACGTCGACAATTACGGCCGCGGCTGGCTGTTTTCCATGGCAGGCGCTGCCGAGGGATTGTTGTCCCCCGAAGGGTACCTGCTACACTTGGAAGCAGCCTGGAAAGTCGCCGAGCGCACGATCAAGGGTCAGTTCAACGAGTAGCGCAGCACGATGATTCACGCCGTTCAGCCGGGTTCCATGCTCACGCTTGCGTGAGCATGCCGGGCCGCGGGCAACGATCGCTTCACTGCGCAATCGATTTCGACCAGTACCAACATCATGGCCAAACGCATCACCGTCGTCGTCTCGCAGGGGCAAAGCGCCAATCCCGCCAAGCGGGAGTTGGAAGAGGCGCTCGTCGGCGCGCTGCTGATGGAACGTGGAGTCGACGTGACTGTGATTCCGCATTTGTACGACATGGCCCCCGGCTCCACTGGCATGCTCTGCATGGAGGGCATCTCGGGCGACATGGTCATTCTCAGTTGGCTCTATCCGCGCGGCGCTCATTGGAGCCTCGACCGCAACGGCATCAAGGGCCACTTCGGCGAGACGCTGCTTAAAGGCGCCGCCGACGACGATGACGATGACGACGAGGAATCCGCTTCCGCGGCCGAGGAGGACGCCGACGACAAACAGCGCGTTGGTCCGCGCGACTTGCCCGACCGCAAGATCTATCACTTGCACCTGATGCAGCACGCCAAGCCCGAGCCCTATCTCGAAGAAATCCGCCGCATCGTGGCCGAAGCCAACGTGCAGACCGTCAACCTGCTGGGCTGGATCCAGGGGACCCCCAAGCCCGAGCAGATGGATCGCTACTTGAATCCCGGCGCGAACAACGTTAACGGGAACGGCAATGGCGCACTATCCAGCGAAGTAGAGTCACCGCAAGGACCCGCGCAGGATGCCGGCGCCGCCCCAACCGATCTGTCCGCCGAGCCTGTGCGCGTCGAGGAGACGCCTGCCCGCCGCTGGTATCCGGTGATCGACTACAGCCGTTGCACGAATTGCATGGAGTGCATCGACTTCTGCCTGTTCGGCGTGTACGGCGTTGACGGGGCCGAGACGATCCTGGTCGAGCAGCCCGACAATTGCCGCAAAGGCTGCCCGGCGTGCAGCCGCGTCTGCCCCGAGAACGCGATTATCTTTCCGCAGCACAAGACGCCGGCCATTGCCGGCAGTCCCGACGCCAACGCCGGCGGGCTGAAGATCGATCTGTCGCAACTGTTCGGCGCGCCCAGCGCCATCGAAGTAGCCGCGCAGGAGCGCGACGGCGAGCTGGTGGCCGCCGGCCGCGACGCCGTGGGCCTTACCGTCGGCATCCCCAAGCGCCAGTCCGGCAAACAGCAAGAACCCAAAGACGAGCTGGACAACCTGATGGACCAGCTCGACGATTTGGGTCTGTAGGTCGTGCCTGGCAAGTCTTGCACGGGCGGCATCCCTATTGGGGCAATCCGTTCGAGCGCGAAGCGTACGACCACTCCAAACAGCAGCGAGGCCGATCGATGACGCCGGTTCTCCAGAACTTGGCGCTGTTCGCCACACTGGTGGTGGCGCTTGCGTCTTCCGCGCAATCTGCCGAGCCGAGCGAAACCCTCGGCGACGTCGCCGTGTGGCGCGAACTTCGCTACCACGAGGGGCCCAGCCGGAATCTAACGCTCGATCTCGCCACTCCCCCGGACGCAGCAGGTGCGCCGTGCCCGCTGGTTGTCGTGATTCACGGGGGTGGCTGGCTGGAAGGGGACAAGTCGAGCTTCTCGACTGCGACGGTCCGCACGCCCGGCAACATTTTCGATTTCGCCGAGCAAGGCCTCGCGGCGGCGACGATGAACTATCGGCTTTCCGGCGAGGCGCCTTACCCGGTCGCTTTGGAGGATTGCCAGCGTGCGATCGCCTGGCTGCGGAGCAACGCCGAGCGATTTCACATCGACCCGACGCGCGTTGGCGTTTATGGCAACTCTGCCGGCGGGCATTTAGCACTACTGATGGCCATGGCCCAAACCGAGGGTGCCTTGCCCACGCAAGTGCAGGCGGCGGCCAGCGACAGCGGTCCACTGGATCTAGAGTTTGGACATTCGCACAATCAACTGCTCGTCGTGATCGAAAAATTTCTGGGCGGACCACCCGCTGCCGGACGCATTGAAGCATATCGACGCGCTTCGCCGGCGAATCATGTGGCTGCGAACCTGCCGCCGCTGTTGTTGCTGTATGGCGCCAAGGACGAACAAGTCGATATTCGCACCGCCGACGACTTCGTGGCAAAGCTGGGCCGTGCGGGCCACACTGACCTGAGCTACTTCCGCCTTGCCGACGTCGGTCATTGCCCGCACTCATTGGTCGGCGTGCCTTACCTGCGGCAGGTGGTGATCGATTTCTTCGCGCGCGCGTTGCATCACGACACTGCCGGGCTGAAAAAGTGACACTCATGACTGCCGTCGATGTCACCATCACCTACTTGCAGATGCTCGATCCCGGGCAGTTGCGACCGCGGGCTTGCGAACGATCTGGCTGGCGCGTGGAGCGCGCGCCGCGCGACCCTGCCATCAACCGCGACTACTACCGCGACGTGGGCGCCGCCTGGCATTGGGTCGATCGACTTTCGTGGTCCGACGCGTGGTGGCACACCCATGCGCACCAGCCGGAGTTGACGACTTACGTCGGCTATCTCGATAACGAGCCGATCGGCTATTTCGAGTTGCACCACCGCACCGACTCGGGCGTCGAGATTGCGTATTTCGGACTGTTGCCCCGGTTCATAGGACAGAGCTTCGGAGGCGCGTTGCTCACCGAAGCCGTCACGTTCGCCTGGCAACTGGGGCCCTCACGCGTCTGGCTGCATACCTGCACGCTCGACCACCCACAGGCGCTGGCCAACTATCAGGCGCGTGGGTTCGAGATCTATAACACCGAAACGAAGCGGCAAGCGATGCTATAAAGTCAGTTCGTCCATGCCGTGCGCCGCCGCAGCTCCCTGGCGGTCGCCAAGGAGCCTGGCCGTCCGCATAGCGAACTACAGCGTCGCGCGCTGCTTGTAGTGCTAAGATGGCGATCGGTGTCGGCCGGTTATCGACCGACCGTCCTCGCGCTCAACCCAACAAAAACGAGAGGCGGAATCCACGATGGACGAGTTGACCGATTATTTGGCAAACAATCTCGAGGATGGATTCTGGGACCAGATCGTGTCCGAGGCTCGCCATGAGGCCGAGCGGGAACCAGTGCTGGTCAGCTTCTTGTTCGCCTCGGTGCTGGGGCACAAGAAGCTGGAGGACGGTCTCGCGGTGATCCTGGCCAACAGGTTGCACACGCCCGAACTGCCCGCGATCCTGCTTCGCGACCTGATCAGCGAAGCCTTCTCCGCGGACGCTGCGATCCGTGCTTCGGTTCGTGCCGATCTCTTGGCGGCGCGTACGCGGGACCCGGCGGCGCGGGGATATGCGCAGCCGTTTTTGTACTACAAGGGCTTTCACGCGTTGCAGGCCTATCGAGTCGCACACTGGCTGTGGGGCAGTGAGCGCTATGGGCTGGCCGCGCATCTCCAGAATCGCATCTCGGAGGCGTTTGGCGTCGACGTCCATCCGGCGGCCCAGATCGGCTCTGGGGTACTTATCGATCACGGCACGAGCGTTGTCATCGGCGAGACCGCGGTCGTGGAAGACAACGTGTCGCTGTTGCACGAGGTCACCTTGGGCGGAACGGGCAAAGAATCGGGCGATCGGCACCCGAAGGTACGGCGCGGCGTGCTCATCGGCGCGGGCGCCAAGATCCTGGGCAATATCGAGATTGGGACTGGAGCCAAGGTAGCCGCCTGCAGCGTCGTTCTTAGAGACGTGCCCCCTCACACCACGGTTGCCGGGATACCGGCGCGCGTCGTGGGGCGATGCACGGTTGCCGAACCGGCGCTGGAGATGGACTCGACCTTCCCGTTCGTGATGGAAGGCGGGGCAGGAATCTGATCCGATTCGCTGCGAAGTGCTGATCGATCCGCGGGAGCTCGTTTTTTTCGGTTGCGCCTTGCCTGCGGCGGCAGCGACTATTCGGCACGTGACCAGGGGAGCGTGCGGTTGGCGAAGTCGGCGTGGCGCGTGAAAAGCCAATAGAAATAGGAGCCCATGCAGAAGCCACCGAGAATCAATGCGCCCAGAGCGCCGACCAGCATCGCTTCGACTGCCCATGCGATGTAGATCTGATCGAACCACAGCAGCAATCCGATCGCGAGCATGAACGTCGCCGCCATTCCCTGAGCAAACCGGCGCGGACCGGGCGCCGGGGTCAATCGCGGCAAGCCGCGCCGCCGGGCTACCAACTGGTTATAGAGAGCGTCGAACGGATTGAGACTCGGGAATAAGACGTTCCACCACAGAATCGCCGAGAGGGCAAGAAAATAGGGTCCCGCTTGTTGTACGGCCTGCAGCCCGAGCCCGATCAGCACCAGAATCCCCATGAGGCGCGGCTGCCACATCAAGGCTGGATACTGATAGCTGCACGTGTCAGGCGATGCCTCTGGAAATCCCTGCTGTCGAACGAAGTTCAATTTGGCTGTCATGGTTCGCTCCCGCGCTCAACTCGCCACATCATTGATTCTAGCAGCCGAAGTGCTGCGAAGAATCCCAATAGTTACAAGCATTCGGAGCAACAAGCCGGCAGTGCTCCGGTAGGTCATGCGCGAGTGTGCATGACGCACTGACAAGTCGTCGGCCAGGCTCGGAGTGCGAGTCCTACGACGTGATATTCACCACGGGCAGACTGGTGCCGTTGCCGTTGCAACTGGTTGGCTCCAATCCTGCCGGCATCACCGGGTTTGCATACGCGCCGAAGTCGTTGAAGAAGTGCTTCTTCACGAAGCGGTAGACGAAGCTGCGCTCGGGGATCTCGTGCTGGGGGTCGAATTGGCTGCCGCGCTGGTGCATTGCTTCCAACTCGGACATGGCCGCTTGGCGGGCCGTGGTGTCGCGGGCACCGTGCTTGTTCACCAAGGCCTTGATCAAATCGGGCCGCTCCAGCACGATGCAGCCCCGCGTCGAGGCCGCCGCGGCGTGACGAAAGTCGCGCAGGAACTCCGAATTGTTGAACACTTCGCCGAGCGGCCGTGCGTCGTGGATGGTCTCGGTGGCGAACTGCACGATCGGACACGGCTCGATGTCGCCCCACGGACTGATGTGGTGCGTGAAGCCCGTGGCCGCCGGGCACAACGCCCGCCCACGATCGTCGTAGTAGGCGTCGACCACGCAGATCGGCTTGGTCGCGCGGGTGTCGACCACGAACTGCCGCACGCGCCGCTGCTGTTCGGGCGTGAGCGCCAGTTCCGGCTTGGCGTCGGGACCCACCGGGCGATAGGTGTGATACCACATGTACATCACGCCCAGCTCAATCAAGCGGTCGACCCAGCGCTCCGTGAGCAGATCGTCGATGTTCGACTGGCACAGGCTCGTGCACACGCCGGTTAGCACCTTGTGCTTCAGGCAGTTGTGCAGGCCGTCCATCGAGCGGCTGTAGACGTCGGGCCGGCCGCGGCGCACGTCGCTGATGATTTCGCTGCCTTCAATGCTCACCAGCGGCGTCACATTGCCCAAGCGGCGCAACTCGCGCGCCACGCTGTCGGTGATGAACTGGCCGTTGGTGAACACCTGGAAATAGCAATCCGGATGCGCCGCCAGAATCTCCAGCAACTGCGGGTGCATGAACGGTTCGCCGCCCAGGATGCCGAAGAAGCTGTTGCCGGCGAGCTTCGCCTCGCCGATCATGCGGTTCATGGCCGCGACGTCGATCGTCTGTTGCTTGGCGGCCACGTCGACCCAGCAGCCCTGGCAGCGCAGGTTGCAGCTGTTGATGATCGAGATGTACAGAA
>JBBDYK010000362.1:0-11020 GCA_040901665.1 Pirellulales bacterium | reverse complement strand
CTGCCTGCTCGCGCGGCGACTTGTCGAACGGGGCGTGCGCTTCGTGCAACTGTTCCATGAGGCCTGGGACCACCACGGCGGACTCACCGCGGGCCTGAAGGAACAAACCGGCCTGACCGATCGCCCCTCGGCCGCGCTGATCAAAGATCTCAAGCAGCGCGGACTGCTCGATGACACGCTGGTAATCTGGGGCGGAGAGTTCGGACGCACGCCCATGGTGCAGGGAGGCAACGACGGCCGCGATCATCATCCCAACGGCTTCACCATGTGGCTGGCCGGCGGTGGCGTGAAGCGCGGCATCACCTTGGGCGAGACCGACGAGTTCGGCTTTAACGCCGTGACCGATCGCGTGCATGTCCACGACCTGCACGCCACGATCCTGCACCTGCTGGGCTTCGATCACACGCTGCTCACGCACCGCTTTCAAGGGCGCGATTTCCGCCTGACCGACGTGCACGGCAACGTGGTGCACAAGCTACTGGCCTGAGTGCGTCTCACCCTGCTGCGGCCAATCGGGCAATGCCGATGCTCCTTGGTCGCGCGAGCCGTTATTGATGAACGATTCGACCAGGTCGATCAGCGATTCGGGATCGATGGGCTTGGTCAGATAGCCATCCATGCCGGCCGCCAGGCAATGCTCCCGGTCGCCCTTGATGGCATTGGCCGTCAGCGCCACGATCGGCAGCCTTTGGACGTTTTCCGCGATTTCGGCGCGGGCATCTTCCCGCTGGCGGATCATCCGCGCGGCTGCGAAACCATCCATCCGCGGCATCTGGCAATCCATCAACACCAGATCGAAGGATTCGGCGTCAACGGCGTCAACGGCCGCCTGCCCATCGTTGACGATCTGACAGGCGAAGCCGGATCGCGCGAGAATCTCGGTCACCACGATCTGATTCACTTCGTTGTCCTCGGCCACTAGAATCCGCCCGCGCAAAACACAGGCGTCGCTGATATGCTCAGCCGCCTCGGACTCGCTCGCTCGTCGTTCTATGTAGGGGCGCGAGGCCGCGTCAACAATGGCATCCAGCAGCCGCGATTGGCGCACCGGCTTGTGAACATAGCCCGCCAGCCCCAGCGCGGCGACCTGCGTCTCGTTGAGATCCTGCCCCATCGAGGTGAGCACGATTAGTAGCGTGTCGCGAGTGGCATGATCGCGGCGAATGGCGGCGGCCAACTGAAAGCCGTCAATGTCGGGCATTTGCACGTCGAGAATGGCCAGATCGAACGGGCAGTTGGCGGTCGCCGCGTTGCGCAGCGCCCGCAAGGCGTCGGAGCCGTGCATGACCGTGGTGAGCGATACGCCCCAGTTGGAGAACAACTCTCGCAGGATCTCCAAGTTCGTGGCGTTGTCGTCGACCGCCAACACGCGCATCCGGCGCAGCTCGTGTGGAATCTGGCAGAGGTCATGTCGCACCTTGGATTGCTTGCCCAGCTTGATCGTACACCAAAACGTGGAACCTTGTCCCGGCCGGCCGTCAACGCCGATGCGGCCTCCCATCAGCTCGACCAACGATTTGGTGATGGCCAGACCGAGTCCGGTGCCGCCGTATTGACGGGTAGTGGACACGTCGACTTGCGAAAACGACTGGAACAAGCGGTCGCGCCGATCTTCGGGAATGCCAATGCCCGTGTCGCTGACTGATAGTCGCACCGTGACCTGATCGCGAGTTTCGTCTTCCAGCGCAACGCGCAGCACGACCTCGCCCCGCTCGGTGAACTTGATGGCATTGTTGACCAGGTTAATGACGATTTGGCGCAAGCGATCGGGATCGCCCATGAGCTGGCGTTCGATGTCGGGGCTGATCTGACAGGCCAATTCCAGATTCTTCTGCTGCGCGCGGCCGACGAACATCTCCGCGGCGTCCTCCACCAGCACGCGCAGGTCGAACTCCGTGCTCTCCAACTCCAGCTTGCCGGCCTCAATCTTCGAGAAATCAAGAATCTGGTTGATCAGGCTCAACAGCGTGTCGGCCGACGACTTGGCAATTTGCGCGTAGCGCAACTGCTTGGGCGCCAGCTCCGTGCCGGCTAGCAGATCGAGCATGCCGATCACGCCGTTGAGCGGGGTGCGAATTTCGTGGCTCATGTTGGCCAGAAACTGGCTCTTGGCGGCACAGGCTGCTTCGGCCGCCTCCTTGTCGTGGCGCAGGGTCTCGGAGTGAACGTGCTCGGAGATATCGGTGACGGTGCCCTCGTAGTAGAGCGGCTTGCCTGCCGCGTCGCGCACGACGCGTGCGTTCTCGGAGACCCAGATCGTGCTGCCGTCGAGCCGATAGACTTGTGACTCGAAGCCCTTGAGCACTCCGTCCCGCTCCACCAGGCGCTGAAACTCGTCGCGGCGGCTTGGGTCGACGTACAACTGCAACCGAATGTCGCTGACGACGCGTTGCAGGTCGCCGGGCGTAGCATAGCCATAAATGCGCGCCAGCGCCGGGTTGGCATTGAGATACTTGCCGTCGAGGCTGGTTTGAAAGATGCCCTCCACCGCGTTCTCGAAGATGCTGCGATACTTCTCCTCGGCGTGGCGCAACGCTTCGACGGCTTGCTCGCGGCTGGTGATCTCGGCGTGCACTTTGTCGAGCACGCGATTGTATTGCAGGGCGATCTGGCCCACTTCGGTGTGCGGCTCAACGATCACGTGGCGGGAAAAGTCCGATTGGTTGCGTTGTATCTCCATCTCGTTGAGTAGTTCGACCATTTCGCTTTTGGCGTCGTGCTCCGAGATATTCAAGCCCAACCGCTCGGCGTCGGGAGTCGCCCGCAACGGCAGCAGCAGGTTCAGCAATCGCAGGGCGACGTAGCCACCGCCGAAGGCCCAGGCGAAGCAAGCGGCCACGCCGGTCGCCTGGATGCCCAATTGCGTCCAGCGTCCGCCGTCGTGCGGCCAAACGCTGGCATCGGCGAACAGGGCCACGGCCAAGGTACCCCATACGCCGCCCAAACCATGCACAGGGACGGCGCCGACGACGTCATCGATCTTCAACCGCTCTAGGGCCCAAGTGCCTAGCACCGAAATGACGCCGGCCACCGCGCCAATGATGATGGCCGAGAGCGGCGAAACGATGTGACAACTTGCCGTGATGCCGACCAGGCCGCCCAACACGCCATTCATTGTCAGCACCACGTCGGGCCGGCGCAACACGGCCCAGGCCAGCGCCAGCGCCGCAACTCCGCCGGCGGCAGCGGCCAAATTGGTATTCAACAGAATCGATGGCACCTCGGCGCTCACCGCCAGCGTGCTGCCGCCATTGAAGCCAAACCAGCCGAACCACAAGAGGAACACTCCCAGCGTTGCCAGGGGCAGATCCGAGCCGTGCATGGCGGGCTTGTCCGCGTCGAAGCGTCCCAACCGCGGGCCCACC
Organism: Pirellulales bacterium; assembly: GCA_040901665.1. Taxonomy (GTDB): domain Bacteria; phylum Planctomycetota; class Planctomycetia; order Pirellulales; family PALSA-1355; genus JTS-RE94. Next base: position 7,655 of record JBBDYK010000362.1, on the reverse strand, counting down.
ACCAGCACGGCCGCCAGCGCAATCCAACCGCCCACCGAGTGGACGACCGTCGAGCCCGCGAAGTCGACGAATCCCGCTTGAGCGAGCCAGCCGCTGGGGGCTCCGTCGGCCGCGCCGCCCCAGGCCCAGTGACCGAACACGGGATAGAACAAGGCCGAGACGATCACGCTCACGGCCAGGTAGCCGGCGAAGCGAATCCGCTCGGCCACGGCGCCTGAAATGATGGTAGTAGCCGTGCCGCAAAACACCAATTGAAACAGCACGAACGACAGCAGCCATGGCCCGGCGTTTTTCCCAGGCATGAAGTGCGAAGTGCCGATCAGACCGTGCCAGCTCGCGCCGAACATCAGCGCAAAGCCGAACAGCCAGAAGATCACGCTGGCAATGCAAAAATCCGTCAGGTTCTTGATCGCGACGTTGACGCGATTCTTGGTGCGCGCCAGTCCGCTTTCCAGGCAGCAGAATCCCGCCTGCATCAGCATCACCAGCCCGGCGCACAACAGCATCCAGGCCAGATCCAACATTTCGAACTTCACGTTCATCGAAGGCGTCTCTCCGAGCCAGCAGCGACTCGAGAGCGAGCGCGCAACGAGGCGGCGCTTCGCAAGAGCGACTGCTGATGATTTAACGGTTTTCCCGATGTTCGCCGGCGCACCGACATAGCGCGCCGCCGACTTCGCCTGACCAAAAAGGCGAACCGAAGCTCCGTTCCGGTCCACTGGCGTTCGGAAGCCGTTTCCGCCCTCGGCTTGAACTGACCATGACATGTCGCTCGACGACCGCGCGAGTGCCTGAGTGGGGTTTTCCCGAGGAAAACCGCCCACGCGCTGTCGCCATGAATACCGTAGCACGCGGCAAATGCAGGCGGCCGCTGGAGTTTACGAATCCACGGCCGCCACGTCCCGCACGATCCTCCCAGCCGCGCCCCGAACCGAAGCCCGGCAAAGCGTCTGGATCGGTGAGAGCAACCTGGGGACTGTTTGGCTACAATACGTGCGCTGGCCGCCTGTTCGATTCCTTCGTCAGTCAAAGCGGCGAATCCCCCATGACGCGTTCCGTGCTACTCGCCCATTGCTTGCTATTCGCCGGGATGACTGGCGGGCATGCATTCGAGCCATCCTCCCCATCCGACATTTCGCGCTTCGAGCGCCTCAACAACAAACGGCTTCCCAACGCCTATCGTCTGACCGACAGGGTCATTTCCGGCGGGCAGCCGGATGGTGAGGCGGCGTTTGCGGCGCTTACGGCGCTGGGGGTGAAGACGATCATCAGCGTCGACGGCGCGCGGCCCGACGTGGCCGCGGCCAAGAAATTCGGCCTACGGTACGTGCACCTGCCGCACGGCTATGACGGCATACCGGCCGCGCGGCTGCACGAGTTGGCCAAGGCCGTGCGCGACTTGCCCGGGCCGATCTACATCCATTGCCATCACGGCAAGCATCGCAGTCCGGCGGCGGCGGCGGCGGCGTGCGCCTGCATCGGAACGCTCACTTCCACACAAGCGCAGGACGTGCTCAAGGCAGCCGGCACGAGTCCCAACTATCGAGGGCTGTACGATAGCGTGCGCGCAGCGAAGCCGCTGGCGCCGCGCACGCTCAACGAATTAGAGGTCGAATTCCACGAGACCGAGGAGATTCCGCCACTGGCCGATGCGATGGTGACAATCGAGCGCCATCACGATCACCTGAAGTCGATCTCGGCCGCCGGCTGGGCGACGCCGTCGGATCATCCCGATCTGGATCCGCCGCACGAGGCGCTGCTGCTGGCAGAACAATTCACCGAGCTCTTGCGGACCGGCGCCGTCATGACGCAGCCGGCGGAGTTCGTCAATTTGTTGCGGGCAGGCGAAGCCGCCGCGCTCGACTTGCAAGCTACGTTGCGCGCCCAGCCGCTCGATGCACTGCGCTGCACGGTGGCCTTCGCCAGAATCTCCGCCAACTGCCAGGCGTGCCACCAGAAGTTTCGCGACGTGCCGCTGGACGAGAAGCATCCGCTCAAAGCCGGCGGCAGATGAGGGTCCCCCGCCCATCCGTCGCCACCGCAAATGCTGCGCACGTCGACCGACGGACTCATCGCCGCTCGTTACGGCGGCAGAATTCGCCGGGGAGGTTCTCTACTTGTGATTGCGTTGGCCTGCTATGATGGACGGCTTCACCCTCGGAGCAAAGCCTTGGCGGATCTCACTCTCGACGCACTGGTCGTCACGGCCGCATCGATCGGCATGATTCACACGGCGACCGGGCCGGATCACTATCTGCCGTTCATCGCGCTCTCGAAAGCCGGCAACTGGTCGCTGCGCAAGACCATGCTGATCACCACGGCCTGCGGCATCGGCCACGTGGGCAGCTCGGTGCTGTTGGGACTGACCGGCGTGGCCATCGGCGCCGCGGTGGCGGGTTTGGTCAATATCGAAGAGTTTCGCGGCGGCGTGGCCGGCTGGCTGTTGTTGGGCTTTGGCCTGGCCTATCTGGTGTGGGGACTCCGCCGCGCTTGGCGCAGCCGGCCACACGCCCACGTTCACGCTCATGCCGATGGTTCGGTCCACTATCATACGCACACGCACGACACCGAGCATGCTCACGTGCACGTGGACGAAAAGAAGTCCGCCATCGTCGCGCCCTGGATCGTGTTCTTGATTTTTGTGTTCGGACCTTGCGAACCGCTGATACCGCTGTTGATGTATCCGGCGGCCGAAGCGAGCACGGCCGGCTCGATGCTGGTGGCCGTCGTATTCGGCGTCGCCACGCTGGCCACGATGCTCGCGATGGTGGCGATCGGCTACCTGGGGCTGGTGCCGTTTTCGCACCGGGCCATTGATCGCTATGGCCATGCGGCCTGCGGCGGAGCCATCGCCCTGTGCGGCGCCGCGGTCGTTTTCGGATGGTAAGGCGTCGCGTTTCGGCACGATGGAGGCCCGCGTGGCGAGCGGATCGTCCGCAGTCCTTGACTCACGCTGGAACAATGTGAAACCACGAGTCCGGACGACGGGTAACCTCCAGTGATCTGCCGGCATCACGCCACCGCCGGGTGATATCATACGGACGAACCGGGCGATTTCTTCACAAGGGGGCACCACGATGCGTTGTTCACTGCGACCGCTGCTGTTGCTACTTGGGCTTGCCGCTGCTCTGAATTCAAGCTCCGCGCGGCTGCTGGCGGCGCCTCCTGAGGGCGTTTCTGATGCCGTCGCCGCACCTGAAAAAGCTCCCGCCAGCGAGAAGAAGGGCCCGCGCACGCTCGGCATCGTGTTATACCCCCGGTTCGAGTTGCTGGACGTGTATGGTCCGGCGGAAATGTTCGGCAATCTGATTGGCAAGGTGCGGATCGTGATGGTCGCCGAAAAGGCCGGCCCGGTCGCGTCCACACAAGGGCCTAAGGTCCAAGCCGACTACAGCTTCGAGGATTGCCCCCCGCTGGACCTGATCATGGTACCCGGCGGATTCGGCACCATGAGCGAGCTGAAGAACGAGACCCTGCTCACCTGGTTGCGGACGCGGGCCGAACAGGCCGAGATCGTCATGTCCGTGTGCAGCGGTTCGGCCCTGCTGGCCAAGGCAGGGCTGCTCGACGGGCGGCGCGCCACGTCGAACAAGCGCTACTTCAAACTCGCTCAGGATCAAGGTCCGAACGTCGAGTGGGTTTACCGGGCTCGCTGGGTCGATGACGGAAACCGAGTGACCTCGTCGGGCGTGTCGGCCGGCATCGATATGGCGCTGCACGTGATCCAGCGGCTCTACGGCGCGAAGACGGCCGAAGATCTGGCCGACGCCACCGAGTATCAATGGCACCGCGACGCCGACAATGATCCGTTTGCCGTCGACTGCAAGTAGCGCAGGGAACTCAATAGCTCACCCTTTCCCCCCGCGTTGGGGCATCGTCGTCGGAAAATAGCGGCGAAAATCCTGACATCACCGTTGACCGGCCGTTTTGGGCTGTCAATACTAGTCAGGTACGGCAACCTGGCGGGGTGGTTGCTCCGCCGTTTGTTCGTCCGTCTTGCGATCTTGCTAATGATCATCTCTTAAGAGTCCGCTAGCCGAAACGGGTCACTCCCGTCCTTCCGCGCGGTTCTACTTTCCACACGTTCGAGGCCCTGGGGCTTCGGTTCGTTTCCTGCGACGCCCTGTTGGTCTGTCCGCGCGCTTTTTCGGCGGCGACCGCTGTCAGATACCACTGAAATCACATTTGTTCGCGAGCCTGTTGATGCAATTCGCACACCGACCGATGCTGTTCGCCCTGCTGGGGATGATCTGGTGCGGCGCTGCGCGCGTCGAGGCCGCGCCGATCTTCGAGCCCAACAACACCAAGGCCACGGCCACGATCCTCAACGCAGGAACTCTTGCCGTTACCGATAGCTTGAGCGCCAACGCGGGCCGCCCTGATACGCTGTTGGGACACATGAATGCGGCCTTCAACACGCTGTATGCCACGAACGACAACGGCAGCCCGCTCGGCAACGGCAATGCCAGTCAACTGGTCGACGTGCCCCTGGACATCAACGGTGGCGCCTATTTCAGCGTGACCGGCGCCGGCGACTCGAGCTTCATCGGAGCGCACGCGCAGTCGGGCCAATTTTATGTGCAGTTCGACTTGTACGACTCGAACCACAGCTTCTTCAAGACATTGCCGCTCGAATACGAAAGCGTGTCGCCGGGTATGATCGACTTTATCTGGTTCGACCCGCCCGCCGTTTTCGAGCCCGAACGCGTCGGCGGAACGGTCACCGTGACGATTCAAAACATCGTCGGCCCTGGCAGTGGCGATTCGCTCGACTTCTTCTTGTTCTCGGGCTTGCAGCCGAATCAGCAGTTCACTGCCATGCTGTCGGCCGACTTCGACGCACAACTAGGGCTCTTCGGCGGCCCTGGCAATGCGCTGCTAGATTCCAGTGATGCCGCCACGCCCACGATCACTGGTTTTGCGGATGGACTGGGACGAGCACTGTTGGCCGTGACGGGGCAAGGCGACACGACCTTTGGCGGCGTGCATGCCGAAGCGGGCGACTACACGCTTTCGCTGGTGCCATTCGTGGTGCCGGAGCCGGCCAGCTTTTCGCTGTTGGCGCTGGGTGCGGCTCTCGTCGGCCTTTGCAGGCGCCAACGGCACGTCGGGCGACGTTAGCTGGCTGGGCTGGAATCGTCCGCGTTACCGCCGCGTTAACATGCCGCATCGGTGTTACGACTGCTCCGCGCGCTCGCCTAGCGTACTTCGTTCGCCGTCGCCGGTGTAACTCCTCCGGCCGGCAACAGGCTTTGGATGGGGGGCGAAGGCGGCAATTGGCCTGTTAACGGCGGCGGTTCCGGTGCCAACGACGGCGTGAAGGAGGTGGACGGCGCAGCTCCCAGCGCCGCCGAGCCTGCCGTCGTTACAGCCGTGTGCAGCCTTGCCACGGGGGACTCGAAGCTCGACGATGGTGCAGACGGCGGTTGCAATTCCTCGGCCTGCGTCGACGTTGGCGGTGTGTCCGAGGGCTGCCCTTGGTCGCGTGATCCAAGGATGTAGTTCATCACCGGAAAGTCCCCGGTTAACACCCGTTTGCGCGCCAAATCGGCCGCGCCGCTCCAGGCCTCGCCGTTGGCCAGCATGGCGCCATTGTAGTCGAGCAGCGTGCCTTTCTCGAAGTGCACGTTCTTAAGCGCCAGCGCGTAGTCGATTCTCGCCCGATGATAACTGGTTTCGGCGTCGGCCAGCCGCAATCGCGCGTCGAGCACTAGTTCCAACGAGACCTTGCCGCCCAATTCGAAGAAGGCATCGTAGGCCCTTCGATACTGATCCTGCGCGGCGCCCAACCGGTTGAAGGCCACTTGGGCGACATCGTAGGAGCGATCGACGTCGGCGATTGCGCAGCTCAGGTCGTGAATCGCCTGTCGCTCCTGCTCTTCCAGAATTGCGCGCTCACGGGCGATGCGAAACTGTGCGTTGCGCACGGCGGCGTATTCCTTGCGAAATCCCAACGGCATGTTGTATTGAAAACCGAGCTCCCACTCCTGGAACTGGCCGCTGGTCAAGTTCGCAAACGCATTGTCGTAGGGCATCGCAGGATCCCGGGCGCCGATCAGGTCGTGACCGTAGCCGCGCCAGCGATAGAGGCCGACGACGTCCAAACGCGGCAGCAGGAAGTTGCGGCTGGCGATCAGCTCCGTTTCGTAGCGTTCCACCTCGGAGCGCTGGCGGCGGATTTCCGGCCGACGACTCAAGGCTTCGTCGGCGGCGCTGTGCCAATCGTAAACCACCTTGGCTGACGGCGGCTCGTCGATTGGGCGGATCAACTTGCCGTCGTTGATCGGCACGGCCAGCCACATCCGCAAGCGGCGCTCGGCCGCCTGCACGCCGCCCACTCCGCGAAACGTGCCGCCGCTCGAGCCGTTGTAGGTATGCGTGCGATCGACGTTGCGGCCGCCTAGCGCGTCGAGCACGTCTTCCTGAAACCGATAGTACTGCTCCAATGCCTGCACTTCCTGCAGCTTGCTATAGCCGCGGCCCTCTTGGACGTTGGCTTGAATGATCCGCCAGGTGCGCAAGCTGGCATCGCGAGCGGCAATCTTGGCGTCCAGATCACGATAGGCGTAGTACAGGTCCCAATACGCGTTCTCGACGTTGCTCACATAGTCGCGCAGCGCGGTCTCGAACCAAGCGGTGCTGACGTCATTGTTGATGCGCGCGATCACCACACCGTTGATCTGGCCGGGCGTGGCCCGCGGTCCGGCGATGCGGTTGAATTCGACGCCGGCCCCTTGCAGCAATGGCTGACGGAACTCGGTTTCGTAGTTGACGTTATAGTAGCTGCGAAAGACGTTGGCCAAGGCGTTGTTGTCGTCGTAGTCGATATGCTGGCGAACGGCGAATGCGGCGCCCGTGGCGGTCTGTTTCGATAGCTCGGTGACGAAATTATCCAGGTCCTGTTCGAATAAAAACGTGCCGCCGCCCAGAAAGAGATTATTGAACGCGCGGTTGTTGTGATAAGCCTGCAGACTGGTGGTCAATTGAGCGTCGAAATCCGACAGGGCCCCTTCCATGCCGAAGCGAGGATCGCTGGCTTGGATGGCCGGGTCGTGAATCGTTTGTGCAAGTTGTGGACGGCGCAGCACACTGCCGCCCAGATCGCGCAGCACCTTGGAGTTCTCCAATCCCAAATGAACGGCCTCGGTCAGCGAGAGCTCCCAAGCAGGCGGAGGCGCGGATTCGTCGACGGTCAGCGGCCCCTGTGTCGCCAGCGGAGCCTCGCCATTGACGTACTCGTCGCCGACCTTCAGCGGCGAGGTGGCCACCGTGCGGTAGAAATCCTGTTCCGGGTCGATCTCGCCGGGCGGACGCAGCACCATGCAGCCGGTCACAAGGACCGACGCCGCCGCCGCCAGCGACATTGGAATACCCGGTTTAACCATCGGATTGGACAACTTGTGGCTGACTGAAATCGCGGACTCAACGACGCCAACAAGCCGGGCGAATAACCATCGCCATGCTTGCGAGGAATTGCTATCGCCTGGACTTCAAATGTTCGAAATGTCGACGTCGGCCGGCGGCACTGTAGCCTGTGGTGCGCAGTTGCCGCTCGGCTACGCCAGCTTCGCACTAATAGATCGGCAACCACCGAGACCAACCCACCGGAATTCTCGCTACAACCGGCAAGATTTTCCCAGTTGACGACCCTTTCC
>JBBDYK010000361.1:0-11029 GCA_040901665.1 Pirellulales bacterium | reverse complement strand
TCCATTCGCGAGTTCAAAGATCCTTTGAATGGCAATGTATTGGCCATCTATCACCTGGATGGCACGGAAGTCAAATAGCCATGTCACGGCGGCGCTCGTGCCCTGGGCATTGCTGCTCGCGGCGCTACTAGCTCCGGCACGTCCGTTGGTTGCCTGTCCGTTTTGCACGGCACTGGGACCGACGTTGGCGCAGCGCCGCGAGCAGTCCGAAGTAGCGGCCCTGGCCGAAGTCGCCGCGACACTCGATCGAGGCCGCACCACGCTGAAGCTGCACGCCGTTCTGCAAGGTGGCGACACGTTTCCAGCGGGGCAAATGCTGACCGCTAAGCTCGACGTGGCGGCCAAGCCGGGTACGCTGCTCCTGGTGTTTGGCGATGCGGCCGGCAGTGCCCGCGACACCGAGCGATCGTGGCACGCCGTCGCGGCGAACGAGATCAGCTACGCCTACTTGGCGCGCTCGCCCGACCTGAAGACGCCGACGCTCGAGCGGTTGCGCTATTTCGCCGCTTACTTGGAGCATCCGGATCCGCTCGTGGCCGAGGACGCGTACCTTGAGTTCGGTCACGCGCCGTTCGACGACGTCGCCCGCATGGCCGACACACTAAGCGGCCAGAAGTTGCGTCGCTGGTTGATCGATCCGGGAGTGCCCGAAGCGCGCAAGGGGTTTTATGGGTTGGCCGTGGCGTTGGCTGCGCCGCAGTCGGAGCGAGCCTCTACCGCAGACTTCTTGCGACAACGCATCGTTGCGCCCGAGAACGACTTTCGCGCCGGTTTCGACGGAGTCTTGGGCGGCTATCTGCTCTTGGCCGGATTGCCCGGGCTGGAGCTCATTGAATCGCGCTACCTGGCCAATGCTAATTCGGCCGACGGCGACGTGCGTCACGCGCTCACGGCGTTGCGCTTTTATGCCGAGTACGGCCGGGAGATTCCTCGCTCGCGATTGGCACAAGCCGTGGCGCGATTGCTGGCTCGAGATGAGTTCGCCGCGGAGGCCATCACCGACCTGGCCCGCTGGCAAGCCTGGGAAGCGCAGGCCGAAGTGGTCGACGTGTACGCGCGCTCCGCGAGCGATGAGCGGACGCGGCGGGCCGTGGTGGGCTATTTGTTGGCGTGTCCGGCCGCCGAAGCGCGGCAAGCGCTCGCTCGACTGCGCGTGAACGATCCGGCGGGCGTCGCCGCGGCCGAGCAGGTTCTCTCCCGCACGTCCGGCGTGCGTCTGGACGAGTAACGCCCTTTGGACGAACCGGGAGCCGTTCGGCGCTACTGCGACAATCCGACCGTGTGGGTCATTCGTCGCTCAGATCCTTGAGACCCAGCCGCGCCAGCCAGCGGCCGCGTATCGGCTTGCCCGTTGCCGACGCGTTCGCTTCGCCGGATTCTTCGGGACGATCGTCCTGATAGTTGCGCAGCTTTTCCTCGAGCTCCATGCGATCGCGCGCGATTTTGGCTCGCTCGACCGAGATGTCGATTTCGGCCTTGCCGATTTTCTCTCGCCACTCGGCCTGGGCTTGCACCAGCTTCTCTCGCTCGGCGCGAATGACCTCGTCGCTATCGAGCAACTCGGCAATGGCCGCGGCGCTGGCGGTGCCGTTGTGCGCAGCGCCGGCCGCTAACTGGCGCCGCAGTTCCTCGAGTTCCGCCTCTTTTTCGGCCACGATGCGATCGGTGATCTGGATGGTTTCGTCGATCGATTGGCGTTCGGCCACGGCTTCGTCGTCGTCCCGGTTGACGTCATCGGCTTCCAGCGACGCCAGGAGCCGCTGCTTCTGGGCCTCCCAGTCGAGTCCGCCGCCACCGCCCACCGCGACGCCGGAGCCCTTGCTCTTGAGCTTGGTCTCCAGTTCGGCGTTGGCGCGTTTCACTTCGCGCAGCTCCTCGATCGCCATCTCGAATCGTCGCCGCAAGTCGTCTTGCTTCTGCTCGTCCTCGTCGCTCGGTGCGGACGCGGCCAGCTTTTCCTCGGCATCGGTCAGCTTGCGTTTCAGGCCGTCGCGCTCCTTGCGCAGCTTTTTGAGCTCATCCGAATCACCCGCCGCCGGGGCGTCGCGCAATTGAGCGGCCAGCTGTTCGCTTTCGGCGTGAGCCGCCTTGAGCGCCTCGTGCAGGCGGGCGACTTCGCCGTCGTGATCCGCCGCTCCGCTCGATTCGGCCGCCGCCGCCGCGCCGTGCGCTAGAGCAGCTTCCTGGCGCAGCTCTTCCTGCCGCTGGCGGGCCATCGCCAACTGGGCCTGCGCTTCGTGCAGTTGCTCGCGGGCCGTGGCCAATTCAAGGCAGCTTTGTTCTTGCTGGCTCTGGGCTTCAGCCAGCAACGCGTCGCGCACGCGCAGCTCTTGTTGCTGCCTGCCCGACTCGATCTGCGCGCGTTGGAGCTCTTCGGTCGTCGTCTCGATCTCGGCGGACCGCGCGGTTGCGGCCGACAACTGCGCCTGCATGCCGTTGAGCTGCAATTGCAACTGCGCCACTTGCTCGACGGCTGAGCTCAGCTCGGCGCGACGCTTTTCTTCGCGCGATTGCGCTTCGGCCAATTCCTCGCCACGCGACACCAGTTTGCGCCCAAGCGTTTCGAGTTCGGCGCGCGTCTGCTGTAGTTCGGCCGGTTGGCCCGACAGTTCCGCGAGCTGCGTTTCGGAATTGGCCAGGCGGTTCGTGATTTCGGCGATTTGCTGCCGCTGCCCTTCTTGCATCTCGCGCGCGGCCGTCAGTTGCGCCTCGGCGTCGTTTAATTTCTCGATAGCGGATGCCAACTCCGCGCGATTCCGCTGCTCTCGGGCCTGCACGTCGGCCGTTGACGACTCGCGTTCTTGCAGCAACTGCTTCAGTTTGACAAGTTCGGCGCGCGCTTGTTCGCTGGCGGCCGCCAGTGCCTCCAGCTCGACCAGGCGCGCGTTGGCCGCAGCCAGTTGAGCCCGCGCGTCGTTAGCCTCTTGGTTGGCGCCGGCCACATCGAGTTGGGCCTGCTCGTCGCGGTTCTGCCAGTCGGCGACCAGCGCATCGCGAACGCGCAGCTCCTGCTCCAACCGGCCGGACTTGATTTGTTGCTGCTCGAGCTCAGACGCCAACTGCTCCAGCCCCGCTCGTTGTTCAGTGGCAACAGCCAGTTGCGCTTGGCTCTCGTTCAATTTGAGAGTGGCGCTGGCCAGCTCGGCGCGCCGGCGCTCGAGCTCGTTCTGCACTTCCAGGATTTGTGCGTCGCGCGACTGCACCTGCTGGGCCAGCAGTTCGGCGGCGGACTGGGCTGCCTTGACTTCGTCGGCAAGCCGATCGTGAGCGGCGCACTTCTGCTGCGCGGCAGCCAACCGCTGGCTCAGACCGTCGCGCTCCTGGCGCAACGCGTGCAACTCTTCGGCCTCGTCGGCGCGCGGCCCGGATGTCTCGCGTAACTGTCCGAGCAAGCTCTCCTGCTCGCTGACGGCATGCGCCAATGATTCTTTCAGGCGGGCGGTCTCGGCCTGCTGACTGTCGAGTTGCTCGGCCAGCTCGGCCTGCTGCGATTTGAGTTCCCGCGCCTCGCGGCGTCGTTCGGCCTGTTCCTTTTCTCGCTGCTCCTCCCAGGCCTGTTGCTGCGCCTCGGACTGCTGCCGCAATTCGTCCTGTCGCTGTCGCGTGGCCGATAGTTGCGTTTGGGCTTCGGCCAGTTGCTCAATCAGCGATGCCAGTTCGACGCGAGCGTGTTCCGAGCGGGTCTGCGCTTCGGCGGCCAACGCTTGTTGTACGTGTAGCTCCTGCTCGAAGCTGGCTCGTTCGATGCGGACTTGTTCCAAGTCGGCGGCAGCCCGATCGAGCGATTCCTCGCGGCCGGTCAACTCGCAGCGCAAGCGTTCGACTTGCTCGGCCAGTGCCGTTAGCCTCGCCTCATGAGCTGCCTCGACGACGGATCCCGCCTGGTCGCTGCCATCGGCCGCCATCTCGCGGGCGATCTCGTCGGCCAACTGCTGCAGCCGGTCACTCAACTCGCCTTCCAGTCGATCCAGCCGCGAGCACTGCTTGGAGAGGATCTCGCGGGCGCGACGGCGGCGATCGGGGCGCGTGGCCTCGACCACCGGCACAGGCTCGGCGATCGGGATGGGGGATGTTGAGAGGCTGGTCTCGTCCATGGCGGCCGTTTCGATGTTGTCGTTTGCAGTCAAAGTCGGCGGTCCACGCTCCGTCCATCGCCGAGACGAGAACCAGCGTCGGAAACTCTTAGCACGCATCTCAGGTCGACCAACACGAGCGGGAAGCGCGTCGCTTCCCGGCGCGGTCGAACGAGTAGCGCCCCCCTGGGGCATCAGCACGGCGGCAAGGCGCCCGATGAGCGCCCGCCTTTTCGGTCCGATTGCCCTAAATACCTATAGGCCATGGCCCGAAGAGCGTCAAAACGGCCCGCCGCCGCTGGGAAGGCGTGGTCCAGTTGTGACGATTACAGCGAGACATTCGCGTCAGCCCGCATGGCCCAGTCCGGTTGCATTGACTACGTGCTCGGGCAGCCCGCCAGTCAGGCACGCGGCGACCTGGCGTGCGGTGCGCGAGCGAAGATTGGCCAGCGACTCGACCGACACGAAAGCGGCGTGCGGCGTCACGATCACGCGCGGATCGTTCCAGGGGCGCTCGTGCAGGTTTGGCGGCTCGGGGTCCTGCACGTCGAGCGCCGCCCCGGCCAGCCGGCCGGCCTCGAGCGCCGCCGCCAAAGCAGCATGATCGACCAATCCACCGCGCGCCGTGTTGATCAGATAGGCCGTAGGCTTCATCCGGGCCAGGGCTGCCTGGTCGATCAAATGCCGCGTATCCGGCGTCAGGGGCAAGTGCAGCGAGACATAGTCGCTCTCGGCCAGCACATCATCCAATTCCGCGCGGCGCACGCCCGGCGGCATCGCTCGATCCGTACGCGTGGTGGCCAACACTTCAAGGCCCACGGCGACGGCCTTTTCCGCCAGCTTCGTGCCGATATTCCCCAGTCCCACAATGCCCAGGGTCTGCCCCTCGATGCGCCGCAGGACGGGTCCGGCCTGCAGTGCGTAGCGCCCCTGCTTGGTCTCGTGATGATAGAAGCCAATTTTGCGCGCCAGCGCCAGCAGCAGTGACAGGGCGTGCTCGGCCACTTCGATCAGGCAGTAGTCCGGCACGTTGGTCACGAGCATCTTGCGCTCGGTGGCGGCGGCGACGTCGATGTTATCCAGGCCGATGCCCAGCCGCGAAACGATCTTGCAGCGCCGGGCGGCATGAATCACCTCGGCCGGCACTTTGGCCCAGTTGGTCATGATCGCGTCGACATCGGCCGCCAGGCGGGCCAGCGTGGCCACGTCTTGTGCGGGGGCGACGACCAACTCGGCATCGATCTCGGCCAGCGTCACACGTTCGATATCGAGATCGGCCCAGGCGTAGTCGGTCAGCAGAACTTTGAATTTCGGCATCGGCGGACCTAAGGCTCAGGCGAGAGTGTGAATCGACGCGACGCGCAATTTCGTCAAGCCGGGCCATCCTAACACCTGGGCACACCGGCTGCGAAGGGGCGACGCGTGCCGAAAGGAGGGCTATTGCAAGCCGGCCATGAACTGCAGGAAATGCGCTTCCAGCTTGCGAAAGTCATCGCCGAAGACGGCCGAAAAATCGGCCATCCGCCGCGCCAGCGGATACTCCTCGAAGTCGGGACGCTGGGCCGTGCGCTGCACGTACTCGCCGAATTGGCGCGGGTAGTTCTCCGTGAGAAAGAACACCCACGCCCAGGCCTCGGCATACGCAGCCGCCGGATTGGTTTCGAACTGCCGGTCCGAGCCCACCAGGTTGACGAACGCTCCGCTCTGGCGGCCCAATTGCTGCCACTGGCGAAACTGCATGAGCCGGGGCCGATTGATGCGGTCCGACTGTCGCGGAAAATCGCTCCAGTTCCACACGCCGCGGGCCTCGAACATCGTGCCCAAGCCCTCGGCAACCCACAACGGCGTGGTCGTGAATCGATTGTGGACGCCGATATTGAAGGCCATTTGGTGCGTGGCTTCGTGAATGATCGTCGATTCATTCTCCTGCCAAACGCGACTAGCGGCGGAGACGGCGCCCTGGTCGTACAGCATCACGCGGTTGGAGATCGGGGAATAGAAGCCCAACACGCCCGGGCTTACGCTCGAACCCTGGCTGGCCGCGTAATGCTGGAAGTCCTCGAACCGCGGCCAGACAATGGCCACCAGCGGAAACGCCGGCTCGTGCACCCGCAGCGAGCGCAGGCCAAAATACTGCACGCAAGAGCGATAGAGCTGTTCGAAGCGATTCGACCACAGCGCGCTTTTTCCGGGAGGATGGGCCACCAGATAGTGCCCCGTGCCGGTCACTTCCAACCGTCCTCCCAATTCACGTTCCAGCCGGGCGCGCATTTCGGCCGCCGAGTAACTGCTGAACGAGGGGCTGGTCTTGCGGAACCGGGTGGCCCCATTGGGCGGAAACTCCCACAATCGACCATCGCGCCCCAACAGGTACACGCGTTCGTTCGACCAGGCCAACGGCATGCCTTCCACGTCGGCGCCGTCGATATCGACCGACATCGTGAATTGATCGCGCGGCGCGCCCAGCAGTTGGCTCGCCCCCGACGTTAGCACCAAGGCAAATAGAATCACGATGCGAAGCACGGTACGGCGCCCCCACAAACTTCGGCCAATCAATTGATGCGTGCTGGCGGGCAACGGTTGCGACCGCTCGGCGGGTCGGCGGGAGTCCGCCGGACCACTTACTAAAAGCCTAGGACGCAAATCGCCGTTCGGCCGAGGGCCCGTGGGTCAATCGATGGCGAATTCGGCCCGTTTCGCCCGACGGTCTCTCCAGTTTCGCGCCATGCGGGTGCGCAGATGCCCCGCGCTGGCACTGTTCGCCGCCAGGGCGTAAGATTCAAGGAGCTAGAACGAGACGATCTGCTACGGCGCCCAGCCGGCGCCGGCCGAACCCCTTGCGAGACGATCGCGTGCTGAGCCTGCTACTTTCATTGGGAATGCTGCTCGCCGCCGATGAGCCCGCGGCAGACGCCGCGCTGGCGACTCAAGTGGCGCAGCTCGTGCGCCAACTTGACTCCCGCGAATTGAGCGCCCGCAACGACGCCGAGCGCTCGCTGCTGGAGTTGGGCGCCGCGGCGTTGCCGCTATTGCCAGTAATCAATGACGACACGCCGGCCGAGATTGCGCTGCGCGTGACGCGGGTGCAGCAGAAGCTGCTCGAGGCGCGGGTTGCCGCCGCGGCGGAGCCCACGCGGATCACGCTGGTGGGCGAGAACTTGCCGCTGGCCGACGTGCTCGCCGAATTCGAAAAGCAAACCGGCAATTCGATCGTCGACTATCGCGAAAACTTCGGTCAGGAAAAGACGGACGTAGCGGTCACCGTCGATTTCGACAAAGTGCCGTTTTGGAAAGCGCTCGATCAGGTGCTCGATCAGGCAGGTCTCACCCTGTATCCCTACTCGGGAAACAGCGGCGCCTATGTGGTCAATCGCACTTCGGACTCCGGATCGCGCGCCGAGGGGGCATTCTATGCTGGGATCTTTCGCCTTGAGCCCATGCGGTTCGAGGCCGTGCGCGACCTGCGCGGCGGAGACATGCAGGCGCTGCGGTTGTATCTGGAGGTCACCTGGGAACCGCGGCTGCAGCCGTTTGCAATCTTGCAGGATTTAGCACAAGTGAGCGCCGAGGGGGACGGCGGCCAGGCCCTGGCCGTGGCCAGCCAGGGCGCCATGCCCGAAGCCACGATTCGCACGGGCATGTCGACCGCCGAGCTGGAAATACCACTTCAGTTACCCGATCGCACCATGACCAAGATCCGTAAACTGCAAGGCAAGTTGCTGGCGCTGGTTCCAGGTCCGGCGGAGGATTTTCGCTTCGCCTCGCCGCCGGTGGCCGAGCGCAACACGCCTCCCAAACGACTTGAACAACGCAAAGCGGGCGCCACGGTGACGATCGATCGGGTGCGCAAGAATAACGCCGCCTGGGAGGTCGCCCTGCGCGTGAAGTTCGACAATCCTTCCACCGCCCTCGAATCGCACCGCGGCTGGATCCTCGATAACGACGTGTATTTCGTCGATGCCGCCGGGCGGCAAGCCACACCCGGTGGATTCGAGCAATCGCGGCAAGGCAAGGATGAAGTCGGCATCAATTACTACTTCGATCTGGCCGAGAGTCCCGACAAGCTGGATTTCGTCTATCGCACGCCGACAACGATTTTGGAAATGGCGGTCGACTACGAACTGCACGACTTGCCATTGCCGTGATTGCCGCGACTCACGCCAAATTGCCAAAAATGATGATGCGCAAAGCAACGCTGGGATTGTTCGCTTGCTGGGCGCTGCTGGTCTCCGCCTGCTCGCCGATGGCGATCGCCGCGGATACGCCGGCGCAGGAGGCGAAGTCCATGCCGGCGGTGGCAGCCGAGGTTAACGGCGAGCCCGTGTTTACCGCGGAGGTGCTCACGCTGCTGCTCAAGCAAAACAAGATGAAATCCGCCAGGTCTGCTGTGTCGAGCAGCGATTTCGCCAACGCACTGAAGCAACTCATCATTCGGCGCTTGGTCATTCAGTTGATGAATCGCGAGGGCGGTTACTACACCGACGAAGAGATCGACAAGGCGCTGGAAAGGATCAAAGGCGAAGTAACGGCCCAGGGCACGCCATTCGAGCAAGCTCTTGCTAAGGAGGGCATTACGGTCGACACCGTGCGCGCTGAATTGATCTGGCAAACCGCCTGGCCGCGGTATATCGAGCGTAACCTCTCGGACCAATTGCAGAGCTACTTCAATGCTCACCGAAAGGATTACGACGGCACCCAAGTCCAGGCCAGCCATATTTTGCTGCGACCCGAACGCGCTGACGAATCGCCACAACGTGTCGCTGGCCTGGCGGAAAAGATTCGACAGGGCATCGAGTCCGGCAAGATTACCTTCGAACAAGCGGCTGAACGATTCTCCATGGCGCCGAGCCGCGGCTCTGGGGGTGATCTCGGCTACTTTCCACGACACGGCGTAATGCACGAAGCTTTTGCCAGTGCAGCCTTCGAGTTGGAGCCAGGGCAAGTAAGCCAACCGGTTGTCACGCCGTTTGGAGTCCACCTGATTCGTGTCACCAGCATCAAGCCTGGCTCGAAACAGTGGACTGAGGTGCTGGACGAGTTGCGCATTCCCGCCTCAGCCGGAATGTTGGAAGCGATTACCGAGCGAGAGTCTCAAAACGCGAAGGTCGAGTTCAACCCCAATGTGCCACACTTCGATCCCGCGACCGGCAACCTCATGACGCCAACCGCTCCCGCCAAATGAGCTACAGCGCCAAGCTGCTCGCAAACGCTTGCTACTCGGCGGGACGATTCGCCAGCAACTCGCGAATATTGAGTGGATCGCTCGGATCGCAGGCCATCATCACCGAGACGACTTCCGCGGCCATCTCGGGCTTGCCCAATTGCAGCAGGCACCATACCAGCCCTTTGGCCGACTCGAAGAACGACTGGTTGGCCGCCAGGCGGTAAGGCAGGGGGCCGGTCGTTCCGGCACGCTCCAGCGCCGCTGCTCCCAAGCGATACGCGTAACCAAAGTGCCCGCGGGCCAAGGCCACGTCCTGATCCTCCAGCGCGATCTCGCCCAGGATGCGATGGGCCTGGAGGCAATCGCTGCAGCCTTCGAGCAACCACCGGCATTCGTCGCGCGCCACGTCCAGCTCGCCCGCTTCGACCATGGCGCGGACTTCCTCGAGATCCTCGGCGCGCTCGCGGGCGCAACGCGGCGGCACAAGTTCCCAAGCGTCCTCGTCGCTCCGCTTGCGGACACTCATGCCCGAAGCATCGCCGCCCGCGGACGGAGCAGGCTCATGAGGGCGACGAGACTCCGCCGCGGCGCGCGGCGATTTCGCCTTCGATCGATCGCTTTTGCGCCGTTTGTCCGCCAAGGTTCTCCTCCGACGCGAATGTTCGAGAAACGCGTGCTGGCAATCGTTTGCTCCGGATCGATGGGTGATCCAGCGCTCCTCGTGGAGCGTCAAGCCGATTCATTCGGGTGACGCGAAACGTCGCCAAAGACGCAAGTGCTTTGGCGCAAATAAATATCTAGTGCTCCGCGTGAGAGCCATCATCCGAAATCCAAGCCCTGACAGAGCACTAGCAGCCTAGTACACGATCGACGTTGCGTCTACTCGGCCATGTCGGCACTTGCCAACGGCCGGCGCGAGTTCCTAAAATCCCGTCACGCAAACGGTATTCACTTCTTCGCAAGGAAGCGCATCGTGGCCCGACAGCAATCCACAGGCGACTCTCTGGCCACGGCTGCGTCCGCCGCGGCATGGCCCAGCGGGTTGCGTCGCCGCCTGTTGGCATGGTATCGCCGCCACCGCCGCGACCTTCCCTGGCGGCGCACTTCCGATCCCTATGCGATCTGGGTCAGCGAGATCATGCTTCAGCAGACTCAAGTCGCCACGGTCGTGCCGTATTTCCACCGATTCCTCGCGGCGTTCCCCTCGATCGGCGCGCTGGCGGAATCCGAGGAAAGCGAGGTGTTGCGGCTGTGGGAAGGGCTCGGCTATTATCGGCGCGCTCGGCAGATGCATCGGGCCGCACGCCTGTTGGTCGCCGAACATCAGGCCGCATTTCCGCGCGATCTGGCGATCGTACGTGGGTTGCCGGGCATCGGTCGCTATACGGCAGGTGCGATTGTGTCCATCGCCTTTGATCTGCCTGCGCCGATCCTGGAAGCCAATACGGTGCGGCTGTTGAGCCGGCTGATCGGATATCGGGGCGATACTTCGAGCGTGGCGGGCCAGAAAGTACTGTGGAAAACGGCCGAGTCGCTGCTGCCCAAACGCGGTTCAGGCGAGCTGAACCAAGCGCTCATGGAATTAGGCAGCCTGATATGCGCGCCGCGTGCTCCCGATTGCCATCGCTGTCCGCTGAACAGTCTTTGCACCGCTCAGCGACGGGGTGAGCAAGAACGGATCCCGCGCTTGCGCGCTAAGCCGCGCATTGAGTCGGTGCGCGAGGCGGCGATCGTCCTGTGGCGCGGCGACCGCGTGCTGCTGCGCCGGCGTGCCACTGGCGAACGCTGGGCC
>JBBDYK010000360.1:1417-11060 GCA_040901665.1 Pirellulales bacterium | reverse complement strand
ACGAGTCTCCGCCTGGAACGATTGTGGGCCAACGGCCCAAGCTATATCAGCCAAGGGCAGCGGCGGCAACGCCCCTGTAACATGCTTTTTCTCGCCCGTTGACCACCCTCGGCGGGCAGCTTAAAGTGGAGGGTTGGGCACCCTGGGACGGCTCGCGGGCGGGACTCCTCGGGCGGATTTTCGGAACGATCCAAACCTCTTCAGGCTCCGAACTTGCATGCTTGCCAAGCGCGTGATTCCTTGCCTGGACGTGGATCGAGGCCGGGTCGTCAAAGGCACCAACTTCGTCAACCTGCGCGATGCCGGAGATCCAGTGGCCGTGGCGGCTCGCTACGAGCAGGAGGGCGCCGACGAACTGGTCTTTCTCGACATTTGCGCCAGCCACGAAGAGCGCGACATCATGCTCGACGTCGTTCGCCGCACGGCCGAGCAAGTGTTCATGCCACTGTGCGTCGGCGGCGGCATTCGCACGCTCGACGACATTCGCGACCTGCTGCTGGCTGGCACCGACAAGGTTTCGATCAACTCGGCGGCCGCCGGCAACCCCGACTTCGTCCGTCAGGCCGCCGCGCGCTTTGGCAGCCAGTGCATCGTGGTCAATATCGACCCCAAGCGGGTGCAAAAGGACGGCCGCGAAGTGTGGGAAGTTCACACCCACGGCGGTCGCAAGCCCACGGGCTTGGAAGCAGTTGCCTGGGCCCGGGAAGTCGAACGGCTGGGCGCCGGCGAGATCGTGTTGACCAGCATGGATGCCGACGGCACCAAAAACGGCTACGATCTAGAGATTACCCGCGCCGTAAGCGACGCGGTGACGATTCCGGTGGTGGCCAGCGGCGGGGCGGGCAAGCCCGAGCATCTGGCCGATGCCATCAGCCTGGGCCATGCGGACGCGGCCTTGGCAGCGAGCATTTTTCATTTTGGCGAATTCACGATCCAACAAACTAAACGAGTGATGCGCGAGCGGGGTATTCCCGTGCGCGAGGCGGGCTGACGCCGAGCGCTGGAACGCGGGAATCGCAGGAACGGTTTACCCCCTAACACGGAGCAAGAGGAGGCACGATGGCTACCACTGTTTCACCACCGACCACGAAAGCCGGCAAACCGAAAGTGCGCCACCAAGAGCTGGAAGTCGACAAGCTGTTCGCCGCGCTGGTGAAGCTGGAAGGCAGCGACTTGCACCTGAAGGTCGACTGCCCGCCCCACGTCCGCGTGAAGGGCACGCTCCGTCCGCTCAATCGCGGCCCCATCGACGACGACGAGATGGAGCGCCTGTTGATGCCCATGATGGACGAGCGCAACCGCAAGATCTTCGCCGAGACCGGCGGCGCCGACTTCGCGCACGGCATTCAAGTCGACGGGGTCCGCTGGCGATTTCGCGTCAACATGCTCAAGCAAATGGGACACATGGGGCTGGTCGCTCGCCGCGTCAGCAACTGGATTCCCGACTTCGAAGGCTTGAACCTGCCGCCGGTAATGGAAAGCCTGTGCAAGTACGACCAGGGCATGGTGCTGTTGGCCGGCGTCACCGGCTCCGGCAAAACCACCACCATCGCCTCGATGCTCAACTGGATCAATGCCAACTATCGCAAGCACATCCTCACGCTCGAAGACCCCATCGAGTTCATCTATACCGAGGACAAGTGCCTGATCAACCAGCGCGAGATCGGCCTGGACGTGTGCGACTTCGAAACCGCCATGAAGCACGCGGTGCGCGAAGATCCCGACGTGATGCTGGTCGGTGAAATGCGCGATCGCGAAACGTTTATGACGGCCATTCACGCCGCAGAAACGGGCCACCTGGTGTTCGGCACCATCCACGCCTCGGGCGCGCCGTCGACCATCGGCCGTATTCTCGACTTATTCCCTTCCGATATGCACTCCGCCTTGCGCAGCGCAATTGCCATGAACATGAAGGGCATCGTGGCGCAAAAGCTGTTGCCGTCGATCAAGCCGGGTGTCAGCCGCGTGCCGACCGTCGAGGTGATGACGTTCAGCCCCACGGTCCGCAAGCTCATTCTGGAAGAAAAGGACGAGAAGCTTTCGGATGCGATCCGCATCGGCCAGAAAGAGGGCATGATGGACTTCACGATGAGCCTGACCGATCTGGTGCAGCGCGATTTCATCGATCGCGCCGTGGCCCTGGAAGTGGCCCCCAACGCCGAAGCGATCAAAATGGCTCTCAAAGGCATCGCCGTTTCGCAACCTGGAATTCTCTAATGCTGCGTTGGTTGTTCGTGGTTGCCGGTGCGGCGGCCTTATTGACCGTCGACAGTTCCGCGGCCTGGGCCGCCGACGACGCCACCGCGTGGCCCGCGCTGAATTTCTCGCGCGGCAACGGCGCCTATCTCAGTCCTTGGAAAATCCTCGGCTGCTGGTTCCTGTTCCTGCTCTGGGTGCGCACCACCGACTGGATCAACCAGGACGCACAGCAAATGAAGCTGAGGTATGCGATGTGGAATCCCATCGCCTACTTCAGTTTTTTCGTGGCGCTGTTGTTGTTCTACCTGCTGCCCTCGTTCGTGATCGGCATCGTGCTGATGAGCGTGGCCTGGACCGTGCCGCTAGGACTCTACGTCCGCTACCGCAACAACGCCGTCCAGTCCTACGAAAAAGTGCTCACGCCGAAGCACATCCGCCAGTGGCTTGGCAAGCGGCTAAGCGTCATCGGCATCAAGCTCGAAGGCGCCGATATCGATCCCCGCGACATGGGCCCGGACATCAAGCTGACGCCGATGGGCGGGGCCGACGAAAGCGCCGACAAGGTCAACCTGCTCACCGCCCGGCAATCGCCCGGCTGGATGCCCACCCGCGAACTGCTGGACGATGCGCTGCGGCAGCGGGCCTCGCACGTGATGCTCGACTACACGGCCGAAGCCACGAACATTCGTTATCAGATCGACGGCGCCTGGCTCGACCGCGCGCCCGTCGAACGCGCCATCGGCGATCCCATGCTGGAGGTTCTCAAAGGACTCTCCGGGTTGAGCGTCAAGGAGCGACGCAAGCGCCAAGCGGGCATCCTAGGCGTCGAAGCCGAGAAGAAGAAACTCACCTGCTCCGTCACCAGCCAGGGAACCCAAACCGGCGAACGCGCGCTGCTGCAGTTCACGACCAAGAAGGCCGAGTTCGCCTCGCTCGAAGAATTGGGCATGCGACCGAAAATGCTGGAACAACTCGACGCGCTGCTGGACATCAACGGCGTGATCGTTTTCTCTTCGATGCCGTCCGGCGGCCTGACCACCACCATGGACCTGGTCATCACGCATGCCGATCGCTTCGTCCGCAGCTTCGTTGCTGTGGCCGATGAGAGCAGCCGCGATCGTGAAATCGAGAACGTGCCCATCACCACGTTTTCCAGCGCCGCCGGCGAAACGCCGGCCACCGTGCTGCCGCGGCTCATCCGCACCTATCCCGACGTCATCGTCGTGCGCGACGTGTCCGACCTGCAAACGCTGACGACTCTGTGCGAGCAGATCGAATTGGACCGCATGGTCATGATCAGCGTGCGGGCTCGCGAGGCGGTCGAAGCGCTGTTGCGGGTGCTGATGCTCAAGATACCGCCGGCCGACTTCGCGGCCGTGGTTACCGGCGTGCTCAACGTGAGGCTGGTGCGCAAATTGTGCGAGGTCTGCAAGGAAGCGTATCCGCCGCCGCCACAAGTGCTCAAGCAATTGGGCTTGCCCGCCGGACGCATCGAAAACCTCTATCGGCCGCCCAGCGGTCCGATCGATCCGAAGCATCCGGAAGTCGTTTGCGAACAGTGTAACGGCATCGGCTACTATGGTCGCACGGGAATCTTCGAGCTACTCGTCGTCGACGACGACCTGCGCCAAGTCTTGGCGACCACGCCCAAGCTCGACGCGCTCCGCCTGGCGGCGCGCAAAGCCAAGCATCGCTCCCTGCAGGACGAGGGCGTATTGCTCGTGGCCCGGGGCATTACCTCCATCCAGGAATTGGCGCGCGTGCTCAAACAGTAATCGGAACGAGCCATGCTTTACATCAATTTGCTGCTGCTGGCAATTTTCATCGTCGTCGCCGCCCTGCTGTACGGCGCTGGCTTGTGGAGCAACACGCTCAACCTGGTCAACGTGCTGACGGCCGGCCTGGTGGCGACCAACTATTTCGAAC
The DNA here is from genome assembly GCA_040901665.1 of Pirellulales bacterium. Taxonomy (GTDB): domain Bacteria; phylum Planctomycetota; class Planctomycetia; order Pirellulales; family PALSA-1355; genus JTS-RE94. The sequence continues at coordinate 6,935 of JBBDYK010000360.1, read as the reverse complement.
CGCTGTCCAGGTGGCTCGACAAACAAGAACCGCGGCTCACCTTCACCTACGACTTCCTGGCGCTGTGGCTGATCTTCGCAGTGTCGTTCAGCGTGTTTCGCGCAATCACCGATTACGTTTCCAAGGTAAAGGTGAAGTTCTTCAAGCCGGTCGAAGTGGCCGGCAGCGCCCTGATGGCAATCTGGGTGAGTTGGGCGCTGCTGTGCTTTGCAACCATGACCCTGCACACGGCGCCCCTGTCGCGCAATTTCCTGCTGGGCGGATTTCAGGAGCGGCCGGAATCGAAAATGATGTACCGCCTGGCCCCGGATCGCAAATGGCTGGCCTGGGTCCATCGCGAATCGCAGGGATCTCTCTCCCGATTAAATGACACCGTGGCGTTCGATCCGCGCGGCGATTTCATTCTGCGGTACGGCAATCGTCGCGAGCGATTCGCGCAGCAATTGACCTTCTTGGCGCCGAAGGGCGCCTCGCCCGTCGACGAACTCATGGGCAAGTAGCGCCAACGGCGGCGCTCGGCCCATCCCAGTCCCGGCAGTCGTCGCCCAGACTGCCGCGCGCTCTCACCTCGCACAGCCGCGTGCATACAGCACGCGCAACACTGCATAGCCGCGCGCCGTTGACCAAGGCGATTGTCACAAAGCATGGGCAATGTGCCATCACTGAGAGAACACACGATTCACGCGCTTCGCTCATCGAGTCCTAATGATCCCCGCTTACAAAGGCACCCTGAACTCTGAGAATCCCTACCCGCCGGTGATGAAGGTATGCGCGCATCGCGAGTTGTCGGACGCCGGCTTTATATTCGAAGTGCCTTCACGTTGGTTGAACTGCTGGTCGTGATTGCCATTATCGGCGTGCTGGTGGCGCTGCTGCTGCCCGCCATTCAAGCGGCGCGCGAATCGGCACGTCGCACGCAATGCACGAACAATCTGAAGCAGATCGGCTTGGGCATGACCAACTATGAGGTGGCCAAGAAGCACTACCCGCCAGGCCAATTCAAGCCAGCCGGCGTTCCCATGGGCGGCAGCCTGGCATGGTCGTGTTGGTTCCTGCCGTACATCGAAGAGCAAAGCTTGTTTTCGCTGATGGATCTGAAACGCGACATGCGCGCCACGCCCAACTGGAAAGCGGACCTGAGCGGCCCTACCAACACTCCCATTTCCGTGTATCTGTGCCCCAGCATGGCGCGGCACCAGAACCGGCGCGGCATGGACGGCCGCCTTACCGATTTCAACAACAACGGCATCTATCAGGAGAATTCCGGCGAAGGGCTGGGAGCCATCGATTACCTGGGCATCATCGGGCCAGGAAAAAACGTCGTCAATCCGGTCGACGCCAAGAAGTACGGAGACTCTCGTGGCATCCTGTTGGAGATGACGAGCGGGGGCCCATGCTTCGGCACGGCACAAGAGTGCAGCGCCAAGACCATCGCAGTTCGCAACATCTCGGACGGCCTCACGAACACCGTGCTGGTCGTCGAATGCAGCGGGCGCGGAGTGGCCGACGCCAACGGCGATGCCCCTGGCGGCGAGAACATCAACGAACTGGACGGCGCATGGGCCAGCAGTAGCAACCTCGGCCACATCAAGCTCAACGTCGAGGTCAACGGCGTCTCCGCCATCAACCCTCCGCCTCACGTCAATTGGGCCGAGGAGGAGATCTTTTCCGATCACCCTGGCGGAGCCAACGCACTGATGTGCGACGGTTCGGTCCGCTTCTTGCACGACGAGACGCACTTCAGCATCTATTACGCGCTGTGCTCGCGCAATGGCGGCGAAATCACCTCCGACGAAGGGCAGACGGAGTAGCCTCGCGCCATCACAAGGCGCGACTGATGGCGCGATCCGTCCGGCGTGTGTGCACGCCACTTCTGCGACCGCGCTGCACCGCGCCGCCATTATTAGCGCCCCGTTCGAAACGTCTTAGATTCGCGCAAGTTTGATTGACTTTGCCCGAGGTTCGATTTCAATCCAGCCATCTGAATCGAGGGACCAAGTCGCGGAGACTCTCCGCCAGCGCGATCACAGGCGGCACTTGGCATCGCGCGGTCCCACAAACTCTCGATAAATTTACGCAGCAACCGAGGACTACTTTCATGGCGTTCGACTCGCTGTTCGGCCGTTCGAAAAAGCAACTGAATTTTCCACGCGCAGCGAAGCGCAATCGCTTGAACCTTGAGCCGCTCGAAGAGCGCCGCGTCTTGGCGGCCTACATCAATGAGATCTATTTCGACCCGCCGGGCTCCGGGGGCGACCTGCGCTACGAATACGTCGAGCTTCGTGGCACGCCGAGTATGTCGCTCGACGACTACTACTTGATCTTGCTCGAGAACGAGAACGACGCTCTCAACACCGGCAATCCCGGTATGGTCGAATTCATCTTCGATTTGAGCGGCGAATCGTTCGGTTCCAACGGCTTCCTGACGCTCCGTCAGCAGAGCACGCCGTATACCGTTGCTCCTGGCACGACCGACCTGTTCGACACAGGCACCGACGATGGTTGGGACAGCACCCTAAATATCCAGTCGGAGATCGATACCGGCACGGGATTGCCGGGCAACAAGATCGAGAACAGCGGCTTCACCGCTATGCTCATCCATAACGCGGGTGGCGCAACTTTCGCTCCGACGATCGGTCAGGATCTCGACCAGGGCAACGACGGCTTGGACGACGCAAGTTCCGACGTAAACGACTGGAACGACCACTGGACGATCCTGGACTCAATCGGTATCCACAGCGAGTTCGGAGAGTCGCAGTATGGCCGCCTGTATGCTCCCATCAATTTCGGCCCCGATGGGCCTTCCAACGTCGAATCTGGCGCAACCTACGTCGCGGTTGGTTACGAGATTGAGTTCATCGCGCGCTATGGAAATTCGACCGGTCAGACACCGGCCGATTGGCACGTCTCCAACCTTACCGATAACGTGCTGGCCGGCTACACCGGCAACGGCGACTTCCGCCAATCCGGCGATCCCCAGGGAAGCCCCACGTTTGTGGAAACCAACCAAGGAGTTCCCTACGGCACTAATCTTACCAACACCCTCGGAGCGCCAAACTATCCCGGCGTCCCCAACTCCAACGTCGAAGCTCGTCACATCTTCTACAACCAGTCGACGTTCGACGGCAACAGTGCGGCCATCAACGCCAGCGACAATGCGGCCATCGCTCCGGACAAGACTCCCTTGCTGGCGAATGGCGTGCAGGCGGTGTTGGCCAATATCACGAGCTACACCCGTGGTATCAACGGCATCATCATCGACCTGTCGACCGGCGTGGATCACACGGGCCTGACGCTGGCCAACGTGGCCAACAACTTCATCTTCAAGGTCGGCGCCAACAACTCGCCCGCCTTGTGGACGCCGGCTCCCGCGCCCAGCGCCCTGTCGATGACGGCCGGCGGCGGCCTGAGCGGCGCCGATCGGGTGACCATCACCTGGGCCGACAACGCCATCGCCAACAAGTATCTGGAAGTGGGCATTCTGCCCACGGCCCAGACCGGTCTGGCGGCTTCGGCCAACATGGTCGATCCGGACGGAGCGGGCGGCGCCGCGGCCGTGGCCGTGGGCGACGTGTTCTTCTGGGGTCACCTGATGGGTGAAACGGCCGCGACGACACCGGCTGGCGCCTTTGCCCGCACGGTAGCTGCCGACCGTGGTCCGATTCTGGCCAACGGCACGCAAGCTTCTGTCGGCATCACCAACCGTTTGGACATCAACAAGAGCAACTCCATTACGGTGGCCGCCGACGGCGGACCGATCCTCGCCGGTGGCACCGGCTCGCTGACGCGCATCAGCATCGGCACGGTCGGGCCTTACGCTCCGGAGGGCGACGGCGACGCCGGCATCACCTCGGCGCTGGCCAGCACGGCCAGCCCGTCGCTGGTCGATCCGCAGTCGGTTACGTTGAGCATTACAGCGCGCATGGACGACATCCCGCGTGCAAGAGATGCGTCGGTCGCCAGCTACTTCGGCCAGCCATCTGACGAAGCCGATTACGAATCTACGAAGGACGCCCAAGCCGACTTCTCGACGTTTGAATTCGACGACGAGCTTATCCAAGCGCTGGTACGCCGGCTGTAGCGATTAGCCACGAGAGACACCGGCGGCGATTCGCCGAACCACTGGAACTTCGCTGACTCGGATTTGCGCGCGTTCCGCGGTCTAATCGCCGCGGCGCCGACAGTCGTCGCTTTGCTTCAGTCGCGTCGCGTGACAACGTCCATAGATGAACTGGCCGTTGCTTAACTAGTTCACTCGACCGTGATTACGGTGCATAGGTGGCTGGAACTGGCAGTCCATGCGCAGGCCGTCGATTCGGTAGCACCCGGTCGTTCCGCGGGAAATTGTTGAAGTTTGCTTGGCGCTCGTTAGACTGCTGCTTACCACGGTGGGCGTAGAGACTGTGGCCAAACGGGTGGCAATTCGAAACGACCGTTACCGCCGGAGACATCTCGATGAGTATCGAGCGACGTTCCAGGTTTACTACCCGCTCGAATTTCAGCACGCGCCGTGAAGCGGCAGTGCAACTTGGCAGAGGCCTGCGCTTCGAGCCACTGGAAGACCGCCGGGTATTGGCACCGGTTTCCTGGGATGGCGGTGGCGACGGTGTGAACTGGTCGGACCCCATCAATTGGAGCGGCGACGCGCTGCCCAATTCGGCCGACGACGTCACGATCAGCGTGGGCGGCACGATTACGGTAACGCACGCCAGCGGGTCCACCACGATTCGCAGCGTGACCAGCGATGAAAACCTGACAATCTCCGGTGGCTCGCTCACGGTGACCAACGGCGCGTCCAACATCAACGGCGACTTCTCGGTTGGCAACCTGGCCTCGCTGACTGCCAATGGCGCGACGGCCACGTTCACGGCCAACGCGGCGGCCACGATCAATGGTGCGAACCTGTTTGCGACCGGCGGGGGACAGCTCAACCTGGTGACTGCTACTTCGTATGCCGAGCAATCATTCAACTTGACGAGCATTCAGGCCAACGGCGCCGGCAGCAAGATCGACCTTTCCGGAGTTACATCGGTGACGGGCACTAACGGCGCATTGTCCGTCAACGCGCTTGCCGGCGGCACGATCGAGATCGATTCACTCATCAGCACCACCGCCCGAGACCTGAATTTCAACGTGGACGGCGCCACTAGCGTCTTGGATCTCTCGGCGTTGACCAGCGCTTCGGATACATCGCTGCTCAACTCGCTGACGTTGGCCAATGGCGGCACATTGATCGCGCCGGTGCTGGCCACCTACAGCGGCGGATCGATTGTCGTCAACAACATGTCGGCCACGCTATCCTCGCTGACCAATATCAACTCCAGTTCGCTGTTCACCGGCACGGCGGGCATTCTGTCGCTGCCCAATGTGACGTCCTACACCGAGCCACCTTTTGCCAACGCCGTTTTTCAGGCAAATGGCGCCGGCAGTAAGATCGACCTTTCAGGGGTTACATCGCTGACCGGCACTAACGGCGCATTGTCCGTCAACGCGCTTGCCGGCGGCACGATCGAGATCG
>JBBDYK010000360.1:0-1317 GCA_040901665.1 Pirellulales bacterium | reverse complement strand
CGTCCTACACCGAGCCACCTTTTGCCAACGCCGTTTTTCAGGCAAATGGCGCCGGAAGTAAGATCGACCTTTCAGGGGTTACATCGCTAGCGGGCACCAACGGCGCAGTGTCCGTCAACGCATTTGCCGGCGGCACGATCGAGATCGATTCGCTCACCAGCACCACCGCCCGAGACCTGAACTTGCTTGCCGATGGCGGCACCAGCCTGGTGAACGTTTCCGCGCTGAATACCTGGAGCGACGCGACCAATTTGGGCTCCGTAGCCGTCACCAATAGCGGCACGGTTTCGTTAAGCGCGGCCACCGCGACGTTGACCGGAGTATCGGTCACCGCAAACTCATCCGGGATCGTCAATGCCGGATCGCTCATTCTCAATGCCAACAGCCTCTTGCGCGGCAACGGCGGCACGGTCAACGCGAACGTGACCAGCAATCACCAGACCTCACCGGGTATCTCGCCGGGCCGCGTCACGGTCACCGGCAATTACGTTCAAGGGGCTTCCGCCGGACTCGCGATCGAAATCACCGGCCTGACCGCCGCCACACAATACGATCAATTAGTGGTGAACGGCACGGTTGCTCTATCGGGCAATCTGAATCTCAGCGGCAGCTATGTCGCCAACGTGGGCGACACGTTCGTGATCGTCGACAACGACGGCGCGGACGCCGTGACGGGCACGTTCAATAATTCGCCGGAAGGGGATGTCTACACGTTCAACGGCCGCCCGTTGCGGCTGTCGTATCAAGGCGGCGACGGCAACGACGTGACTTTGACGCGAATCGACAACCTGGTCGTAGCTCGGCGCATCTTCTACAACGAGTCGACCTTCGATGGAAACAACGCGGGAATCAATACCAACGACGACCTTGCGATCGCGCCGGACAAAACCGCTCTGCTACCCGGCGCGGGCCAGGCCGTGTTGGCCAACATCACGAGCTATACGCGCGGGATCAACGGCATCATGGTTGACGTGTCGGGCACCGGCACGCATACGTCGATCAACGTGAACGACTTCGTCTTCAAGATTGGAGCTAATAATTCGCCCAGCCTGTGGTCGCCCGCTGCAGGGCCAGCCGCAGTCTCCGTGCGCCCCGGCGCCGGCTATCGCGGAGCCGATCGCGTGGTGATAACTTGGAGCACTAATGCGATCCAAAACACGTATCTGGAAGTCGCCGTTCTGCCCACGGGAAATACCGGCCTGGCGGCCACGGGCACTACCGTCGATCCAGATGGAGCGGGCGGCGCCGCTGCCGTGGCATTAGGCGACGTGTTCTTCTGGGGTCACCTGATGGGTGAAACGGCCGCGACGACACCGG
>JBBDYK010000359.1:0-11070 GCA_040901665.1 Pirellulales bacterium | reverse complement strand
CACTGGCAAGAGGCTAGTGCCACCCAACGCACTGCCAGTCGAGCAAGCAGTGTCAGTTATGACATCTTGAATTCGCCGCTAGGTCGTCGCCTTCTGCACGGCGGTGAGAGCGTCCACCGGCAGCGGGATTCCCTTGATCTTACCGTCGGCCACCATGGTCGAGCCGACGAATTCCTCGAAGCGGCAGACGACGATCGCGCCGGGGCGCACCTTCAGCATCTTGCAAACCACGACCAGCCGGTCGCCCGGCCGCACGGGGTCGCGGAAGCGCACGTCCTCCATGCCGCCGAAGCCGACCACTTTGCAATCGCCCAGCAGCTTGTGCTTGTGAGCGTAGTAGCTGCACATTTGGGCGGCGGCCTCGCACATCAGCACGCCCGGCATCAGCGGCATGCCCGGCATGTGTCCGCGGACCCAGAACTCCTGGTCGGTGATGTCCTTGTAGCCGGCGCAGATCATGCGCTTGTGGTCGTCGTAGACGATGGCCGTCAACTGCTCCATTTCGAAGCGTTGCGGGTTGTAGCGGCGGACCTCGTCGATGTCGGCCACGACGTGGCTAAAATCGATCTGCAAGGGGTCCAGAATCAGGTCTTTGACTTTCAAAACCACGACGCTCCACGGCGTGAGAGTTCCGCTGTGCTCCGACGGGGCATTCTAGCCGGACCGCCAAGACCGGGCAATGTCCGCGGGACCCCTGGCTGGGCACGACCGTGGGACTCGATGTCCGAACCACGAAACGAGTTGCGCGATGGACTATGTTGGACGCAAGACAATGCGCAGAAGGCCACGCGGCGTGCATGTCCACGCGGGCAGCGCGGGCCAGTGCTCAGGTGCGAATGTCTTTGCGCTTGAGGCGGCGGGCCTTGCTGTTGGCGGGGCGCTTGCCGTGATTGGCTTTCTTGAGCTTGCGATGTGGCTTGGCCATGCATGGATTCTCCGGGAAGTCGGTAATCGCGTAATTATAGGCAAAACAGCCACCGGCAACAGCCCCGTTTTGCCGAGCGATTTCACACTCTGGCAGACGGTGGGTGGCTAGCGATTGCTCAGCTCGACGAGCTGCTCGAGCAATCGGGCGGCTGCGCCGCTGTCGATCGCCGCGGTGGCAAGCAGGGCGGCAGCGGCTGGCGTGTCGGCGCGGCTGGCGGTCCACAGTGCGGCGGCGGCATTGATGACCACGATGTCGCGGGCCGGTCCGGCGGTGCCCACGAGCACCTGGCGAATCACAGCGGCGCTGGCCTGGGGTCCGTCGACGCGAACGCCTTCGAGCCCGGCGGGCTGCAAGCCGAAATCGGCCGCCGACCAGGTGAAATGGCGCAGGTTGCCGTTGGCGACCTCGGTGACGCGAGTGGGTCCGCAGAGCGTGACTTCGTCGAGCCCATCCTCGCCCTGCACGACGATGGCTCGTTGCGTGCCGAGCAGCGCGAGCGCCTCGGCCAGCAGCGGACGCAGTTCGGCGCGGCCTACGCCGACGACCTGAAACGGCGCACTGGCCGGATTGGAAAGGGGCCCGAGCAGGTTGAAAATGGTGGGCACGCCCAATTTTTTGCGCACTTCGGCCACGCGCTTCATCGAGGCGTGCAGCAGGGGCGCGAAGCAGAAGCAGATGCCTAGCGTGTCGAGGCACGCTTCGACTTGCGCGACGCTGGCGTTGATGTTCACGCCCAGCGCGGCCAGGGCGTCGGCCGAGCCGCTCTTGCTGGTGATGCCGCGGTTGCCGTGTTTGGCCACGGGCACACCGGCGGCGGCCACGACCAGGGCGGCGGCCGTGCTGATGTTGAAGGTGCCGGAGCCGTCCCCGCCGGTGCCGCAGGTGTCGACCAGGCCGGTGCGGCGGGTGCGGATGGGCGTCATGTGGCGGCGCAAGACGCTGGCAGCGCCGGCGATCTCGGCGGCCGTCTCGCCCTTGGCGCGAAGGGCCGTGAGCAGGATGCCGATCTGGCCGTCATTCAGCTCGCCGGCCATGACGGCCTCGATCGAGGCGGCCATTTCTTGCTGCGAGAGATCCTCGCCGGCCGCCAGTCGACCCAAAGTTGCTTCGATCACGTCGCCGATTCCTTGCCGCCACACCGGGATAAGTAGCAGCAGTTTCAAAACCGGATCGGAGACGGGGACAGTCCCCGCCGGTTTTGAAACTGCCGCTGGCCAATTGTACCGGCGGCGCGGGTCGCGGCATACGGGCGAGCGGACACGCCGGAGTATGTTAAGCTACCCTTGTTTAGCTGGAGCCCGATCCCTAAAATCCCCGCGCATGCGAGGGTGCGCTACGCCGGCGCCGCCCATCGTCGGGTCGCGGCGGGACATCTGGCGATAGGAGAATGGATCGAGGATGGCCAAAAAGATACTGCTGGATGTTGACCCGGGCATCGACGACGCCGTGGCGCTGTGCCTGGCACTTTTCGATCCGGACGTCGAAGTGGTGGCCGTCACCGCGGTGGCCGGCAACGTCTCGGCGGAGCAGGCCACCCGCAACGTGCAGGCGGTCATCGAGCAACTCGATCCGCCGCGCTGGCCGCGCATCGGCGTGGCCACGCAGCCCGAGTTCGGACTGCCGACGCGCACGACCCACGCCCATGGGGCCGATGGGCTGGGCAATTCCAACTTTCAAGTCTCCGAACTCCAACATCGGCACCTTTCCGAGAAGTTGATCTGCGACGAGGTGCGCGCCGCGCCGGGTGAAGTGACGATCGTGGCCTTGGGGCCGCTGACGAACATCGCGCGGGCCTTTGCCCGCGATCCCGCCTTGCCGGAACTGATCGACCAGATCGTGATCATGGGGGGCACGCTGCACGGGCAGGGCAACATCACGCCGGCTGCCGAGTTCAACATTTTTTGCGACCCGGCGTCGGCCCGGGCCGTGTTTCGCGCACCGGGCACCAAGACACTGGTGCCGCTGGACGTGACCCGCCAGGTTTCGTTCGGCTACGATCTGCTCGACAAGCTGCCGGACGATCGGACGCGGGCCGGCCGCTTCCTGCGGAAGATCCTGCCGCATTCGTTCCGCTCGTACCGGCTGGAGTTGGGTTATGAGAACATCTGGCTGCACGATGCGGTGGCGTATGTGGCGGCGCTGCGGCCCGAATGGTTCGAAATCGAGATGGCGGCCGGCGACGTCGAGTTGATCGGCGAGCTAACCACCGGTGCGACGGTGTTCGACCAGCGGCGAGTGCGCGAATGGCGCGCGAATATTGCCTTGGCCACCAAGGTTGATCCCGCCCAGGTCGGCACGTTCGTGCTCGCGGGACTGCTGGCCGCCGGCGAAGCGTCGCTGGGCGGACGATAGGCGATATCCGGGCGGCGGGCGTCGCTTAGCAGCGTGTTGAATTCTTCAACAGGCTGTTAATCGCCGGACGGCTGCTTGACGGGCAGTGCGACCGCGGTCGATGGCTCGCTTCCCGCCTTGACCAGCAATTCGATAATCCGTCCGTTGCGAAAGACGGCGATCGGCACGTTGCGCCCCACTTCGGTCAAATTGACCAGGTTGATCAGGTGGCTGTCGTTATCGATGCGCACGCCGTCGTAGTCGAGGACTACGTCGCCGCCTTGGAGCTTGGCGTTGGCCGCGGGTGAATTCGGCACGACATCCTTGATGCGCGCACCACGTGGTCGGGTAAGCCCCACGCTGACCGCCACGGCCGGGCTGAACTTGCTGTCGAGAATGACGCCGAGGCGAGCCCGCGTGACTGTGCTGCGCTCGACGAGCTGCTTGGCGATGTGCATCACCAGGTTGATGGGGATCGAGAAGCCGATGCCTTCGTTGCCGCCGGAGTTGCTGGCGATGGCCGTGTTCATGCCGATCACCTCGCCGCGGAGATTGATCAGCGGGCCGCCGCTGTTGCCCGGATTGATGGCGGCGTCGGTTTGGATGAAGTCCTGAAACTCGACTCCGTCGCCGAGCTTGAAGTCCCAGCGATTGGTGGCGCTGACGATGCCAAAGGTGATCGAATGGCTCAGACCGAACGGGCTGCCGATGGCCAGCACGAAGTCGCCGATTTCCAGTTCGGAGCTGTTGCCGATCCTGGCCGCCACCAGTTCGGGGGCAGCGATCGCCATGATGGCGACGTCGGTCTTTTCGTCGCTCCAGACTCGCTGGGGGTGCAACTCGCGGCCATCGGCCAGACGGATCGTGATGTCTTCGGGCCTGGCGGCGCGAATCACGTGGCCGTTGGTGAGCACATAGAAGCGATCGTTGATCTTGATGATGCAGCCGGAGCCGGCCTCCTCGATCTGGTCGGGGCGACCGTAGCGGACGCTGGCAGGCTCGATCTTTTCGGCCTCGATGTGCACGACCGTGGGTCGCATGAGCTTGACGACCATCTTCAGGGCGTTGCTCTGTCGTTCCAGAGCGGCCACCTCGCGGCCGAGCGCCTCGTACATTTTCTGGCGGACGGCTTCGGCCCGCTGCTGTTCGGTGGCTTCGTCCAACGGAGCCACGCCCTCGGACTGTGCCGCCAGGCGCGCCGGCGTCAACCAGGCCAGCACCAGAAAGATCCACGCGCCCGAGAGGGCGGTGGCGACGAGCGAGCGGGAATTCATCGATGGCACTCCCGAGGGATTAGCGCTAGGCAGGAAACCCAATCACGGCTCCCTTGCAGGATAAGTCGGCAAACAGGACTTGGCAACGGCTATTGGCGCATCCGCTGCCCGGCGAGTTGGGGGTTCGCTAGCGTGCCGAGACAACCGCTGGGGTCAACGAAAATGCACCGCTGGTCCGGTCGTGCGGCCCCTCGCCGAGGGTTCGCGCGGTATGCCGGTCCGCCGGTGCATTTTCAAAAATGCCGTCGCAATGTCCTTGTCCACAAGCGTCGATGGTTTAGACGTCGATCTCGATATCGTTGATCGAGACGTCGCCATCGCTGCCGCCGTCGAGGACGCGTCCCCAGTCGGCGTCGTGCATGCCTGCGCCGCCGTCGCGCTCGCTTTCGCGCTGGCAATTGATGCACAGCGTGGCGTAGGGCAGGGCATTGAGCCGGGCCATGGGGATCGAGCAACTGCAACCTTCGCAGATGCCGTACTGACCGTCGCGCATGCGCTGCAAGGCGTTTTCAATGCTGCTCAGCTCGCGGCTTTCGACTTCCGCCAGTTGAGAGCTGATTTCGTCTTGCGCCGAGTCGAGCGCGGCATCGACGACGTCGCCGTTCGTTTGCGCTCGCAGCTCTTTGAGCAGGCTCAAGTCGCCCGCCAAGGCCGTGCGCAAAGCGTCGCGGCGCATGATCAGGATTTGGCGCATACTCAGGATGGAATCTTTGCGTGCCATATTTCCGTTCACCTTCTCTAAATCCGAACTTGGCGGCGGCCGAAGGTTGGGAACCCCCCAGAAAGCCGACGCGCCCACTTCCTTGGCAAATCCGATAGACAGGCCGATAACTCGGTCGGGTTCGCCCCGTAGCGTGTTTCGCAAACAAACTATAGTACGCACGAGAACCCGCAGGGGTCACAAAAATCCAGCCGCTTTTCGCGGTCGACAAATCGGCGTGATTTTGGGGCCAGACGGCTCGCAAAAACGCCCGTCGATTCGCCTTGCGCCGCTCTCGACCGAGCCGCCGCAATCCTTTTCGCAGTAGCTCCCGACCCGGCTGCAACCGGGACGGACACTTGTCGCTGCCGGCTTCCCGACCGTGCCCCGCGAGCGGTTCGCCCGACAACGGCCTCAAGCTCGGTTACCGATATCGGATAATCGACAGAACCGGCAGGGATATGCAGCCGTTTTTGACAATTCGTCAAACAGGCCCTAGGTGGGCTGCCGCCCCTGGCTTGCCCGGGTTTGACCACCTTGACTGCGTAACCTACATCACCTGTGAACGTTCGTACGCGGCTGCGGTCGGTGGGGCAACCGCTGCGCGCGAAGCTGCGCAAAATTGCCACGAGGTCACGGCCCATGGTCGTCGCTCTGAAGAGTCCCGTTCACTCGGTCCAAGGCCCTGCGGAAGGTGATTTGTTGCTGCGCGTGGTTGGCAGCCAGCGAGACGGGCAGGTCGTACGGCTGTCGGCTCCGAAGTGCACGATCGGATCCGCGCCCGGGTGCACGCTACGGCTGCGGGCGGCCGGGGTCCGGCCGGTCGGCTGCTTGATCCTGCGAGGCTCGCGGGGCACGGTGGCCCGCTGCTGCGAAGCCGGCGCGCGGCTCAACGGACGGGACTTTCAGGACGCCGCGTTGGCACCGGGCGACCGATTGCAATTCGGGCCGATCACGCTGGAAGTTCTGCCGTCGCCCGCGGCGAACCGTCCGTCGGAAGTGGCCGGACGGCGCGAAGAGGCCGGCAGCGAGGCAGCGCCGCGCGGCGAGCGCGCTCGTCGCGAACGGACTTCCTGGGGACACCAACGAGCGCGCAAGCTGATCGACGCGATCCGCGCCCTGCGTGCCGAGATGGAATCACGGCACCGACAGTCGACACAAGAAGAAAACGAGCGAGACCGCCTGACGGCGAGCAGGCAAGACGAGCGCCAGCAATGGGAGTCGTCTCGGGAAGCGGATCGCGCCGAATTGAACCAGTTGCGGGGCGAATTGAACGCCCTGGCCGGGGAGCTTTCGGCCCAGCGCGAATCGCTGGATGCCCGACGGACTCAGTTCGAGTCCGAACGCTCCGCCGCCCAACAGACGTTCGATGAGGAGCGCGCCGTTTTGGCCGAGGGGCACGAATCGCTGCGCCTGAAGCGCGAGGAATTCGAGCAACAACACCACGCTCGGCGCGTCGAGCTCGATCGAGGGGGCGCCGAACTGGCCCGCGGTCACGAAGAACTGGCCGCCGAGCGCCAGCGGCTCTGCGACGAACGAACCGATTGGGAGCGGCAGCGATCCGAGCTGGAGCACGCGCAACACAATGGCCATGGCGAAATCGCGGCCCTGCGCGCCCAATTCGAAAGCGATCGGCAGACCTGGTCCGAGCAACAGCAAGAACAGGCGTCGCGATTGACAGGCGAGCGCGCGGAGTTCGAGAACGCCCGAGAAGAGTTCGTCCGGCAACGCGCGGAGCAGGAAAGCGAACGGAGCGGTTTTGAGCAGCGTACCGCGGACGTTGCCGGCCGCGAGGCCTCGTGCGAGCAGCGGCAAGCCGAATGCGACGAGCGCGAGCGCGAGTTACGCGATCGGGCCGCCGAATTGGAGCAACGCCAGTCGTCCTTGGGCGAGGCTCATGCGCTGCTCGAGCAGCATCGGTCCGAACTCGAACAGGCTCAAGCCGGTCTCGAGCAGGCGCGCGGCGAGTTGGCACGCGCCCACCACGCCCTGGACCGTACGCGCGCCGAAGTCGATCATCTCCGCGCCCAGTTGCACGCTCAGCAAGCGGAACTGGCCCAAGCGCGCGATGAATTCGAGGCGGAACAAGTCGTGTTGACCGAGGCTCGAGCAGAGCAGGCCAAATCCCAGAGCGAGATTGCCGTCGGCTTCGAGCAGTTGCTCGAAGGGCACGAGGCGCTGGAAACGGCCCGTCAGCAATTGGCCGCGCAACAGCAAGATCAGCGAGCCCGGCAGGAGGCAATTGAAGTTGCCGAAAGCCAGGGCCTCGAACGGACCGAAGCGGCGTTGGCCGGGGTTCGTAGCCACGCGGCATCGTGGGCGATCGAGCAAGCGGCCTGGGAAGCGATCCAAGCAAGCGTCGAAACCGACTTCACGGCGCGTCGCGCCGAGCTCGATGCACGCCACGAGGAGTTTTCGCAGCGCACCGAGCAGTTGCCCGCCTTGGAGGAACGCGCCGCCGACCTTTGCGCTCGCGAGGAGTCCGTTCAGGCGCAGCACGACGAGCTGGCCCGCCAGCGCGAGTGCGACGAGGCTCGGCTCGTCCAGCGCACCCAGGAAATCGAGCGCATGGCCGGCGAGATCGAACAGCAGCGGCAACAATTTCAGGCCGAGCAAGCGGCGCAACCGACGTCGCAGGCGGTTGAGGAGCAGAATACCAGGCTGGCCGAGCGCGAAGAGCAACTGGCGGTCGCGGGCGAACAACTTGCCGCTCAGCAAGTGCAGCTCGGTGAGAGCCTGAGCCGTTGCGAAGCGCAGGCAGCGGAATCGGAGCAGTTGCGAGACGCGCTCGATCGGCAACAGGCCGCGTTCGAGGAAGAGCGCGCAGGTTGGGAGAAAATGCGGCGCATTTGGCTGGCGTCCGAAGCGGACGACCGCGCCGCACAGGTCCAGCTCGACCATGAGCCAGCGGAAACCGAGGCCGAGCGGGCGAACGATGCAGTGAGTGACGAGGTGGACGCTGGATCGATTGAGGAAGACATCGACAGGGAATGCGAGACGGTGCGCTACGCGCCGTGCGCGGACCAAACGGTCGAGATCGACGTGGCGAGCCTGCGGCAGAAGTTCGACGCCCTGGCGGCTGCGGAGGATGAGGATGAGACACCGGATTGCTGCGCCGAGGCGGCCGCTGACGAGCTACCTCGCACTCGCACGATCGATCGCTCGGACGACGACAAATCGATCGAGCAGTGCTTCGCCGAGCTTCTGAACCGGTACCGCGGGCAGAGCTGCGAGGTTCCGCCCGCAACGTCGTCGCCTGGTCGGCGGACGAAGCGAAAATCGGATAGGAACGCGGCGCCCAGTCGGCCTGGCGCGTCGCCAGGGACTGCGTTGCCAGAGAGTGGGTCGCGAGAGACTGGGGCGCCAGAACAGCACGAGAGCGTGGCGGTGGTCGACGTGGCCACCGCTCCGGTCGAAATGCAGCGGCGCGCTTCGGGGGAAGTCCCCAACTACAACGCCATGCGCGAAGTAGCGGTCTCGCAAGCCAACCGGGCGATCGGGACACACGGCCGGAAGCGGTTGGTGCGCGCGGTGCTGGTCACTTCGAGCGCGGCGTTGGCGACGCTGCTCGTCACGATCGTGGGCGTGTCCGTATTGTCGGTACACCACCCGGCGTTGCGTCCGCTGGCGAGCATCGGCTGGGTGGGCGCCATCTTTTGGGTGTTCGTGGCCGGCAAAGCCTGGCAGCAACTCGCGGCGGCCAAACGCGCGGACGAGGATGGCCTGCGCGAGAACGTCGAGCGATCGAGTCGCCAGGCGCCGAAGTAGCGATCCGTGGGATGCCGTGGCCGGTCACACTAGTGGACTGTCACATTGAGGTTACAGGGTGCCATGTTCACACGCCGCGACAGCGGTGGGTGAGCATGCTCACGAAGGCGCGAGCATGGCACCAGTTCCCGCGCGGCGACGAGCGATCAGAATCCGCGGGCGGCGCAAATATCGGCGAAGTCGCGCAGGTGATAGTCGATGCGCGCGTAGTCCAACACGCGGCACAGCGACCGCAGGGCGACGCCCAGGCCGTCGGGCCCGCTAAAGCCGCCGTACTGGCCGCCCGCCTTGAGGTGCGGTTCGAGATCCAGGAATACGCCGGGAATGCCGCGGCGCCGCAAGGTGGCGTCCAGTTGCGGCAGCAAACCGCGCAGCTCCTTGAAGATGGCTTCGTGGCCGC
This sequence comes from Pirellulales bacterium, assembly GCA_040901665.1. GTDB lineage: Bacteria > Planctomycetota > Planctomycetia > Pirellulales > PALSA-1355 > JTS-RE94. The sequence goes on along the minus strand of JBBDYK010000359.1, from coordinate 1,669 downwards.
TGTCGCCCTGGTCGGCCGGCACGAAGTGTTTCAGCACGTCCTCATCGACGTGCGACTGGCGCAGGGCTGGCGCCGGATGCAAATAATCCTTGATATGGATCCAACCCAGGCCGGGCTTCATGGCGCGAAATTGATCGAGGATTTCGCCGGGCGAGTAACCCTGGCAAGCCAGGTTGCCGCCGTCGAACACCAACACCAGCGCCGGATTGTTCACCTGGCGATGGATTTCGGCCAGGATTTCGCCGTTCTGGCCCACCAGGTTGGCTTCCAGTTCCACGCCGTAAGTCAAATCGCTGCGCAGGCAGGCTTCCGAAATCTGACCCAATTGATCGACCACTTGGGGCACGTGATCCATCGGATCGGAGCCCTTGGGGTGATAGAACGAAAAGCCGCGAATCAGCTTGGTCTCGAAGGCGTGCGCTAGCTCGCATGCGTGCTTGACCTCTTTCTCCAGGTATTTCTTGAAGGGCACGAACTCGTTCTTGGTGCCGTCGTCGACGTCGAGCAGCTTGACCTTGCCGATCGGCGATCCGATCGAGGCTACGTTCAGCCCGTACTCGTCTTCCAAATGGCGAATGGTCTGAATCTCGGCCTTGCTCAGCTTCATGACGTTCTTGATGCCTTCGCCGGCATCGATGAAACGGAGGCTGTAATACTGCAGGCCGACGGCGGCAAAAGCCGCGAACTGTTGGACGGCGGTTTTCTGGTTGGCCGCTTCGTCGCCGAAGCCGCTGAGCGTGACTTGAAAGTTCTCTGTCATGGCAGGCAACCGCTTGATTTTCTTCGCAGGAATGGACAGTTCGCAGCACCTCGTCCGGCAAAGGGCGCGCTGCGACACTCAAGAGGGACCATTGTCGAAGCGCACGCCGGGCATGACAAGGGGCTGGCAGGGTTATAGGTTGACCACACTCGAAGTTAACCCCTGGAGCAACGAGCTTTCATGGAGGGCTGCCACCACCAAGGAACCGCGCGGGAGGGAAGTTCTGCGAGGCCTGTCAATCGAGCGCCTCATGGAAAAGCGCGCAGACAGCCGTTATCTTGTCAGGCATGAGCCAATCCACCGCAAGCTCCGCCGAAGCCATCGCCACGCACCGTCTGCGGGCGGGCATGGTCGGCATGGGCATGATTTTCGACGAGACCTATCGCCCATTCTTCGAGGGCGTTTACGCGCGACCCCTGTATCTACCCAGCTTTGGCGTCTGTCGAGTCGATCTGACGGCTGTGGCCAGCCGCACGGGCCGCCGGGCCGAGGCCTATCGGCAAGCGGCGGCCGGCCGCTCGGGCGATTGGCAAAGTTTTGCCGAACCTGGCGCCATGGGGCGGCTGCTGGCTAGCGGCGTGGATTTCGTGTGCGTGGCCACGCCCGACGATCGGCATTTTGCCGCGGCGCGGGCCGCGCTGGATGCCGGCAAGCACGTGTTGATCGAAAAGCCCTCGGTGATGAGCCTGGCCGAGCTCGACGTGCTGGAGCAACTTGCTCGCCAAAAAAAGTTGCTGGCGAAGGTGGTTTATCACAAGCTGCTCGATCCGGATCACAAGAAACTGCGCACGCTGGTGGCCGACGGTGAGTTGAAACACGTGAACAACGGCTACTGCACGCTGTTGGAGCCGAAGGCGATCTCCGGCAGCCAGTTTTCCGAGTGGATCACCGGCCGCAACCCGGGCACGT
>JBBDYK010000358.1:8090-11086 GCA_040901665.1 Pirellulales bacterium | reverse complement strand
ACAACCGCCTTTCGGACACGGTCAACGCGCTGGCCCCGGCGCTGCCGGACGCCAAGCCGCGGCCGCTGCCGGCGCGCCACGGAGAACCGTCGTCGCTTGAGCACGTGTTGTACATCATCAAGGAGAACCGCACGTACGACCAGGTGCTGGGCGACGTGGAACGTGGCGAAGGGAGCGCCGAGTTGTGCATCTTCGGCCGCGAGGTGACGCCCAACCACCACAAGCTGGTGGACGAGTTCGTGCTGCTGGACAACTTCTACTGCAGCGGCATCCTCAGCGCCGACGGCCATCAGTGGGCGACCGAAGCGTACGTGACCGACTATCTCGAGCGCGGCTTCGGCGGCTGGCCGCGCAGCTATCCCTATGCCGGTGGCGACGCGCTGGCGTATGCCTCCAGCGGCTTTCTGTGGGACAATGCGCTGGCGCACAAGAAAACGCTGCGCGTCTACGGCGAGTTCGTGCGCGCCACCATTCGCTGGAAAGACACCGCGCGCCAGGAACGGCCGACGTTTCTCGATTGCTACCGCGACTTTCTCGATCAGACGGGCAAGATCGAAATCCGCGGGCAGGCAACCGTCGAATCGCTCGATCCGTACGTCTGCCCCACGACGATCGGTTTTCCCAGCAACGTGCCCGACGTCTATCGGGCCGATCAGTTCATCCGCGAGCTGAAGCAGTTCGAGACGGCCGGCGAAATGCCGAACCTGATGATCATGCTGTTGCCCAACGATCACACGGCGGGGACGCGACCGGGCATGCCCACGCCACAGGCCGCAGTGGCCGACAACGACCTGGCGCTGGGGCGCGTGGTCGAAGCGGTCACGCACAGCAAATTCTGGCCCAAGACCGCCATCTTCGTCGTGCAGGACGATCCGCAGGCCGGCTTCGATCACATCGACGGGCATCGCACGGTGGCCATGGTGATCAGCCCTTATACGGCGCGCCATGCGGTCGACAGCACCAACTACAACCAGACCAGCATGATCCGCACGATGGAGTTGATTCTGGGGTTGCCGCCGATGAATCAGTTCGATGCCTCGGCCTCGGCCATGACCACCTGCTTCGATGCCGAGGCGAACCTGGCGCCCTACGACGCCGTGCCCAACCTCATTCCGCTCGACCAGTTGAATCCCGATCCGGAAGCGATTCGCGACCCGCGGCAATTGCACTGGGCGCAAGTGTCGCTGACGTTGCCCTTGGACGACGTCGATGAGGCCGACGAGGATACGTTGAACCGCATTCTCTGGCACGCCACGCGCGGGCGGGACGACACGTATCCGGCCTGGGCCGTGTTGCCTGAGGAGGCCTTGGAAGACGAGCGGGAGCGCGAGGCCCAGGAGTAACAGCGCGAGCGGAGCGAAGAGCAATGACCAAGACGCGGACCGTCGGCATCCTGATCTTCGATGAAGTGGAAGTGTTGGACTTCTGCGGGCCGTTCGAGGTGTTCGCCGTCACCGGTCGGCAGGTGTCGCCGGGAGTGTTCGACGTGTTCACCGTTGGGCCCACGCGCGATGCGATCACGGCGCGCAACGGCTTGAGCGTCAACCCGCGCTATGCGCTGGCCGACGCGCCGCCGATCGATCTGCTGCTTATCCCCGGCGGCTATGGCACGCGGCCCTTGATGCACGACAAGCCGCTGATTTCCTGGATCAGGGAGCGGGCCGCACAGGCCGAACTAGTGCTGTCGGTCTGCACCGGCGCGCTGTTGCTGGCGAAGGCCGGCTTGCTCGATGGGCTGTCGGCAACTACGCATCACGCGGCGATCGATTTGTTGTGCGAGGTGGCGCCGGACACGAACGTCCGCAACGACGTGCGGCTGGTCGACAATGGCCGCGTGATTACTTCGGCCGGTGTGGCCGCGGGCATCGACATGTCGTTTCACGTCGTGGCCCGGCTGCTGGGGGAGGACGTTGCGCAGGCGGCCGCCCAGTACATCGAGTATCCCTGGCGACCGGTGTGAGGCGGATGCAGCGCCTACCGCGATCGCGCTCTTAGCCCCCGGTCATTGACCGCGGGTAAAACGCCAAACGATGTTGCTGTCCACCAGCAGCGCCCACTTCGCTACAATCCCGCGTATGAGCGAAGTGCAATCGTCGCCGTCGATACCTGGCAAGCTGCGGGCGAAGTACGATGTGTCGCCGCAAGGAATGTGCATTCGTTATCGTCCGCGATTCGGCGCGGTCGGCTTCCTGATCGTCTGGTTGATTGGCTGGACGGTGGGCTGCGTGCTGTTGGCCTACAGCGTATTCGTGAAGCAAGAGTGGATGACGATCTTCATCGCCATTCCGTTTTGGACCGCGTGGCTGTTCGTGTTCTCGCTGATTGTGGGGGCGCTCACGAGGCGGCAGCGGCTGGAGGTCGACGCCTTGGGACTGCGCTACGTCGACCGCGCGGTGGTGCGGTTGCAAGACCGCTGGATCCCGCGGGCAGAGTTTCGCAAGTTTGCCGTCGTGCGCAAGCGCAGCGGATCGAAGAGCGGCGAGAATCAACCCAAAGCCGGACTTGAGGTCCGCACCGCGGGCAAGCCGTTGTTCATGTTCGCCGACATGCCCGCTGCCGAGTTGCGCTGGCTGGCCCATCAACTTTCGCAATTGGTGGAGTCGCTGCCGCACGAAGAAGAGACGGCCGCGGGGACCGAAGTGGATGGTCTGCGGCAAGATGGGCTCGGACCGCTGCCGTTCGCGCTGGCGGCCGGCGATCAGGAGGTCGACCGGCCGAGCGACAGCGAGTGGCAATTGGTGCGCGACTTCGGCGGGCTGCGCTTCATCGAGCGCGGACGTTGGACTTGGTCGGGAGTGCTGGGGTTGCTGTTCATCAATTGCTTCTGGAACGGCATCGTCTGCGTGTTCCTGGGAGTGTTGTGGGGCTTCATGCCCGGGCAGCAACCAGAGGGCTTCGAATGGCTGGCGCTGTTTTTGTTTCTGATCCCCTTCGAGGCGATCGGCCTGTTGATGATCGCGGGGCTGTTGGTGGCGATGCTCGAGCCGGTGCGGCGC
>JBBDYK010000358.1:0-8080 GCA_040901665.1 Pirellulales bacterium | reverse complement strand
GCAGACGTGGCTGGGACTGGGGCCGCGTTGGCTGTATCCGTTCGAGTCATTGGCGCGCATCGACCTGGGGCGACGCCGGGGCCTGTTGTCGCGATTCGGCGTCAACGAGACCGCCGCCGATGCGCGCCACAGCGACGCGCCGTGTTCGCTGGCGCTGGTCGCGCTCGACAACACGGAGCTGTGCGCAATCGACGGCCTGACCGAAGGCGAAGCCCGCTGGATGGCCGACGTGGTGCTGCGCGAGTGGCCGGCCTGGTTTCGTCAGAAGTAGGTGCTACCGCGTGCCCTTTCACACCGGCGTCGAACGCAACGAATTGTCGCCAGCCATTTCTTGGCCCATCCTCGTCTCAAATCCATCGCCGAACGCGTGCCTGGTATTGAGTGTACTGTTCGCCGAACTTCTCTTGCAGCATGGACTCTTCAACCGGAATGACATTGCAGGCGACCAGTGCGACAAACACCGGAATGACGAGCAACGGCGTCAGGCTGCCCAGCGCGATCGCGACGCCGATCAGGAGGCTCGTCATGCCCAGGTAGATCGGATTGCGGCTGAAACGAAACGGACCGCCAGTCAGCAGGTCGCTGGAGACCTGGCCGGGTTTGATCGTGGTGCCGTGCCGGCGGAAGAGCCGCGCCACCCAAAGGACGAGCCCCAGCCCGGCGGCGATGGGAACGACGCCGGCCCAGCGCCACGGTCCATCAATCACCTGTCGCCCCGGCAGCCAGACGCCGAGCGCCAGCATCGCCAGGATGGCGGCCAAAAGATAAACCGGCGGCATGATGCGGGGACGTTTCATGGGCAATCAGTAAGTTGTATCGCGCGCTAAGACGGTTTACACGTGCTGCGACTGCATCATTTGGGCAGCGTCTCGAAAGCGTGGACTCACAGTGCGTTTTCGATTTACATCGACAACTACGGCAATAGCAACCCCGAGAGTTGCCAACAGCAACCCTGCCCACATGTATGTATACCTGCGCTCTTGGCGGAGAATAGACACCAAAGTTGTTACAAGGCCTAGCACGAAAAACAGCATGACCAGCAACACCATACCCGCTGCCTTGGAAGTTGGCTGTCCGGGGCCAAGCCCGACGCTAAGCACGGAGAACATCAGCGCCGTAATCCCCGATGCGAATGTCGCAAAACAGAAGAACTGGCGGTTCGGTCGGGAACCGCTGCCCTGCCTGCCGGGAACCGTGCCCGAAAAGTCAGAGATAAACAAAGGGCACTTGTCCGGAGGTGTGGCGGCAACGGCCCGCTGCAACGGGGCCGCAGTTTGACACACGAACATTTCTCGCGTCGCTGGATCGGCGATCGAGGCGCTTGCTTGGGAAATGGTCGTTTGCGCCCTTTCGAAGTAGCCGTGAGCTCGATCGAGCGAATCGCACTTGGCCAGCCGTTCCGTCGCAATGGCGAGCACGCCGGATTGCGCTTCGACCGACATGAATCCTCGATAGCTCGTCAATAGTCGTTCGCACTCGTCGTCCGGCTTAAAGGAGTCATCGAAATCAAAGCGCAGAGCGTCGACGGTACATAGCCAGTCGCGACGCGAGGACTGCGTCGCTTGCGTGCGCAGATTGGCCAGCCGTTCGCGAACATCGAGCCCACGCCGATGCATCCACTGCAGGTGCAAGACATCGGTGGAGAATTTGGCTTCGTTGTCATCCTTGAACAAGTGGCGCGCGTATTCGATTCGATCGTATGCGTCGTCATCATTCGCCTCGACCGAGGTGACCGCCCAAGCTAGAGCGGCCATGGCCTCGCCGGTCGCGGATTGCTTTAGCGCGTCGGCATCGATCTGAAACAGCCCGTGGCGTGCCGCTTGGTGGTTACCGAGCGATGCCTCGAGAATGTGCACAACGGTGCTCATGAGGGCGGCCCCCCGGCGGGAGCCCGCCTGCTCCAATAGCGTTGCGACGCACTCGGCGTTCGACAAAGCTACACCGAGCGATGCGATGCGGTTTTCGCGCCCCCAGATCGCAAGTTGCCAAAGTCGGCCGGCGTCGCTGACAAACTGCTGGCGGCCTGTCTTGATCACGAACGGCACAGCCGATGCAAGCGAAAGGAATCCAGATATCGCCAGCCACGCCAGCAGAATGTCCGAGCGAATGCCCCACGACCACAAGACGATCCCGGCACCCAATCCAGCGACTGTTGCGATCGGTCCACCCAGGATGAAGATGGCGTCAGCAATCGGTTGCCGATCCAACGAGCGCGGTTCAGCGATGGTCAAACCCAACGAAAGCGGTCTGCCCAGATAAAACTGCTGATCGCCGATCGCCATGTGAAAGAAGACCCTGCTCGCACCAATTCCCCAGGCCCAAATGCGGACACCAATCGCGCGGGCGGCCAGCACGTGACCCAACTCGTGCAATAAGATCGCGAGCAAGTTCATCGGATACAGCGCCAATAGGAATACGATCCACGATTGGGGCGCAAGTGTGTCCATGTCAGCGAATCCTGCCAAAACTACACCTGCGTCGAGCCCAGCAAATTCCCGCCTAGCGTGGGATGGCCGATGCGCTTGTCGCCGACGACGTTGACGAGCGCTGGCTTGCCGCTGGCGAGCGCGCGGCGCAGCGCGGGCACGATCTGGTCGGGCGTCTCCACGTGCTCTCCGTGGCAGCCAAGCTCCTGGGCGATCTTGTCGTAGCGGATGCCGCTCAGCATGTCGAACGGGTCGGTGCGCCCCTTAAGCAGCGGCATCTGCTCGAAGCTCGGACCCCAGGAGCTGTTGTTCCACAACAGGGCGACGATCGGGATGTTGTACTTGGCGGCCGTCTCCAGGTCCCAGCCGCCGATGCCCAGCCCGCCGTCGCCGATGACCGTGACCACTTGCTTGCCTGGCCGGGCCAGTTGCGCGCCGATGGCCATGCCGATGCCGTGCCCCACGGGCGCCAGCGGCCCGGCGTCGACGATCTGGCCGGGAAAGCGGACGGTCCACCAGTGGCTGATGTAGCCGGAGAGGGTGAAGCTGTCGACCACGATCGTGGCGTCCTTGTCGAGCACGCTGACCAGGTCGCCGATGAGGCGATCGGGATGGATCGGCAACTCGCTTTGGACTTTCTCGGCCCGGTCGCGCACCATTTTGCGAAACGTCTCGCGGGCCGTGGCTACTTCGCCCAGCCAGGTGCTGTTCTTGTCGGTGGGGAACTCGCTCTTGCGTGCTTTCACGGCGTCGATCAGTTGTCGCAGCACGAGCTTGGGGTCGCCCACGAGGGCCACCTCGGCCGGCACTTGCCAACCGATGCGCGTGGGCGTGGCGTCCACCTGCACGTAGGTGGCTTTGTCGGTCCAGGTGGGCGGCTGGCCGAACTTCTCGCCGCTCCAAAAGCGAAAGCCGACGGCGATGACCAGGTCGGCGCGTCCGCTGAACGGCTTCTTCCAAGCGCCTTGCACGGCCAGCGGTTGATCTTCGGCCAAAGCGCCGTGGCCGGCGCGGCGCGTGTAGACCGGCGTGCGCGTCAGCTCGGCCAGTTCGGCCAGCTCGGCGGCCGCGTCAGACCAGAACACCCCGTCTCCGCCGACGAGCAAGGGGCGCTCGCTGCGCGCCAGTAGCTCGACCGCGCGATCGATCGAGCGCGGATCGCCTTGCGAGCGCAGCTCATCGGGCGGATAGACCTTGGCGCCGGGCACCTGGTTGGCCTCTTCGTCCTGGTGGTAAAGGATGTTGGTGGGAATGTCGAGCACGGAGACGCCCTGCGGCGGCGCCATGGCCATGCGAAAGGCCTGCCGCACGTCGAACGAGATGCGATGCCAGTCGAGCATGCGATGGCTGAACTTGCTGAACGAGCTGCAGACGTCGGCGCCGTAGGCTTCTTGAAACGAGCCGAGTCCGTCTTCGCCCATGGGGTGCTGCCCGGCCAGACACACCACGGCGCTGCCGGTCAAGCCGGCAACGCACAGGCCGGTCACCGCGTTGGTCAATCCGCAACCGGCCGTGACGCAACAGACGCCGGGCGTGCCGGTGGTGCGGGCCCAAGCGTCGGCCGCATAGGCCGTGGCCTGCTCGTGCCGCATGTGAATCAGCTTGATGTCGTTGTTCTTCAGGTTGGCCAGGATCGGAAACAGATGGCCGCCGTTGATCGAGAACAGGTATTTGACTTTTTGCTCCGCCAGCACGCGGCCGATGAGCGTTCCGCCGTCGACGACAGCCATGAGATTTCCTCCCGGTATGATTCACCGCCGAGCGCGCGGCGTGCAGCCGAATCGCCCGGCGCAGTGGCTTTTGGTAAGTAGTTGCCGACTCAATCTAACGCCGGGCGCGCGGGGCCGCAAGAAACGCGTGTCGCCTGCCAGCCTGAGATGTCACATCCACTAACTCAGCGGGCGCCGCGATTCGGTGCTCGTCAAAGTAGTTACGTTGCCAGGCGCCACAACACCGGACAAGCTCCGATTCGACTGCATTTGACGGCCGTCACTTGCCGGGAACGAAATCATTGACTTTCCCAGATTTCGACAGGGTTACCACAAAGTAACCACTGGGCGTCTTCGGAAGTCGCCACACGACAACGCGCCATTGGCCGCCAAGGAATTGGGTCGTTGTTTCGAACTGATCCGACGCGTGCGATGTTCCCTTCGCCACTTCGGCAACGGCCACCGCCCGAATTTCGGCCTCTGTCAACAGCGTTGCTTTGAGTGTGTCGACCTCGCTGCCGAGAACGTCGCGACCCATTTCCGGGTCGATGTCGCCGTCGAGGATTGCTTGGCGCGTCGCCTCTCGCAAGTTGGCCTCCATGCGCCGTTTCTGGAAAACAAACAGACCACACGCGATGCCCACTGCGGCTAAGACGAAAAACAAGCTCCGCAATCTGAACTGGCCGTTGTCGACGGCCGTCTCCGTCGCCGCGTTCGCGAACACTAGCCGGTCGAACAGCAAACCGATCAGCCAGCCCAAGAACACGCCGGGCAAGGAATAAATCGGAATGAAAATCAATGCGATCGCCGCCGTGGAACTCGAAGCTAAGTCCAGCGTAGCGTGGAAATAGGCGGGAACAGCAAAACCAAGCAACGCAGGAAACCACACACTACGCACGTGACGATACGTCAGAGTCGCCAGCAGGATACTGCCCCAACAAATGGCATTGAACGCACCGAAGAACACGAGCGCGTCGATTCCGTTACCCATATACGACGTAAACCAGCCAACTCCGTGCGCGGGTATTCCCAGAATGCGGATGGCATAGGGGAGCAAAATCCCCACCAGGACGACAAGCCAGCGCGCCACGCTCATTCGCCGTCCGAAGTTGAACCAGGGTCTGCGCGCTCTGGGGGCTTCATTCATATCGGGCATTGTAGCTGTGATGGCACGACAATGCGCTGACAGGTTGGCCGCCCCTCGATTCCATCGATGCGGGGCCACCCCTTGCCGGATTTGTCGCCACGCGGTTACTTCCTGCCCGTGGCTTTCGCGCGGCGCTTGGCCTGCATCTGTTTCCGATGGGCCAGCGTTTTCTGGATGTACAAGGCGGCGTCGGGCGTTTTGCAGCTTGTGTCGCCGTGGTCGACTTCGACCTTGCCGATCCTGTTGGCGGCCGATAGCGCCAACTTGCGAAGTTGCGGGCTGCGCACGCCGATGGCGATCAGGGCGTTGTTCATCGCGTCGCGCGTGCGATTGGGACGCGCATGGATCGTCCGTTCGATCTCGCTCTGAAAGGCGGTGAAATAGTCGTCCGGCAGACTGGGCTCATAGAGCGCCAGTCCGGCGACGATGTTCCAGCCGGCGCGGCCGATCCACTCGTGCTTCGATTTGGTCCATTTGGCTGCTTTGCGCTGGGCCAGCTTGCTCTTGCGCAGCACACCGCTGAAGGCGTCGCTGTCGATGGCGTTGTCCAGGTCTTTGACCCACGCCTCGGCCAGAGCGTTGTCGACCAGCGCCGGGTCGGCGATCATCGTGGCCAGCACCCGTGCATCGTGATTGCCGCTGGCCCACAGTGCGCAGGCCAGCGCGTGGTCGGTCTTGATCTCCTTGTGCAAGCGGCCCAAGTGGGCATAGCTGACGCCGAACATCTCGCCGCGCACGCCATGGCGACCATAAGTCTTGCGAGTCTGCGCCGAGCCGGCCGCTTTGAGCCTGGCGAGTGCGGTCTGGCAGTTCATCGGTTGAAGTTCCTGGCAACGTGTCGCGATCAAGGGTGCGGATACGAGCGGTTATAAGCGATCGGGCGGAGCACTGCACGCAAGGATTTCACGCTGCGATGTGGCAGTGGTACAATCCGTCGGCGCGACAGATCCTTATGCTGTTTATTGGAATTATTGGATCCTTGCAATCAAATGGGATCGCGCCATCAGGCCGACTGTCCGTGTTTCCGGGGCTTCCGTTGGTCTCCCCTGGCCCACTGTCAACCTCGGACACAATAGATCATGCAACTTGTCATTCATCCGCCGGTCGAGGAGGCGCGGCTGACGCGGATTGTCGCTGCGGCGGGGGCGATGCGGGTTGTCAATGCGGCGGATGAATCTGCGGCGCTGGCGGCCATGCCCCGGGCCGATGCGTTCTTCGGCAAATTGATCCCCGAACTGTTGGCGGCCGCTACGAAACTGCGCTGGGTGCAATCGCCCACGGCCAGCTTGGAGCACTATTTGTTTCCCGCGCTGGTCGAGCATCCTTGCGTGCTGACCAACATGCGCGGACTCTATTCCGACGTGATCGCCGAGCACGTGCTGGGCTTGATGCTGTGCTTCACGCGGCACTTGCACACTTACATCCGCAATCAATCGGCGCATCGCTGGGCGCCCGTCGGCGGCGAAGAGACGCGACCGACCTTTGCCACCGGCCCGGGGGCGCTGACCGAGATGGACCGGGCCCACCGCAGCTTGGGCGATCTGACGCTGGGGCTGGTGGGATTGGGACACATCGGCAGCGAGATTGCGCGGCGCTCGGACAGCTTCGGCATGCGCGTGCTGGCGATCGATCCGGTGCAGACCAGGCCGACCGCAGGCGTGGCGGCGCTGTGGCCCGTCGAGCGGTTGGACGACCTGCTCGGCGAAAGCGACTTCGTGGTGGTCGCGGCGCCGCACACGCCGCAAACCGAGCGGCTGTTCGGCCGGCGGCAATTTCAAAAGATGAAGCGCGACGCCGTGCTCATCAACATCGGCCGCGGCGCGATCGTGGTGCTCGACGATCTGGTGGCTGCGCTACAGGCCGGGGAGATTGCCGGCGCGGCGCTCGACGTGTTCGAAACGGAGCCGTTGCCGGCGGTTCATCCGCTGTGGTCGCTGGAGAACGTGATTCTCACGCCGCACGTGGCCGGCCAGTCGCCGCGTATCGCCGAGCGGCACCTGGGCGTGCTGCTGGAGAACATCGGGCAGTTCGTGCGCGGAGAAGCGCTGGCGAACGTGGTGGACAAGCGGCGCTGGTTTTAGTTGGCGCCATGGCACAAGCGCGCCGGCGGCCGCTACTTGGCCTGGCGGGCCTGCATTTTCTTGGCGTGTAGGCGCCCTTGGTTCTTGACGCTGGCGACCTTCTGGTCGGCTTCGGCCTTATAGAGCCATTCTTCCACGCGATCGAGGTGTTCCAGCGCCTTGCGATCGTGCAACTCGAGTTGGTTGAGCCCGTCCTCGCGACACGCCTGGGCGATGCTGCGGACCCGCGCGCCGAGATCCAAGAGCCGCAGCGCAAGTTGATCGAGGCGGTCGGGGGTGTACGGTTTTAGGGTCATGATTTTGGTCATCACTTGGAGTGAATAACTTGTCGATTCTTCGCCCACGTTTCCCCATGATAGCCGGCTTCGAGCGGGAATGTACAGTGCCTGAGCAGCGATCGCTCGAAAAATCCAGGAAGGGACTGGCATTCGACCCGCAATAAATGGTCAAAATTATGACCAAAATATAGGTTGAAATGTGGACGCTTTATGTCCTAGGATGCTCGCATTGGATGGCCAATGGTCAGCGGCGCGCCCCGGACGAGACGCGCCGCCGGCACGGTCGAGCACGAGGAGGACCTGCGATGCGACAACGAACCCGATCCCCGCGATCCGAGCCCCCGCAACCAAGGCCGTCGCGACCTCAACCCGACAGACCCCTCCCCGGGCGACCGCGGCCCGTTGCGGCGCCGCAGGCGCTTGATCCAGGCCCGCAACC
>JBBDYK010000357.1:0-11185 GCA_040901665.1 Pirellulales bacterium | reverse complement strand
GGGCCGGCGGACGCGGCGCGCGCGGTGGGGGCGGCGCCAACGTGCTACGCGCCTTCGACAAAGCGACGGGCGACGTGGTCGCCGCCATCGAATTGCCTGCGGCGCCCGGTGGCACGCCGATGACCTATGTGGTCGACGGCAAACAGTTTATCGTGCTGGCCACGAACGACGGCAAGATGGTGGCGCTCAGTTTGCCCGACGACGGCGCCTGATATTTCAATTTCCCAATCGCGACGCAAGGAACTTTCTGACCATGAACGTTCGAAACCTGCCTCTGTGGCTGGGCCTGATGGTCGTGCTGTGCGCGCCGGCAGCTGCACAACTGCCGGCCGACGCGGTCATGCTCGACAAGGTCAAGATCGCCGAAAAGCAAAAGTCGGTGGACTTGTGCCCTGTGTACCTGGAGCCGTCGGACCCGAGTCTGCCCGAGTGGGAATACAAAGGCGTGAAGTATCGGGGCGCCAAGCCAGACGCGCAAGAAAAGTTCAACAAGGAGCCGGACAAGTACGCCAAGGCGGCCGAGAAACAACGGTTCGTCAACAACTTCATGCAATCGATGAGCACCATCTGGTGCCCCGTGACCGATGAAGTGACTCCCGGCGGCATGACCCAATGGAAACGGCTGGGCTACACCTGGGAAAGCTGCTGCACGTTCTGCGATGAAACCTACGAAGAATCGAACTTCGAAGACGCCTTGAAAAAGCTCAAGTCGCGGGGCGAAAAGTCCTATGAGCTCATCGGCGCCAAATACACCGAGGACGCTAAGAGCCCGGTCGACGGCGCGATCAAGCGCCCGGACGAGGGGGCGGAATAAGGCGGGGCCTGGCATGTTCGCGTGGATCCTGACAGCGGTAATCGTGGCGTTGGCAAGTTGGTCTACCCTGGCCGCCGCGGTTGATTCACCCGCCAACGAGTCGGCCGTGTTTGCCGGCGGGTGCTTCTGGTGTACGGAGTTGGCGTTCGAGCAGGTCAAGGGCGTGGTTGACGTCGAAAGCGGCTATTGCGGGGGCACCGCCAAGACGGCCAGCTACCATCGCGTCCATCGCGGCACGACCGGCCACGCCGAGGCGATCCGCGTGAGCTACGATCCCCAGCAGGTTTCGTACGAACAGTTGCTCAACGTGTTCTTCGCCGCGCACGACCCCACGCAACTCAACCGCCAGGGCGAGGACGACGTCGGCAAGCACTATCGCTCGGCGATCTTCTTTGCCGACGAAGAGCAAAAGCATAAAGCGAAGGCTCGCATCGACGAGCTCACGGCGAAAAAGGTGTTTCGCCGCCGCATCGTGACGAAGTTGGAGCCCTTGGTCGAGTTCTTTCCGGCCGAGGTTGAGCACCAGGATTTCGCGCGGCGCAACTTCTACAACGTCTACATCCAGTCGCACGCCGTGCCCCGGGCCTGCAACGTGCGCAATCTGCACCCCGAGCTGATCGCACCCGGCAAATGAGCCCTTTATGCAGCCGCGCGGCGCACCAGCGCGTACGCGTAGAGAAACAGCAGGCCGAAGACCAGGTCGCCCATCACCGGCACGGCAAACAGCAGCGACGTTCGACCCTCCTCGACCAGCAACGCCACGGCCACGACCAGTCCCAGCTTGGCCAGCGCTGACAGCACGATGAGCGGTTGCAATCGCAGCGGTTCGAGCGCCACCAGCAGGTACACCACCTGCCAGGCCAGCGCGCCGCCGACGAAGCCGTAGTAAAACTCCGGATGCGTCACTTCCGGCGGAACCAGGCGGCCTACCAGGCCCTCGGCGAAATAGAGCGGCAAGAGTACCGCGAATCCGTAGAGGCCGGCCAGAAAAAACACACGCCGGCAGAATCGCATGCTTGCGTCTTTCGGTTAAGTTCCGCTAGCGCAGCCCAGCGGAGACGACTCGAACTTACGCGTAATACCGGGCGTTCCTGCGCAGCATGACGTATGCCGCCACGAACAACACGCCGAACGCCAGATCAACCACGCCGCCAAACAGCGGACCACCCCAAACGCGCCCGTGATTGTAGAGCACCAGCGTGGCGATGCCGTAGCTGAACTTCTCGATGATCGCCGCCAACATTGCCGGCCGATAGCGAACCGGATCGGCAGCTATGATCAAGAACAGAAGCTGAAACGCCACGGCCACGCCCACGAAGCCGTAGTAGTACTCGGGATGCGTGATGGCCGGTGGACTCGTGCGACTGAAATAGTCCTCGAGAAAGAACATCGGCACCAGGATCAGCAGCCCCCACGAGCCCGCCACCGCGTACAACCAGCGAGCGTAGATCACGTTGGCATGCATTGACGATTCTCTCTTGCGAGCAGCGAGTCGGAGCGTGGGAGACAAAACGCCGGGGTCGTTCCCAATTTCTCAGTGCCTTGGGGATGATACCTCTCGGGGCGCGTGCTTTGTCCCCAGGCTCGAAGCCAGCGGGACTGGATTATGCTCCCAAGGCGATGCGAGACACAAGAGCGAGTTGCATCGGTTCACGCCCGCTCACCGATGTGCTGCCGCAGCGCCTCAGCCATCCGCGCAAATACCGGTTCCCAGTCGTCGAGCTTGCTCTGTCGAAAAAGCCTCACCGAGGGATACCAGGGCGACGTGTCGCCGGCCGCGGTCCAGCGCCAATCCGGCACGCGCGGCAGCGCCACCCACACAGGTCGCCCCATTGCGCCGGCGAGATGCGTAATCGCGGTGTCGACCGAGATCACCAGGTCGAGGTTCTCGATCACCGCCGCCGTGTCCATGAAGGCGCCCCAACGAACGTCCAACTCATCGCCCAGGTCGAGCACGTTGATGCGGCCCGCCAATTCGGCCAGTTGCTTTCGGCCGGCGCCAAGTTGCAGGCTGATCAAGTGTACGCCGGGAATGTTTCCTAAAGGCTCAAAGTTCGCCAGCCGCGTCGAGCGATACCGGTCGTAGCCGTACTGGGGATTGCCGGCCCAAGTGATGCCGACCCGATATCCCTGCAAGTGGTGCAAGCGAGTCCGCCAGTGTTCGACCAACCGCCGCTCGGCCTGGAGGTAGGGAGCCGACCAATACGGTTCGCCGCGCTCATCGGGCAAGTGCCCAGGCAGGCTCAACAGCGACGCGTACGTATCGAACGTCGGCGACGTTCCGGCGGGAGCCAACAAATCTCCGAATCCCGATTGCGCGAGCAATGGCCGCAGCGCCTCGTGCGGCTCGTACCAGACGCGGCCGGCGAGGCGGGTTGCCAACCGCAGGTAGCGCACGAACTGCAGACCATCGCCCAAGCCTTGTTCGGCATGCACGTACAAGGTTCGCCCGGCGAGCGATGAGCCGCCCCAGCGCGGCACGGCGAACTCTCGTCTGGCAAAGTCGTCGCATTCGAATCGCGATTCGAACGCCGGCCAGGCTTTGCGATACTCACCGAGCTGAAACCAGACCAGCGCCTGGTTGCGGCGCGCCTCGTGATAACCGGGTTGCAGGGCCAACGCCCGGTCGAACGCTGCCAGCGCCGCGTCCCACCGCGCGAGCTCGTAGCACGCCAGCCCCAGGCTGCAATGCGCGCCTGCGTCGTGCGGATCGAGTTGCACGGCGCGCTCGAGACTGGCGACGGCCTCTCGCGGGCGGCTCATGGCCAGCAACAACTTCCCGCGATTGAAGTGCCCTGTCTGATAGTCGAAGCGGATTGCCAACGCGCGGTCGATGTTGTCGAGCGCCTCGTCAAAGCGTTGGGCGTCCTTCTGCGCAAGGGCCAGATTGCCGTATAGCTCAGGCGTGGGTGGGCCAATGTCGAGTGCCCGCTGGAATGCGGCAACTGCCTCCGCGTGCCGATTGAGTAGACGGCAGGTGGCTCCGAGCGCACCGAAGTATCCGCCGTTGCCCGGGGCGAGCGCCGTCGCCTTCGCAAGCGGATCGACGGCCGCGTCGGGCCGCTGGGCTTGCAGGTAGAAGATGCCGAGCTCGCCCCATACCTCGGCCGCCTCGGGCAACAGCTCGGTCAGCCGGCGCAGCAGTGCCTCGGCTTCCGCAAACTGGCCGGCTGCAGCCTGTGCCCGGGCTTGTTGCAATGCTTCGCCGACTGTGGGCACGCGGGGCTCTCCTGTTGACAGGATGGTGGCATCGGCGGACCCAGATCGCAACGGGAAATCGAGGATCAGCCGAAGATAGACCGTCGCAGAGAACTCAGTTCCCGCCTACGGCAAGTTCACCGCCGGTTGTCCCTCGGGCATGGCGGCAATCCACTCCCGGACCAGCTCCACGCCTTCGGTGTGGATCATTCGCTTACCCAACTCGGGCATCATGATGCCGGTTTCCTGCGAGAGGATGCGAAACATCAGGATCGAGTCGTCCGGATGGCCGGGCACGATGTCGAATTTGTGGCCGCCCGTGCCGCGGCCGGCCGCCACCGACGTTTTGAAGATGCCCCACTTCGCCGGGTTGTTTTCGGACGCAAGCAACTCGAGTCCGGAGTTGCGCGCCGGACCCACTGGGTTGTGGCAGTGGGCGCAGTTGATCTCCAACCAGGCTCGGGCACGCTCGTCAAGGCTGCCGGTCGCCGGATCGTCCCAGACGGCCAGTCGGGGAACATCTTGGGGCGCGGGCGCGCCGGAGAGCGCGTGATGCTCGGTCCAATAGCTCAACTGGTTGTGAGCGCCGTCGGCATAAGTGAAGTCGCGATTCAGGTGCCGGGCCTTGGGGCCCAGCGGTTCCATCACGTCGTTCTGGTTGTGGCAGCCCTTGCACTGGTTGGAGTTGGGAATGATGTAGTTGTTGGTCTGCTCGTTACCATTGGCGTCGATCCAAGACACGTCCGCGAATTCGCCGGCAACCTCCAACGTGGCGTCGGTCTGCGCGGCATTCCAAACATAAGGCAGCCCGACCCAGCCTGCGGGTTCGCGCTTCAAAATGCGCGTTTCGAGCAGCCGGCGGCCCAGCTTCGCATCGCGCGCGTCCACCGGATAGGCAAACGTCTTGGCGATGATCGTGCCGAGGGGAAACTCGAAGGCTTCGGTTTCGTGATACTTGGCGCTTTCGCCGGCCGGCAATTTCACGAAGCGAAACTTGTCGGCATAGTCGGTGAACAGCGGCGAGTTCAGATCGTAGGGAATGACGCCTTCGACCGGCTGCTGCGTGCTGCCGTTGCCCACGAACAGCCCGTACTCGCTGAGTCTCTGGGGCGGCCTTTCTGCAGAATCCCTGGCGGACCGCGCGCAGCCGGCGACAACGCCCAGCCAGAGCACGAGGGCCCCTAGCGAAGCGCAGCGCATAGCGATCGAACGAAACTCAAGGGCACGAGCGTGCCACTGCCGCATCATAGGACTACTTTACGCCCGCGATCGAAACGGGTTCCAGCTTGGGAAAATCGCCCTCGTAGGGCTTCAGGTCGCGGGTGATGTTGGCCTTCTCGCTGGCGGCTGGATTTTCCAGGTTGATGTTGGCCAGATCGCAATTGATGAAGTCCGCATCGCCGTTGTTCTGAATGCGAATCGCCAGCTCGGGCGGCAACTTGCCGTCGACGGCCTTTTCCGGATTGATGATGCCATCGTAGACGATGTCCGGAAGGCCCTGACCGCCGTTGACGGCCATCATCAATTCGCCTAAGCGGCCGCTCGGCTTGTCGCCACCGCCGACGAACTTGTTGTCGTGAACGTAGATCGCCTCGCAGAAGGGATCGTACAGCGGATCCTGCTTATACGGATTGCCCGTGGCCAGGTAGCTGATGATCGAGAGGTTCGACGTCTGGTTGTTCTCGATGGTGTTGTCGAACACTTCCACGTGGCGATTGGCCAGGATCATGACGCCGGTGCCGGCGGGAACTCCAGCGACCGCGGTGCCCTTGGGGGCGAAGTTCTCGTGATTGTTCTCGATGACCTGGTTGTTGTAGACCCGGCAGTGATGGCCGATTTTCTTGGGCAAATCGGGTAGCGAAAAAACCAGAATGCCGCCGGTGTTGTTGGTGGCGATGTTTTCGTAGACGTCGGCGTTGACCGAGTTTTCGATTTCGATGCCGGCCACGTTGTGTTCGGCACGGTTGCGGCGGACGATGATGTTCTCCGACTGGCCGACATAAATTCCGGCGTCGGCAGCATCGAGCGCCACGCAATCTTCGATCAGCACGTTCTGCGACAGCACTGGATACAGGCCATAGGCGCCATTGGTCTCCTTGGGGCCGCCCGTCCAACTGACCCGCACCTTGCGAAACGTGATGCCGTCGCAGCCGTTGACTTTGATGGCGTCTCCCTTGGCGTCTTCGACCGCCAGGTCTTCGATCGTGAAGTTTTTCTTGCTGGTGATCAACAGACCTTCGCCGCCGGTGCCTTGACCCTGCTGGCTGAAGGCGAGGATGGTCTTGTCGCTGCCCTGGCCGCGCACCGTGACATCGCTGACATCGCACGAGAGAGTCGAAGTGAATTCGAACTTACCGGCGCCGAACTGAATCACGTCGCCGCTCTTGGCGTTGATAAGCGCAGCTTGGGCCTGCTTGTGGGCGTCGGGCCCTGCTTCGATTTTGATGGTATTGGCCGAACCTTCGGTCGTGGCCGATGGCTTCGCGCAGCCGGCCACCAAGGCCACGGCACATGCCAGACAGACAAGACTGGTTGAAAGACGGTGCACGTCAATTCTCCTGTTGATACAAGTGGGCATATTCTGTCGCCGACCCAATTTGGCGCACCGTCCCGAGGCAGATGCTCCCCCGAGCGCGGACTTACCACGATCGCCCATTATAGCCTGGATGGGGCCCCTGCCCAGCGGCGCATAGCAAGCGTTTTGCCGCATGTCCGGTCGAATCCTGCCGAAGCCAGTACAAGCAGCACGGCTCTTGACGGATGCCGCACCGCCTCAGGAGGCGATGAAACGCGATGGGGCTGGAGGCGCGACCCTCGTTCCTTTGGGGGGACCATTTCATCTAGCCGATCTCCCCTCATTGCTCCCTCGTGCCGATTGGCGGTCCAACAAGTTCTTGCGACATCCGGCAATTTGCCAAGCGGGCCTTATCGCGAGCCACGTGGTGAGCCGACAAACAAACCAAGAGCGGCCCGCTGGTTGGCCGGCACAAGGGGCAGGTGCCGGGGCTAGTCGGGCCGTTTCTTCATGGTTCCCGCCGCAAACGCTCGCACTATTGCGTCGCTTGCGACGGCTTCAGAAACCGATCGAACCAGTCATCCACCGCCTTGTACTGCGCGAGGATGCCGGGCCACCAGCTATGTCCGCCATTCGGCTGGACAATGAACTCAATGGGCAATCCGGCCGATTGGTACCTGTCTCGCATCACCTCGGACTGTTGGATCGGCACGGTTTTATCTTTGTCGCCGTGGATCAACAGCAACGGTGGATCGTCGGTCGTTACCTGATCGATCGGCGAGATCGAGCGCAATTGCGACTCCAGGTCGCCGATCTGTCCGAAGATTTCGGTGAAGAAACCGGGGCGACTCTGCTCGATGTCCTGATAGCCTTGCGGTTTCCCCCAATTCACCAGATCGGTCGGCGGAAACCAGGCGACGCAGGCCTGCACGCGGCTGCTTACCCGCAACACAGGGTCCTTGGCCTCGGAGTCGCCGTCGTCACCGGTGGTAGCCACCATCAGAGACAGGTGGCCGCCGGAAGAGCCACTGGTAATGCCCAAGTGATCCGGATCCACTTGGAATTGGTTTGCCTGAAGCCGCACGAAGCGGACGCTACGGCGGATGTCGTCGACCATTTCGGGCACGTAGTAGCGCGGGGCGCTGCCGTGTCGGGCCACGAACAGGGTGTAGCCGCCCTGCAGCAGTCCTTGCACCCAATGCTCGCGATTGCGTCGGCCGTCATCGGCGCCCGGCACGTCCGATTTGCTGGATCGCCAGCCGCCACTGGAAACCAAAATAACGCCGATGCCCTTGGCTCCCTCGACGGGCGTCAGCACGTCGAGCGTGAGCGCCATGCCATCCTTATGGCCATAGACGACGTCGTCGACCACGGCGTACTTCACCGGTCCGGCTGCACGGGCCGGTGGAATCGTCGAGACAAGGAAAGCAGCGATCGCCAAAGCGATGCGAAAAAGGTCGTGAAAGCGCATGATTACGAATCCGAGGATTTGCTGACTTGAAGGAGGTTCGCCAATGAAACCACCAGGCCCAGAATAGCTGCTGTGCCCGCTGGTACAAGTGTGGCGATGGCCCTGGATTGCTCCGCGATCGATCGCGCAGCAGAATCCGTGGGTTTGGCGGTTCGCAGAATTGCACGGCCCGCTGCACCGCAGTAGCTTGGACGGCCGGTGCTGCGGCATGCGACCATGGTTTGGGCTCACCAGTTCTTATGGGAGGTTCCTCCGATGGCTCTTGCGAGAATCGGCTTCACGGCATGGTCGATCGGATGGTGCTGTCTCGCCACGTCGATAGCAGTCACGGCGCGGGCCGAAGACCAACCGCTGACGATCGACACGGGCCAAATTTCTGGCGCGCGATCCACTAGCGACGCGAGCGTGCGCGCCTACAAGGGCGTTCCCTATGCCGCTGGGCCGGTCGGGCCCTTGCGTTGGCAGCCGCCGCAACCGCCAGAAAAGTGGGAAGGGGTGCGCGCATGTACGTCGTTCGGGCCCGTTTGCCCGCAAGCGCCTTATCCTGAATCGTCGGTGTATTTCCAAGAGCCCCAGCCGCAGAGCGAGGATTGCCTGTACTTGAATGTGTGGACCTCCGCTGAACGGTCCGACGAAAAGCTGCCCGTCATGGTGTGGATTCACGGCGGCGCGCTAACGCGCGGCTCCGGCTCGTTGCCCATCTACGACGGTACGTCCCTGGCGAAACAGGGCGTGGTGCTGGTGACACTCAACTATCGCTTGGGCCCGTTCGGATATCTCAGTCATCCGCTGCTCAGCAAGGAATCGCCGCACGGCGCCAGCGGCAATTACGGCGTGCTCGACCAGATTGCCGCGCTTCAATGGGTGCAGCGCAATATAGTTGCTTTCGGCGGCGATCCGACGCGAGTAACGATCTTTGGCGAATCTGCCGGATCGTGGAGCGTGTGCGCGCTATTGGCCACGCCGCTGGCTGAAGGGTTGCTTCAACGCGCCATTGGGCAAAGCGGCGGCTGCTTCGGGTTGATGCCCGACTTGAAGTCCGAATCGCACGGCCAGCCGCCGGCCGAGGCGCGGGGCGAGCGCTTGGCCGCGCTGTTGGACTGCGCCGGGGCCACTGACCCGCTGGTGGCGATGCGCGCGAAATCGGCCGCGGATATCCTGGCGGCCACGGCCAAAGAGCCGGCTGGCACGCGCACCGCGGCCTGCGTCGATGGTTGGGTCTTTCCCCAGGAAATCTCGCAAGTTTACGCCGCCGGCAAACAGGCCGCCGTGCCGGTGATCGTCGGTTCGAACGCCGATGAAGGCACCAGCTTATTCGCCGGCGCGGTGCCGGCCTCGCGCGACGTTTTCCTGCAATCCGCCGCGCGGAAATACGGCGATTTGACCGATGCCTTCCTGAAAGTCTATCCGGTTACCAGCGAAAGCGACGTGCGCAATGCATTCTTGCGAAGCATGCGGGACGAGTGGTTCACTTGGGAGATGCGCAGTTGGGCTCTCCGCACCCAGCAAGCGGGGCAAACTGCTTTTCTGTATTACTTCTCGCATGTGCCGCCACGCCCCGATCGCGAGCAACTCGGCGCTTACCACGCTGCCGAAGTCCCTTATGTGTTCGACAACCTGCGCCTTGTCCCTTGGCAACTCGAGGCGGCGGACAAGGCTTTGGCGGCCGCGATATCCGGCGCTTGGGTGCGCTTCGCGGCAAGCGGAAACCCCCAGGGCGGCGAACTGCCAGCGTGGGCACCCTACGATCCGACGGCCGAGCCCTATCTCGAATTCGGCGATACGATCCGCCCGGGCCAACACCTGCTCAAGCCCGAGTGCGATTTCTTCGACGAGCACATGACCCGCCGCCGTGGCGGCAGCCCGCGGTCGTGATGGATCTCGGCGTTTCGGCCCCATCGCGGCGGCTTCGAGCGAGTATTACTCGTGGATCGACAAGCACCCCCCGAAGTGATGCTTTGACAACTGGCATATCCGACATAGGTTTTCAGTGGATATAGGATCCACCACGACGTCCGCTCGGCCGCAACCAAGTGCGTTCCCCTCGCGTGTATGAGTGAGTTGCGAGCGGGCCGGCGCCGCGATTTTTCGCTCGTCAAAGCAAGTCACATCTATTCTATCTCGAGGGAGATTCATCATGCGTTCCCAATGCGCTCACCGTGCGCGCCGTGCCGGCCGCCGACACTGCCTGACAGCACTGGCCGTCGCTGCGCTTAGCGTCTTCCTTGGCGGATTTACTCGTGCCAACGACATCGATCGCGTGGAAGAGGACTGGCGGCTGGTGGTTTCCGAGCCGGACACACTGCTGGTTTCGCCACAGGTCACGTGCACGATGTCGCCCGAGGGCAATCTCGATTCTGATTACGCCGTCTTCGACTTGAACCTGCGCAACTTCCCGTCGTACGAGGCGGGGGGCGTGCAGCTTCAAGTGTGGAACGGAGACAATTCCGTCAGCTCGATCCGCTCGAAATCCGGCGTCGTGCTCGCTGAGGCGAACGAGGTCATCACCTGGACTCAATCGATGAGCGTCCAGGACCACAAGGTGTCGTTCGCGGTCACCAACGGGCAATCCACGAGCTGGGGCAGCTTCGGCGATGGCAATTCCATCGAGCTGGTGAAAGACACCGATTTGCAGAACCTGAACGGCTATTCGCCGCAATTGACCGTCGACAACTCCGGAGTCGGCTATGGCGCCAATCGTGTGGCGACGTTGACTCTGGTGGCCATCCGATTGTACTCCGGCCCGACGTTGGTCGCGCAAGTCACGGATCCGCAAGCGGTCTATCCGCAACCATAACACCGCCCGAGATTTCACAATTCGAACTTTTCGCGGTAGGACTCGCATCATGATACGCATTCGAAAATATCGGCCCGCGCGCAGGCGCGGGAGCATCCTGGTCCTGAGCGCCCTCTTGATGGTGCTCATGCTGGCGATGATCGCCTTTGCCGTCGATCCATATGTCGTCGATGGCGCCGGTGATTAAAAGCTTAGTTGGTCCGTGCAGCGCTTCGACGCCTTTGAAGTTCTGCCGCCAAACGTCTAGCTTTTCGTGCGGGCACGGCTTAGCATCGATGCCGTACTCGGCTTGCAGCGGGTGTTGTTGGTCCTTAGCCCGATGAACATCAAACTCCTGCTTTAGTAGCTGGTCGACGGCCGAGTTAAGCGTGAATGGCGGTCCTTTGGGCC
>JBBDYK010000356.1:0-11211 GCA_040901665.1 Pirellulales bacterium | reverse complement strand
GTCGTGCCCGCGCGGTCCTCGATAAAACCCCATCTGATTGAGACACTACACTCGCAGCCATCGAAGCCAACGGCCAAAGCAATCGCCAGTTGGAATGTCATCATGAAACCATCCACTGCGCATGGTACAATGCCGCTTCCGGTACTTCAGGAGTTTGCCATGCTTGCCAGTCGCACGTTACCAGGCGCAGCATTAGGGCTGATTTGCGCGAGCCTCCTTTCACCCGCCATTGCGCAAGACCGGGCTGCAGAGGAACAAGCAATTCGTGCGGCCGCCAAGGATTATCAGGCGGCGCTGGCCAAGGGCAACCGAGAGACGCTGGCCCGATCCTGGACCGACGACGGCACATTCATCGACGAACTAGGGCATCTGCATCCAGCCAGCGAATTGATTGCCGAGGCGGCGCAAGCTGGCGCCAGACCGGCCGAACCAGGTTCGGTCCGTTCGACTAGCGCAATTCGGTTTCTCACGGACGACGTGGCGCTTGAAGATGGTGTGTCCGAGTCTGTTTCACCGGGCAACGAGTCTGACCAGCGCACCAACGGGCATTATCACGCCACCTGGGTCAAGCGCGACGGTCGCTGGCGGTTGGCCAGCCTGTGCGAAGTGCCCATCGCCCAGGACGCCTCGCCCAATTTGGCCGAATTGGGCTGGATGGTCGGCGCCTGGACGGCCGACCAAGCCGGTGTCAGCATTGAGGTGGCCATACGCTGGAACGCCACGGGGACCTACTTGCTCCGAGACTTAAAGGCAACCCACGACGGCCAGGCGGTGTTCCGTAGCACCATGCGCATCGGCCGCGACCCGCTGAGCAACAAGCTCACCAGTTGGAGCTTCGACTCCGATGGCGGGCGCGGCGATGCCACGTGGACCAGGCAAGGAGACTCCTGGGTCGGACAGGGGACAGGTGTGCTGCCCGACGGCCAGCAAACCTCGGGCACGACGGTCATCACTCCGCTCGGTAAAGACTCACTGAGTTGGAAAACGTTGGCAGCCACCATCGGCGGCGCGCCAGTTCCCGATCAAGAAGTGCGCTTCATAAGACAAGTCAATTCCGAGCAATAACCGCGCCGCCCCTGGGTTCGGCGCTGATGTTCGCAGCCGGAGTACAACAGCGATGGCGATTCGCAAATCAGGCTTATTGGTGCCCGCCGTGGTCGGACTGGCCATGGTGGGTGCTGCGCCGTGGGTCAGCGGACAAGATGCGGCGCTCCCTGGGGCTTCATCCCAGGCTGCTAGCCGTGCGCCGCAACCGGCGGCCGACAGCGACGCCGCGCTAAAACAACAAATCCTGGCCAGCGACTGTTGGCGCCGGGCGATGTTCGAGCTCAATGAATGGCTTGCGACGCAACAGGTCTACTCCCCCGAGCAGGTGGCGCAAATCAAGGCCGACTTTGCAGCGCGCGTCGACAAAATGTCGCCGAACGAGCTGCAATTCGTATTGCAAGACTTGGAGGCCAAGTTCGAGATCCTCGATACGCAGCAGGCACGCGAAGTACGCGCCTGGTTGGGCAGCTACTTATCGATCCTGTCGGACCGTGGCCGGGAAGAGCTGCTACAGTTGATTCCGGAATTCAGCACCATTAATGCAGCACAGTTGCAACAAACAATCGCACGACTTGCCCAGCGTCGCGATGCACGCGGACGACAGCAATCGCAAGTGCAGCAATTGCGCGGGTCGACGACGAATCCCTGGAACCAGCCCGGACCTGTTTCGCCGCGGCGGACCGCCCAGCGTACCTCCTATCGATCACCGTATCGTGCACCCTCGTTCGAGCGGCCGCTTGAGAACGCGCGACCGGCGCGAAACCGGATGACTGTCTCGCCGCAGGGCGGCGTGTGGATGCACCTGGGATTCTAGCGCCCTCGGCCTGCGAGAATTGGCTGGCGGCGCGTCAGCCAGACGCCGCAGTGATCGATGACGTTTGCGGGCAACGCTTGGAATGCGAACGCAGTTTCAGCGCAGGCTGCGGGGAAAGCTGGATGCAAAGTGTGGCCAAACAGGTCGACGACGCCGCAACTGTGGTCCGCTCGCGTTGGAGCGGAACGCCAAGAGTGGGCATCATCTTGGGAACCGGGCTCGCCACGTTTGCCCACCAGATTGAACGACAACTCGCGTTCGACTATGAGGACATTCCTCATTTTCCGCGCTCCACTGCCATGGGACACCATGGTCGACTTGTTTGTGGCGACCTGGGCGGCACGCCGGTGGTCACCATGGACGGGCGGTTTCACTTGTACGAAGGCTACTCATTGCAACAAATCACGCTGCCCGTGCGGGTGATGAGAGCGCTGGGCATTGAGATCTTGATTGTTTCGAATGCCAGCGGCGGATTGAATCCGAAACTCTCAGAAGGCGACATCGTGGTGCTGGAGGATCACATCGACTTATTGGGAGCCAATCCACTTACCGGGATCAACGACGACCGCCTGGGCTCACGTTTTCCGGACATGTGCCGGCCCTACGACCGAGCGCTTTGCGCGCAAGCGTTGGAAATTGCGCGGCGAGAGAACTTCGCCGCCACGGCCGGCGTGTACGTGGGCCTGTGTGGTCCCTGCTATGAAACCCGCGCCGAATACCGTTTTCTGCGTGCAATCGGCGGCGACGTGGTCGGCATGTCCACGGTGCCCGAGGTAATCGTCGCCGTCCATGCCGGTCTGCGGGTGCTGGGATTGTCGGTGGTGACGAACGTCTGTCGCCCCGATGCGCTTGAGCCTACCGATGGCCAACGCGTGCTCCGCGCGGCGCACGCCGCAGAACACAAGATCTGCAAGATCGCTCGCGGGATTCTCACTGATCTGGATCCTAGCGCGAACCAGGCGCCGCAATCGGATGCGCAGTCCGCCGGGGCACGATCGAATCCGACGGCCGACGTCAAATCAACACGCCCGCCACGCAAGCCGTCATGAAGCACGCCAGCGTGGCGCCGAGCATGGCGCGCAGGCCCAAGCGGGCCAGGTCGGTACGGCGAGTGGGCGCCATGCCGCCGATTCCCCCGATCTGAACACCGATGGAACCGAAATTGGCAAAGCCGCACAGCGCATAGGTGAGAATGACTTGGGAGCGCTGGCTAAGCTGGATTTCGGAACCCTCACGCATCCAGTCGGCCATCATCTGATACGCAACGAGCTCGTTGGTGACGATGCGCACGCCGAGCAACTCGCCTACTTTGAAACAATCGGCCGGTTCGACACCCATCAGCAGGGCAAGCGGCGCGAAAACGTAACTCAAAGCCGCCGACAACGACCATTCCCAGCCGAGCTGAAGACCGATCCAGCCAATCATCCCGTCGAGCATCGCGATCAAGGCCAGAAACGCGATCACCATGGCCGCCACGTTGATGGCCAGCTTCATACCTTGCGCTGCGCCGATGGCCGCCGCTTCGATCAGGTTGGCGCCTGACTCCGACGCCTCCAGAACCACGTTCTCGGGGGACAGCGTCGGCTCCGTCTCGGGCACGATGACTTTGGCAATGAGCAAGCCGGCGGGCGAGGACATGACGGATGCGGCGATCACGTGCCCCGCATCGATGCCCATGCTGACGTAGGCAGCCATCACTCCGCCGGCGCTAGTGGCAAAGCCGCAAACCATCATAGCCATCAGTTCCGAGCGCGTCATCGTAGGCACATACGGCCGCACCACCAGCGGCGCCTCGGTCATGCCCAGAAAGACGTTGGCCGCCGCCGCCAGGCTTTCCGGACCGGTGGTTCCCAGCGTCCGTTGCATCAGCCGACCGAACAGCAGCACGACGAACTGCATCACGCGCAAGTAGTAAAGCACTGCCATCAACGACGAAAAGAAGATGATGGCCGGCAGCACTCGGAAAGCGAAGTAGAAGTCGCGGAATCGCTCGCCGAAGACGAAAGTCGATCCCGCGTCGACATAGTTCAATAGCGCGGTGAACAGATGCCCAAGCTGCATGAATAGCGCGCCGCCCGCTTCGGTCTTCAGCACCACGACGGCAAAGGCGAACTGCAGCAAGACTCCGCCAGCCACTAGCCGCACGTTGACTCGCCGCCTGTTCTCACTCATCAGCCACGCCAGAGCGATCATGGCAAACAGTCCGACCAGGCTCATCAACCGTTCCGTGTGCATGGCGGACCTTTGCTCAGTCGCAGATGGTGCACGCAGCACCCCGAACCGCCTGCATCGGGTGCCAGCTTTGGCGCTGCGATTCCAACAGTGAAGCTGGCGCAGCACAAATTCAAGCTTTACGGGCCAACAAATACAATGGCACTATGCAAACAATGGCCGAATTGTCTCCGCTTGCCTGGAACCGAGAACTGCAGATCATTCCCGTTGCTATCCGACATCCTCTTCCCATACGGTGCGATACGCACCCTGGGACTCGAAGTGGGCGATCAACCGGGCGTAGAACGGGTCGGAGCTGAGCGTGGCGCTATCGCCGATCAGAATCAGCTTGCGCCGGGCGCGGGTCATGGCCACGTTGGTGCGGCGCAGGTCTCGGAGGAAGCCGATTTCGCCGCGGTCGTTGGAGCGTACCAGCGAGAAAATAATCGCTTCCTTCTCGCGCCCCTGAAATCCGTCGACCGTATCGATTTCCAATTCGGTCATCGGCAGCTTCTCGCGGAGCAGACGGGCTTGTGCCGCGTAGGGCGTGATGACGCCGATCTGCTCGGCGGCGACACCGGCAGTCAGCAGCGCGTGCACCTTCTGCACCACCAGGTCGGCCTCTCGGCGATTGTGCCGGCTCTGTCCGTCCGGCTCGACCTCCTCATCGAAACTGGCTCCGGCCGTGTCGATGAACTCCAGCGGGCGCTCGGTGAGGTCGTTGCGCGAGACGCCCGACAAATCGCATAGCAAGTGCGCCTCGACTGTCGGATCGGCCTGCAACTCGGCCTCGTAGAACTCGAGCGAGGAGAACTCCATGATGGCCGCGTGCATGCGATACTGCGCGTCGAGTCGTCGCAACAACGTCGGAGTCGACAATTCGGCCAGCCGCTCGAACAAGCTGATCGCGAATCCTTGGCGTTCGGCCTCACCGCTGAGCACCGTCGGCGGCAACTGGCAGTGATCTCCGGCCAGCACGACTCGCTGGGCGCGAGCGATGGCGATCCAGCAGCCGGGCTCGGTGCTCTGGCACGCTTCGTCGATGACGGCCAGGTCGAACCGCCGGCTGCCGAGCACGTTGTCGTCAAGGCCGGTAGTCGTTGCGCACAAGATGTCGGCCGTGTCGAGTATGTGCTCGACGGCTTGGGCTTCCAGCCGCCGGGCATCCGACAGCAGCGTGCGGGCCTCGGACCGCATGTCGCGTCGTGCTCCCGGCTCAGGTTTGGCACGCGTGGTGCGCGAAGCCCGCCGAAACAGGGCCAAGGCATCCTTCACCAGCTTGCGCGCCAGCCGCACGTCGTCGTGCCGCTCGACCAGCAAGTCGAGGGTGTGGTCGCGCACCTCGGGCATGACACGGGCCGGATGTCCCAGGCGAACCGCCCGCTCGCCATGTCGCAACAAGCGCTCGAAGAGGTTGTCGACGGCCATGTTGCTGGGCCCGCAGGCCAGCACTTTCTCGCCCCGCCGCACGGCCCGACGAATCAGCTCTACGACCGTCGTGGTCTTACCTGTGCCCGGCGGCCCGTGCACCAGCGCCACGTCGCGGGCCGACAAGGCAAACGACACCGTCGAGCGCTGGAGGGCATTGAGCCCGACGTCGAGCGGGTTTTCCTCGCGAGACTCGTCGAAGTCCGCAGACCGCTCGCCCAACAACACGTCGCGCAACTGCGCCAGCCGATCGCCGCGGGCGCGGATCGCCCGTTCGAGCGCTGCCCGTTGGCGCTGGCTCGAGATCTCGTCGCTCGACAAATCGAGCCGCCAGCTTTCGATGTCCTCTGCCTCATCGGGCAACTGCGACAATGCGACCGAAATCGTCTCGGAACGGCGATCGTAGACCACACCGCGGGCGGAGACTGCGGCATCGGCCGCCGCAGTGAGCACCACGGGGCTGCCCACGCCCAGTCGCGTCCAGGGAAGTGGTTGACGGTTGCGCTTCGCCAGCCTGATGAGATAGCGCCCGCCGAGTCCCGCTTCCTCGTCGACGATGACCAGATCGACCAACGATTGGCCGGCGCGTTCGGCTTCGGCCGGCGACAATCGGCGACAGAGCTCAACGGCCCGTTGGGCCTCGGCCTCGCGTTCGATCTCGATGAGCCGCACCATGCGCTGCAAGTGATCGGGCTGGCCGGGCCGTTTTCCGGCATCGGCACCCGCCCAAGCGACGATGCGACGGCCGTGCAGCGTGGCGCCATCGAGCGCCTTGGCCAGGCGCGCCTCCCAGCCGGCGGGCACTTCGACGGTGGCCTTGCCGCCGGAAAGCTCGATCTTGCCCACGCGGTTGCCGGCCAGCCCTCCGACCTGGTCGAACAGTCGCAGCAGATCTGCCTTGCCGACGCGGGGCGAGAGTTGTTCGAGCACGACGAGCGGCATGAGCCAGGCGTTCCAAAGCACGTGGAAAATATGAGTACAGCCGGAGTGAACCTCCGTCCTTGACGATGGCATCCGCCTGGCGGGCCGTCAAGGCGAAGCAACTCCGCGTGACAGATTCATCGCGCGATTCGGGCAAGTGACCAACGTGTCCTGGAAGCACGCAGTACAACGATGTGGGGTTTCTGCTATCTTGAGCGATCACGTATACGTTGCTCGAAGATTTCGCATTGGGCCGATTGGAAGTTCCGAGGAGTTGCCATGACGTCGTCCGTCCCACAGGACACACGGAGAGTTGTCTTGGTTACCGGTGCGTCCTCGGGTATTGGCAAGGCGTGCGCCGAGCATCTGGCACGGCGCGGCTGGCGCGTCTTCGGCACGCAGCGACAGCCGCCCGCGGAAGCGAAAGGCGACGCCGCGATGGAAATGGTCGCCATGGACGTCGACCTGGACGCCTCGGTCTCGGAGGCCATCCGAGTGATTCTGGCCAAGGCCGGACGGCTGGACGCCGTGGTAAATAATGCCGGCGTATCGCTGATGGGCGCCGTCGAGGACACCAGCATCGCAGAGGCCAAGGCGCAGCTTGAGACCAACTTTTTCGGCGCGCTGCGCGTCTGCCACGAAGTGCTACCGGTGATGCGCCGCCAGGGTCACGGGCATATCGTCAACATCAGCTCTCTGGCCGGAATCGTGGGCGTGCCTTTCAGCGGCATGTACTCCGCCAGCAAGTTCGCGCTGGAAGGGATGAGCCAGGCAATGCGGCTGGAGACGAGGCCATTCGGCATTCGCGTGGCGCTGATCCAGCCGGGCGATTTTCGCAGCGACATGACTCAGCGCCGCCGCGTTGCCGCCGCTTCGCAGGTCAACGATGCTTATGCGACGATCAGCCGGCACTTCAAGGAGAAGCAAGACCGCGACGAGGCCGCCGCCCCCTCGCCCGAGCCGATCGCGCGGCTGCTCGAGCGGATCCTCAACGATCCCAATCCAAAGTTCCGCTATCCGATCGCCCAATGGGGACAGCGGATCGTGGTGCCACTGCACCGCTTGCTGCCGCAACGCGCGTTCGAATGGCTGCTCTGCCGCGTGATCGGGCTGACGTCAGCGCCGGGCTATCGCCGGACGTGAAGGGCGCAGGCGGCGAAGTGGCACGCCGCGCGCTAAATGCCCTTCATTTCGCCGTCGCTTTCTGAGCCTTGGCGCGACGGCTCTGCCGCTCGTTTTCGCTGGGCGGAATCTGCTCCAGCCCGGCCGGGTGCTGCCGTGCTGCCGCCACGCGCTGGCTCAGGAGTTTGGGTAATTCGGCAGCAGTGTCCATGCCAACTTTGTGACCGGTCAGATTGACCATCTCGGCCTGATCGCTGGCGTGATCGTAGAGTTCAGTGCCATCGGCGCCATCGTTCCCCCACGCGGTGTAGCGATAGCGATCGGTGCGCAGCGTGTAGCCATTGTGATGCTGCGTCAACGCCGATGTGCGCGGAGTGGATTTCGGCTCGTCGAGCACGCTCGCCAGGCTGACGCCCGACAGGATGCTCGGCGGAGTCAGGCCGCACATTTCGGACAGCGTAGGATAGATGTCGAGCAATTCGGCCAGCGAGGCCGTGCTCATCCCGGCCGATTTCATGCCAGGGACAGAAATGATCAATGGCACGCGCGTCGCGTTCTCGAACAGCGTCATCTTTTGGTAGTAGCCGTGCTCGCCCATGTGATAGCCGTGGTCGGACGTGAAGACGACAATCGTGTTCTTATCCAGCCCGAGCCGGTCGAGTGCATCGAGCACGCGGCCCACTTGCGCGTCCATGAAGGTGATCGAAGCGTAGTAAGCCTGGATTGCCTGGCGCGCCGTTTCATCCGGCAGGTTCACCTGATCCTTCTTGTTGGTCAGTGTGTCGCGGGCCGGCTGTGGCAGCGTATCCAGGTAGCCGGTGGGCACGGTGGGCACGACGATCCTGTCCGCCGGATACATGTCGAAATACTTCTTGGGCGAAACATACGGTGTATGCGGACGATAGAAACCCATGGCCAGGAAGAACGGCGTCTTCTGCTCGGCAAACTGTTCGAGCTGCTTGACGGCCGCCAATGCGCCGATGCCGTCGGTCTGCTCTTCATCGGTTCCGTCGGCGGCCAACCAGCTCAGCGTGCCGCCGTATTGGCCGGGCCGCAGCGTGAATACGTTGGCCTCGTCGTCCTTGTCGCGCCCGCGCGGGTTGATCACTTTCTCCCAAGAGTCGGGATCGTCGTGGCCATCGGTGCCGATCGTGCCGGGCACGCCGTAGTGATAGATCTTGCCGATGCGCATGGCCGCGTAACCGTGATTGCGGAACATCTGCGGCATGGTTACCACGTTCGGCACGCGCTGGCGCACGTAGATCGCGTTGTGTTGCACCAGGGTCTGGTCGGCATAGAGCCCGCACATGATCGAGGCGCGGCTCGGCCCGCACAGCGGAAACTGGCAGTGCGCTTGTTGGAAGCGAAGCCCGCGCTGGGCCAACCGGTCGATATTGGGCGACTTCACCAGGGGATGACCGTAACAACCCAGGTCGCAATTCAAGTCGTCAGAGATAATGAACAGCACGTTGGCCCTGCTGCCGGTGTCGGCTGCCCAAACGGACGTCGAGCCGATTGCCACTGCGATCACCAACAGCATTAGTTGTTGCCAATACGTCATGGGATTCCTCGTGGTTGTCAGTACGCCGAGCGATGTTGAGTGTGGCCGTGGCTATGTGCCCTCGATGGTACGAGCACAACGGTGGCCGGATCAAGTAATGGCCAGGCATTTTTTCAGAATGGTTGCCTGTGACCGCGCGGTCGACGTAGGATCATTGCTGGCATTGGGGGACAAAGTGTCCAGGTGGCCACAGGAATAACGGTTCGAGGGCTCGTGTGATGACTAAGCTCGCAGGAAGGTTCGGTCCTCTCGATGGCGATACGCGTTGGTCGCGGCGCAAGTTTTGTACAATGGCCGCACTGTCGCCACTGGCAGCGATGACGTTGTCGGATCACGTTTCTCTGGCCGCAACCGGAGCGAGTTCGACGATCGCGCGCTTGTTCTTCACCTCGCGCGGACGCACGGCTATCGTCCATGCCGACGGCAGCGGGCTAAAGTACTTCGATTTTCACGCGCCCGGACAGGCGACCTGGCAGCCGGGGGACGTCTTTCCCGATGGGCAGCGTGCGATCGTGCTGAGCATGGAGCCGCGCCGCGACGGGCCGGGCAAGTCGTTCGACGAATACTATACGCAGACGCCGACCCACATTTGGATTTACGATCTGGCGACCGACCGGCTGGAGGAAATCTGCACCAAGGATCGCTTGGCGCCGTTCATGACACCTGCATTGTTGCTCGGCGACGAGAGGCTGCTGGTGCAAGTTGTGAAAGACCGCGTCGGCCAGATCGTCAGCATGCGGCTCGACGGCAGCGATCAGCGCGAATTCACCCGGGCTGGCGAAGGATTGCCGTACGGATTGAGCCTTAGCCCCGACGGTACTCGTGTGGCCTTTCATCTCGCCAGTCCAGAAGGCTACCAGATCTGGACCAGCGACACCGATGGCGGCACTCGCGTGCGAGTGGCCGCTCATCCAGACCACTTGTACTTTGGCACCCGCTGGTCGCCCGACGGCGAGTGGGTGTTGTACGGCGATTGCCTCTACAAGCAGGAGCCGGGTCACGACTGGTGCGACGTGTGCGTCGGTCGCGCCGACGGCAGCGAGCACCGGGTGCTGACGCAGGGGCAGGCGATGTGGTTTGCGGCCACGTATGGCGATCCGACGACGCGCGGCGGCGGCTCGAACGTCCCCTCGTGGACGCGCGACGGCCGGATCCTCTTTCCTCGCCGCACGCCGGGCGCCAAGGTGCCCTGGGTGTACCAAGCCGGCCGCGCGGACGTCGATCAAATCAATCGCGAGTACCAGCCCGAGCATGCTCGGGGCGGTACGGAAATCTGCCGTCTCGATCCGCGCACCGGACAGCTCGAGGTGTTGACCCCCAGCGATTCGCCGGTGTGGGATTTTCGCGCCAGCGAATCAGCCGACGGTAAGCACCTGGTGTTTTGCCGTGCCGCAACCGGCCGAGCGCCCGCGATCTGGATCGCCGACGCCCACGGCAAGAACCCGCAATCGATCACCCAAGGTCAAGACGACCAAGGCGCCGACCACCCCCGCTGGCTGCCGCAGGCGAGCGGCGCATAGCTCAAGGCCGGCGGAGGGGAACAGTCCCATTTTGTTACGACGACTCCGCAAAATCAGGACAGTCCCCGGCGGCATCGTCACTCGGCGCTCAGCGAAGCAAAGTTACTCCGGCGCGATCGAGTACAAATACTCCACGCCGCGCATCAGCAGATGATTGCCGGCGATGGCGGGGCTGGACCAGAACTGGTCATCGAGCTTGTTGGTGGCTTCGACCTTCAGTTCCGGCCCCGGTGTCAGCACGAAGGTTTGGCCCGTCTCGTCGAGACAGTAAATCTTGCCGTTATAGGCCCAGGGCGAGGCTGTGAAGCCGCTGGCGCCTTCCAACCGCTGGTGAAAGCGCTCTTCGCCCGTCAAGGCATCGTAGCAGCCAATGATGCCGCCGCGCTGCTCGAGCACGTAGACCAAGCCGTCGTAAACGAGCGGCGAGGCCATGGGCGGGCCAGCGCGGGGCGTGCTCCAGGCAATGCCGGGACTTGACGCCATGTCGGCGACGTCGAGTTCTCCCTCGGCATCCGAGCGAATGGCCACTAGCGGTCCGGCGCCGCCGCGACCGCCGCCCACGCCCACGTACAGAAGTTCATCGGAGC